>CANHJV010000039.1 GCA_947461225.1 Gemmatimonadota bacterium | reverse complement strand
TCATCGCCCCGCTGTTCACGGCATCGCGAATGCCGATGTCGGCGTAGTTGCTGGCGCCGAGATCGCGCACCGTGGTCACACCGGTTTCGAGCGTGCGCCGCAGGTTGGTGGCGGCCGCGGCAATGACGGAATCGCGCGAGCGCGCGCTATTCACGAGCGGATTGGCCTTGTCGCGTACGAACGTCATGTGCGTGTGCACGTCGATGAGACCGGGGATCGCCGTGTAGCGACGCAGATCGACGATCGTCGCGCCCTTTGGGATCATGGCGGTCCCGGTGCCGACGCGCAGCACGGTGTCGGCCTGTACGAGAATCGTGACGTTTTTCGTCGAGCGTCCCGACGGGTCGGCCATCGCACCGAAGCGCAGCGCGGTGACGGGTGCGGGTGTCGACTGGGCGCGAGCGAGTAGCGGCGCGGAGAGCAATACCGCACCAGCGATTTGGCACAGCGTGCGCGCCGTCATCATCGGCTGTGCTTGTACATCATGTCGACCAGTTCGTCGTACATGGCATCGCGCTCGGCACCACCGGCGGCGATCGCCGAGGCGGCGCAGTGCTTGAGGTGATTCCGCATGAGCTCGCGGCCAACGGACCGCAGTGCTTCGTGCGCCGAGGAGATCTGGGTCAGGATGTCGGCGCAGTAGCGATCGTCTTCCACCATTTTGTGCAAGCCGCGTATCTGCCCTTCGATACGGCGGAGCCGCGTGAGATTGCGGGCTTTGGTGTCGGGGTCGACGGCGAGCGCCTTCCGGCCGGTTTCATCGTGGCTTGCGCAGCCGCAGCCTGCGGCGTGGGCCAGCGCAGCGGACGCGGGGAGGGGCGTATCGGACATCCGTGTCGCTCCGGGGATGAGGAGGCCAACGCGAGGGGGCCGTGCAGGATAGTGAGATACCCCGGCCCCCCTATGTCAATGAACCGGCGCGTGCGGCGGAACACGAAGCCCCCACAACCACGGAGTGGTTACGGGGGCTTCGTTGAGAGCTCACAACCGGGATCGAACCGGTGACCTCATCCTTACCAAGGATGTGCTCTGCCGACTGAGCTATGTGAGCGACCTGCGCACGGTGTGGGCAACCCCGAAGGATTACTCTGACCGTCAGACTCTAAGCGTAGACGAATTCGAGGTCATCGGCAACCCCTTGCGTCGTGCTTTGGCGTTGTCCGTGGCTTCGCCGGAACAACAAACGGCCGGAACAACAAACCGCCGGACCCATGCGCATGGATTCGGCGGTTGTCGTGGTGCATTGACGATGTTCTTCGCAGAGCGGGAGACGGGACTCGAACCCGCGACATCAAGCTTGGAAGGCTAGCGCTCTACCAACTGAGCTACTCCCGCGTTCTCCGATGCTACCCGCTGAACACGTCAGCGGTCCTGCAGTGGTGAGGGAAGGATTCGAACCTTCGAAGGCTTGCGCCGACAGATTTACAGTCTGTTCTCGTTGGCCACTTGAGTACCTCACCGGGGCCCTCTCCGACGCGCCATGGCGGGCGCGGCTGCCGAGCTTTGAAAGAGCTGACGGTCGGGATTGAACCGACGACCTGCTGATTACAAATCAGCTGCTCTACCAACTGAGCTACGTCAGCAGAACGGGCGTACTGCCCACTCCGGACAAGACGAGCAGGATAATCCGACGGGGCCCCGAATTCAAGCAGCCCCGTTCGGATTGCTTCCGTGTTCACCCCTTCCGCCAGCGCGTCCCCTCGGGGCCGTCCTCGATGAGGATGCCGCGGGCGGTGAGTTCGGCGCGCGCCGCGTCAGCCGCGGCGAAGTCCCGGCGCTCGCGGGCGGCCCGGCGGGCGCCCAGTCGCTCCTCAACCCACGCGGCCAGTTCCTCGTCGACGTTTTGCTCCGGCACGAGGTCGAGGACGCTGTCCATGAGCCGGAAGGCCGCCCGCGCGCGCTCCAACGCCGGCAAGTCGGTGCCGGCGTCGTCCAGTTCCTTGTTGGCTTCGCTGATGAAGGTGAACAGCGCGGCCAAGGCCTCCGGGGCGTTGAGGTCGTCGAACAACGCCTCGAGAAACGCCTTCTCGGCCCGCGTGGCCGCATCGGCCAGCGCCGCGGTGCCGGTGGTCGCCTCGGAGAGCCGCAAGGCGAACGCGCCGATCCGATTGACGGCCGCGCGCGACTGCTCGAGCGAGTCGTCGCCCAGATTGAGCTGCTTGCGGTAGTGGGCGTTGAAGACGAAGTGGCGGTACACGGTGCCACTGATGCCCTGATCGCGCATCTCGACCACGTTGGCCACGTTACCGACCCGCTTGGCCATCTTGGCGCCGTCGGTGAGGAGGAACTCCCCGTGGCACCAGCAGCGCGCGAACTGCTTGCCGGTGGCGGCCTCCGATTGGGCGATTTCGTCTTCGTGGTGCGGGAAGATGAGATCGATGCCGCCGGCATGGAGGTCGAAGGTTTCGCCAAGGTATTTCATGGCCATGGCGGAGCACTCGAGGTGCCAGCCGGGGCGCCCGCGGCCCCAGGGCGAATCCCAGGCGGCGCCGGTGGCTTCGTCTTCGGGCTTGGCCGCTTTCCAGAGGGCGAAGTCCTGCGCGTTTTCCTTGGCGTATTCGTCTTGTGCAACCCGAGCGCCGGCGCGGATCTCGCGCTTGTCGAGCTGCGACAGCTTGCCATAATCGGGGAAGCGATCGATGGCGAAGTAGACCGAGCCATCCTCGGCGATATACGCCACGCTGTTGGCGACGAGACGCTCCACGAGCGCGATCATCTCGGGGATATGCTCGGTGGCCTTCGGGTAGCGCTCGGCATCTTCGATGCGGAGGTAACGCCGGTCGCGATGAAAGAGCTCGGTGAAGGGCTCCGTCACGTCGAGAATGTTCGCGCCCGTGGCGGCCGCCTTCCGGATGATCTTGTCGTCGACGTCGGTCAGGTTCATCACCTGTTCGACCTGCCAGCCGGCGAGCCGAATGACGCGCCGCAGCAGATCCTCGAAGAGGAACGTCCGGAAATTGCCAAGGTGCGCCGGGTTGTAGACCGTCGGTCCACACGTGTACATACGCACCGTTTGTCCATCGGCGGGTGCGAACGGCTCAACGCGGCGCGCGAGCGTGTTGTACAGGCGGAATTCTGGCATCGGCGTGAAGGCGGTCGTGGTGCGGCATTTCGTCGGGATCTCCCGACGAATTCTTGCGTTCGTTGAATGTAGAAGGTAAGTCACCCATGTTGCTCCCCCACCTTAACCGGACCGTCTCCATGAAGCCTCGTCAGAATCGTCCGCGCCTGAGCTCGCGCGTGTCCACCGTTGTCGGCATCGGCGCCCTCGTGGCGGTCGCCATGGCGGCGCGCAGTCAGGGTGGGCAGCAGGCCACTCCGCCGTCGGCACCGCCGTCGACCGCCCCCGCGCAGACGCCCGCACCGCCGACCACCGCGCCGGCCGCCATCGCCCCCACCGACTCGCTGCTGGCCGACAGCACGACGCTCACGGACACGACGGCGGTGGCCGACTCGATGGCGATGCCGGACAGCATGATGCTGACGCAGGCGCCCGCGGCGCCGACGCCTCAGGCGACGGGCACCTGGCCCGTTGACCCGGTGACGGGTCAGACGATCATCAACGGCGAACCGGTGGTTGGCCGCGTGTTCATCATGCAGAAGCCCGACGGCCTCGTGAAGCTGGGTACGTGGCAGGCGCAGTACATCGGCGAGCCGGCCGCGCCCGAGGCCGCGCGCGTGGGCACGTCGTACACGGTGCCGGCGCCGGAGCACACGCGCCGGATGCGCGGCATCATGATTCAGTCCACGCTGTGGCCGATGGACGGCAAGCGATCGGCGCGTGAGCGTCGCTTTTATCGGGCGCAGACCACGGGCGAGGCACTGGGTCGCCAGTAAGTCGCTGGGCGTTCGTGGCGTATCGGCGGGGCGTCTGCACATCGTGCAGGCGCCCCGCTCGCAGTTCGAGCCGGCGAATGGTGCGGGAGGTCGTTGCGGAGGTACCCGGCGCGTAGTCCGCGCGTGGCTCATACGCGGCGCGCACCGGCCGTCGGTGAGGATCGTGGTCGATGCGTACGACCGGCGGTGCACCGGCGATCACGATGCCGTCACGTCGTTCATGAGCGTGCCGGCCCCATTGCCGCCATTCGGCGGCCTCGCGCCGCGTGACCGCGCCGTCGCGTGAGGCGCGCAGCAAGTACAGCGTGCGCGAGGTGGGCGCGCTCGAGGGCACGTACGCGTCCTGCCACCCCCGCAGGATTTCGGGCACGGCGTCGGCCGGTAGCGCCGCGCGACGAATCCGCAGTCCCGGCGCGGCGTCGCGCACCGAGCGCACGTATCGATGGCGAGGCGTGTGCTCTCGACCAGCCAGGGCGGCGAGCAACATCGACTGGGCAAGCGCCTCCGGCGCGTGCACGAGCAGCAGCTCGCCGGCGTGAATGCGCAACGTGATGTCGTCGAGCACGCGGACACTGATGGCGCAGCGTCCGGGAACACCCGCGGAGATTTCGGCGCACGCGCGCGCCACCGAGAGGAGTCGTGGTTTCATCATGGGCGACACGATGTGACCGTGCCACCCATCGCGTGTCACCCGAATGTTGCGGGCGGGATCAAAATCGTGCGCTCCGCGACCCGTTCAGCGACGCGCTCCACGTGAAACGCCGCAATGGCTTCGGCGATGACGAGTGGTTCGTAGCGCACCGGATCGGTCGCGGGCAGTCCCGTCTCCGCGCGAGCGCGCTCGATGGCTTCGCGTGCCGCGCGATCGTCGAGGTCGAACGTGTTGAGCGCGATCGCGATCACCGGCGACGGGCGGAGCGGCTCCATGGCCGACTCGTACACGCGGATCATCTCGCTGAGCGACGGGATCTGCACCCAGGGGTTGCGGTGGATCGTGGTGCGTGACGGTTGCGCACACAGCACCATTGCATGCGGGAGCGCGCCGTGCATGAGTCCGAGCGTCACGCCGGAGTAGGCGGGATGAATGATCGACCCCTGCCCTTCCACCAGGACGATATCCGCCTCCGCCGCCGCCTCGATCGTGAGTGACTCCGCGGCACCGGCAACGAAATCAGCGATGACGGCGTCGACCGCGATGCCTCGCCCCTCCACCAGAATGCCGGTCTGCCCGGTGGCGGCGAAATTCACGCGATGGCCAAGTTGCCGCACCGACGATTGCACCTGCAACTGCGCCGTCATCTTCCCGATGTTGCAGTCGGTACCGACGGTGAGCACAATCGTGGCGTCGAGATCGCGGACACGGCCCGACGCGACGTCGAGTCCCGTTGGTGCACGACGTAGATCGCGGATCGTCGCGCCGGAGGCAGCGGCCAGCGCGGCGAATTCACGGTCATCACCGAGCAACGTGTGCAGGCCACTCCAGACATCGAGACCGGCGCGCAACGCGTCGCCCACAATGGAGCGCCAGGCATCGGGGAACTGGCCTCCAGCGGGCGCGATCCCGATCAACAGCGCCGTGGGCTGCCGTGCCATACCGGCCGCGAACGACGCGACGACGGGGATGTTGCCACCGAAGCCGAGCACGTCCTGCGCCGTGCGACCGGCGGTGCCACTATCGAGGACCGCGGCGACCTCATCCGGCACATAGCGGATGCAGGCGTTGGCGGTCTTGGAGCTCAGCGGACCGAAGCTGCCTTCGGCAAGGATCAGAAAGCGACGCGACTGTGCCATGATGCGGAGGGGCAAATACGCGAACGGCAGCCCCGGAAAGGGAGCCGCCGTTGGCGACCGGAAGGGATACCGGAAATCTACCGCGGAATCACGACCTCGGCTGACTACCGCTGAGCCGCTCGATTTCGGCGATCAACTCCGCTTCACCGGTCTTGGCCTGTTCGGCGGCCGCATCCGGACCGGCCGCCAGTAGCGCCGGCGCCCCTGCCGCTGGCGATCCGGCGGCACCGGCGGCGAGCTGACGCGACGCGGCGGGCGCACCGGCAGCCAACATCCCCATGCGCTGCTTCAGCTGGAGCAGCTGGTGGTCGGCATTCACGCCGCCCGATGCACGCTCGAGTTGCTTGAATTCACCGGCCAGACGATCACCGCTGAACTCCTCGTCGATTTCCTGCGCCGCCTGCAACTGCCGTTCGTTCGCCGTGATCTTCTCTTCCATGCGGTTGAACGCATCGAACGCCGAGTTGTCGGAGAGCCCAGACATCGTCTGCGAGATACGCGCCTGCGCTTCGGCCCGCCGCTGACGGGCGAGCAACAGATTCTTCTTCCGCTTCGCCTCTTCGATCTTGTCATTCAGGTCACGGAGCGACTGCTTGAGCTTCTCCGTTTCCATGCGGTGCGTTTCCCACGTGCTGGCGAGCTGTTGGCCATGTTCGAGGTGCTCCTGCCCTCGCAGCAGCGCCTGCTTCGCGAGGTCGTCGCGCCCCTCCTGCACGGCGAGCATGGCGCGACGCTCCCATTCATCGGCGAGCTTGAATTCTGCATCGGCCTGGTCCTTCAGGCGCTTTTCATCGGCGATGGACGCGGCGACCTGCTGCTTGGCCTTGGCCAGCTGGTTGCGCATGTCGACGATGATCTGATTGAGCATCTTCTCGGGATTTTCCGCCGAAGAAATGAGCTCATTCAGATTCGACTTGATGAGAGTCGAGAGACGGTCGAAGATACCCATGGTTCAGCGAGCCTCGCGGAAGGCGGCCAGCTCACGAAGGTGCGACGTGAGCGAAAGAGTCATGCTTTCGTACGACGCGAGAAATTCCTCGAAATCGAGATGCGCGAGTTCGAGGGCCTCGGTCAGCACGACGTTGTCTTGATCGATGCCATACGAGCCGTGCAGCAGATCGCTGGCGTTGAGCTCGAGCAGGCGACGGTTGAGTGCGGCCTGTTCGGCGGCGGGGGCCGGCAGTGGCATCACCTTCACCCGCAGCAACACCACCGGCGGATTGTGCGTGACGACCACATCGAATTCCAACGCGCCACTGGGGCGCACGAGCCACAGCCCCGGCTCCAGTTCCTGATGGGAGGCGCCGTCGGCACTCAGTCGATCGAGGAATGCCTCGATGTCTTCTCGCGTGACCATGTTCGATTCCTTGAGGTTCGGATATCGGTCCGTACGGCGGCGCCCGCCGATTCGTTTCGTCGGGGGTGTCGAATGGTACCGCGGAAGTATGGCCATCGCCTCCTCTCAATGGCAGGCCGAAAGCGGCCCCGCTACGGGCAGCGTCCCCGATAGAGGCTGGCACCGCGCCCCTCGTTGGCGAGCATGAGCCGACCGTCGGGAAGCCAGCTGATCCCCTCGGCCTGCCGTAGGCCTGGCGGAACGGCGCAGGACGCCAACGGCGCGCGGGGTCTTCCCGTGAACGGGTCGGCATCGAAGACATACACCGACCCGTACGTCAGAATCGCCAGTCGCCGCCGGCCATCGGGCATTACCGACGAGAGCGAGGCGTCGGTGACCCAATCGCGTGACACGGACGCCCGGGGTACGATCGGCAGCGAGTCTACCAGCTCTGCGGTGGCCGTGGTGGTGGAACCGCTGGCCCATGCGGACGCTGGCACGCGATAAAGCCGCGACGGCCGCGGCCTGCCCTTCGCATCGCCCTGCGGCCGCTTCGTGGCGAACCACACGCTCGTATCGGGCGCGACCCACATCGCTTCGACGTCGCGTGCGCCACCGGGGTACACGATGTGGCGCAACGTGGCGGATTCGGTCACACGCGCGGTGGACATCGGCGATGGGATACGCCACACCCGAACGTAGGACCGCCTGGCAAAGTTGTCACCGACATCGCCGATGTAGAGGCATTCGCCGCGCGGGCACGGACCGATCGCGATCGCTTCCCAGTCGGTGTTGTCGGCATCGCGCACCTGAACGGCGCCGCGCGGCGCACCGGTCGAATCGTAGGCGAAGAGCATTGCCGCATTGCCGCTATCGTTTTGCGACCAGAGCACTCCCGGTTCCTTGGTGCTGGCCACGACGCCAGACGCTTCGGTGAGCCTCCGGTCGCTGAACTCGCCGGCCCGCACGAGTTCGCGGAGCGGCGGCTCCGCAGGGACCGTCCGAACTTCGTCCTTCGACGTCCACACCGTGTTCTCCGCCGCGCGGCCGCTGCACCCGCCCGTGAATGCGAGCACACCCGAGAGCAGCACTGCGAGCAGCACCACGTGCGTCCGCTCAACCACCGGCGCGCTTGATCTCGTAGAGCCGCTCTTTGGCGAGTCGGCGTCCGGTTGGCGTGGCCGCCAGTCCGCCACCAGCGGTCTCGCGATAGCGCACGTCCATGTTCTTCCCGATCTCGCCCATCGTATCGATGACTTCGTCCGCGGGAATCGCGAACTCGATGCCGGCCATCGCCATCTCGATGGCGGCCATGGCGATCGCGGCACCGGTGGCATTGCGAAACACGCAGGGCAGTTCTACCAGCCCGCCGAGCGGGTCGCACACGAGCCCGAGTGTCCCCTGTTGCGCGAGCGCGGTGGCATGTCCGACCTGACGCGGAGAGCCGCCGAGCATCTCCACGGCTGCCCCTGCAGCCATCCCTGCCGCCGCACCGGTTTCGGCCTGGCAGCCCCCTTCGGCGCCCGACAACGATGCGCGTTCCGCCACGACGGCCCCGATCAGTCCCGCCGTCGCGAGCGCGTCAATTACCCGCTCGTCGTTGATACCACGGGCTTTCGCGATGCCAGTAAGCACCGCCGGCAATACGCCGGCACCACCCGCGGTGGGTGCGGCGACGATGACACCCATCGCCGCGTTCACTTCCTGCACGGCAATGGCGCGCGCGAGCACGTCACGGAATGGCGTGTTGGCGAGCGGACCATCGGGACCGGTGCGCATCTTGGCGGCGTCACCGCCCACCAGTCCCGACGACGATTTGAGATCACCGACCATGCCGCGATCGACCGCCTCTCGCATGACCACCAACGCGCGACGCAGGGCCTCACGGATGCTCTCCACCGTGCGGCCTTGATCTTTCGCTTCCACTTCGAGGGCCACCTGCGACAGCGTGACACCGCGCGCCTCCGCGTCCCGAATGGCATCCGCCAGTGCGCGATACATCAGGCACCCACCTTGTCGAGGCGGAACGCCCACGTCACCCAGTTGAGCGCGCGGATGGCATCGCGCACGGACTCGTCGGGCTGCTCATCAACTTCGATGACCATGAAGGCGTCGCCGCCGCGTTCTTTTCGCGAGAGCTTCAGCGTCGCGATGTTGCAGCTGGCTTCGGCGAGAATGCCGGCAATGCGCGCGACGGAGCCCTTCACGTCTTCGGCCACCAGCACGATCGTGTGCAGGTTTCCTGGAATGTCCACGGGATAGCCGTCGATCTCGGTTACGAGCACGCGTCCGGCGCCAAGCGAGGCACCGACCATCTGCGCCGTGCGTTCACCACGTTCGAGCGTGATGCGCACGGTATTGGGGTGCGCATCGTCGCCAAGCGACGTCTTCTCGAACTGGTAGTCGAGCCCTTCATGCTCCATGATGTCGAGCGCGATACGGAGCCGTTCGTCGTCGGGGCGAAATCCCATGAGGCCGCCCACGATGGCCTTATCGGTGCCGTGCCCTTCACCGGTGCGGGCGAACGAACCGTGCAACTCGATGTGTGCCTTTTCCGGTGTGCCGCCTACCAGGCACCGCGCGAGCAATCCGAGGCGGCACGCACCGGCCGTATGTGAGCTGCTCGGCCCCACCATGACGGGGCCGATGATGTCGAGGAGAGAGACCATTCGAGGAATGTACCTGCCGTCGGTGCCGTGCAACAGAAAGCAGGCGCCCGGCGAATGTCGCTGGACGCCTGCTGTTCAGCCCAGCGTCGAACGACGCGAGATTACGCGTTGTGGCGACGACGGCGCGCCATGATGCCGAGACCGGCAAGGCCAGACGCCATGAGGAGGTACGTGCTGGGCTCTGGAACGACCGAGACATTGCCTCTAATGGTCTGCATGTCTCCTAGGAGTCCCTCTGGGCGCGGCGGCTCGATATTGATGCCGCCCGTGTTATCCACGAACAGACGGTAGGTCGCCGCGCCCATCGAGAAGGTGTTGTTACTTGGCGTCCACACGAGACCGCCCGAACCCCCCAGCGCGTTGGCCGAAAAGCAGCCGGTCAGCTGTCCAACGATGTTCGGGCTTACCCCAGCCGTCGGACTGGTTTGCTGAACCTGGAGCGTGAACGAGTTGCCGACGTAGCTCTGCAACGTGGTACCGGACGTTTGGAAGCTCCCGAAGTTGGCATTACCGGCACCGACGACGTTCTGCTGGACGCCAAAATCGTACTGCAGCAGGCTTCCGTTTGCGTAGGAGCAGGTGGCCGTGCTCCCGACTACCGCGGCGGTGAGACGTGCAGTGCTGTTCATGGTGCCTCGAGGAGAATGGACGCTGGGCCCAGCGCATCATGCGATTACCGTGCGTAACCGCGATGCATTCCCCACCAAAGCAATCGCCGTGCCTGTCGTCAGCCTTGGAGCATCGGCGCCAGGTATCGGCCCGTGTGACTCTCTTTCACCCGTGCGACCTCTTCCGGTGTGCCCTGCGCCACGATGGTACCGCCGCGCACGCCACCTTCTGGTCCCAGATCGACGATCCAGTCGGCGGTCTTGATCACATCGAGGTTGTGTTCAATCACCAAGACCGTGTTGCCGCGCTCGACCAGCTTATGCAGCACACCGAGGAGTACGCGCACATCTTCGAAGTGCAATCCGGTGGTTGGCTCGTCGAGGATGTACAGCGTGCGACCGGTGTCACGCTTCGAGAGTTCGGTCGCCAGCTTCACACGTTGTGCTTCGCCACCGGATAGGGTCGTCGCGCTCTGTCCCAGATGGATGTAGCCGAGTCCGACATCGCGCAGCGTTTCGAGCTTCTGCAGGATACGCGGCTGATTCTCGAAGACCGTGCACGCTTCTTCAACGGTGAGATCGAGGATCTCGGCGATACTGCGACCGCGGAAATGCACTTCCATCGTTTCGCGATTGAAGCGCTTGCCTTTGCACACGTCGCAGGGAACGAAGACGTCGGGGAGGAAATGCATCTCGATCTTCACCAGACCGTCGCCCTGACAGCTCTCGCACCGTCCGCCCTTCACGTTGAACGAGAAGCGACCGGGCCCATATCCGCGGATCTTCGCCTCCGGGAGCTCGGCGAACAGTTCGCGCACCGGTGTGAAGATGCCGGTGTAGGTGGCGGGATTCGAGCGTGGCGTGCGACCGATCGGACTCTGATCGATATCGATGATTTTGTCGAGATGCTCGAGTCCGGTGACCCGCGTATGCGCCCCCGGCAGCACGCGCGCCCGGAAGAAATGGCGGGACAGCGTGCGCTGGAGAATGTCGGTGACGAGCGTGGACTTACCCGAACCAGACACACCGGTGACGGCGACGAACAGGCCAAGCGGAAACTCGGCCGTGACATCGCGCAGATTGTGTTCGCGCGCGCCCTGCACGGTGAGCATCCGTGCCACGTCGCGCGGACGACGGTGCAGCGGTACATCGATGCGCCGCGTACCGCGCAGATACTGCCCGGTGATCGAGGCCGGGGTGTTGATCACGTCGTTTACGGAGCCGGCTGCGATGACTTCGCCGCCGTGCTTGCCGGCGCCGGGACCGAGGTCGATGAGGTAGTCGGCTTCGCGGATGGTTTCCTCATCGTGTTCGACGACGATGACCGTGTTGCCGAGATCGCGGAGCTGCTTAAGCGTGGAGAGCAAACGCCCGTTGTCGCGCTGGTGCAGCCCAATGCTGGGTTCATCGAGGATGTACAACACGCCGACGAGACGCGAACCGATCTGCGTGGCGAGCCGGATTCGTTGCGCTTCGCCGCCGGAGAGCGACTCGGCGCTGCGATTGAGCGTGAGATAGTCGAGTCCGACATCCACCAGAAAGCGCAGCCGTTCGCGGACTTCCTTGAGAATCGGCCCGGCGATCCCGGGGTCGAGACCGGGATGTCCGGCGCTGCGGACGGGCACGGTCTCGAAGAACGCCAGCGAATCGACCACGCTGCGCTCGACGACCTGCCCGATGTTGAGACCGTGCACGGTGACGGCCAGCGATTCGGGACGGAGGCGGCGGCCTTCGCAGGCCGGGCACGGTCCAGCCACCATGAACGATTCCAGATCGAGACGCACGCCGTCGGAGCTGCTCTCGTCATACCGCCGCTGTACATGGGCGACGATGCCTTCCCACGTGCTTTCAGCAGCCGCCTTCGCCGCCGTCTTGGCGGCGGTCTTGGCCGCCGCGCCCTTCACGGCCTTCTTGACCGCCTTGCGCTCACGCGGCGGCGCGTCACCGACCCCATGCAACAGTTGCTGGCGAACCTTCGCGGGAATCTGTCCCCACGGCTTGTTGAGATCGAAGCCCAATTGCTTGGCGAGGCCGGGGAGAATCACCTTCCGCATGTACCCGTCGGGCTCGCCCCACGGCAGCACCACGCCCTCGAGGATCGAGATGCTCGGATCCCCGAGAATCAGGTCGTCGCTGACCGTGCGCGTGGTGCCGAGCCCGCTGCACATTTCGCACGCGCCAAAGGGCGAATTGAAAGAAAAGTGTCGCGGCTCGAGTTCCGGCATTGAGATCCCACACGCCGGGCAGCCGTAGCGCTCAGAAAACATCTCCGTGACGGGCTCGGCCCCGTCGTAGCGCACAACTTCAGCGAGCCCTTCGGACAACCGCAGCGCGGTTTCCACGGAGTCGGTGATGCGACCCCGATCTTCCGTGCGCACCACCAATCGATCGACGACCACCGAGACCGAGTGATTCAACCGGCGGTTGAGCTTTGGTGGATCGGCCAGTTCGATGAGTTCCCCATCGACCACCGCGCGCACGAAGCCCTGCTTGCGCGCATTCTCGAACAGATCCTTAAACTCGCCCTTTCGCTCCTGCACCAGGGGCGCGCGGATCTCGAGGCGCGTGCCTTCCGGCCACGCCAGCACCATCTCGGCGATCTGCGTGGGGCTTTGCCGTTGCACGGCGCGCCCACAGTTGGGACAGTGCGGCGTGCCGGTGCGCGCGTACAGCAAACGCAGGTAGTCGTACACCTCGGTCACGGTCCCGACGGTGGAACGCGGGTTGTGACCGGCCGATTTCTGCTCGATCGAGATAGCGGGCGACAGCCCCTCGATGGCGTCGACATCGGGCTTCTCCATGAGCCCTAAGAACTGTCGGGCGTACGCCGAGAGCGACTCGACATAGCGCCGTTGCCCTTCGGCGTAGATCGTATCGAACGCGAGCGACGATTTGCCCGAGCCGGACAAGCCGGTCACGACCGTCAGCTTATCGCGAGGGATCGTGACGCTGATGTTGCGGAGATTATGCTCGCGGGCACCGCGCACCACGAGCGCATCGGACGGACGGACCGGTTCGGACATAGTCACTGAAGGTGCGAGGACCGGACGGGCAAGACAACCCCGCCACCGTGCGAATCGGGGCCAGTGCCGAAACGCTCCCCCGGTTCGGAACGCCCTCCGCCGCCAAGAAGTTGCGTCCGGGTGCGGCTCGGTCGTCCTGCGGGCATGATCGAGATCAATTCGCTCTGCAAGCGCTACGGGTCGTTCACGGCCGTCCGCTCCCTGGATCTGGTGGTGCCCTCCGGGGAACTCTTCGGATTCCTGGGACCGAACGGGGCCGGAAAGACGACCACGATGCGCATGATTGCTGGCATCCTGCAGCCAACCGCGGGATCAGTCCGGATCGCCGGCCACGACCTGCGGGTCGATCCGCTGGCGGCCAAAAAGGCGTTGGGATTCATCCCCGACCGGCCATTCATCTACGAAAAGCTCACCGGCATCGAGTTCCTACGCTTCAGCGCCGGCCTGTATGGCGAACAGGGGCCCGACGTGGAGAAACGCGGGCAGGAACTGCTGGCGCTGTTCGATCTGGAGGCGTGGCGCGATGAGTTAGTGGAGAGCTACAGCCACGGCATGCGCCAGAAGCTGATCATCGCCAGCGCCTTCGTGCACCGGCCGGCGGTGATCGTCGTGGACGAACCGATGGTGGGCCTCGACCCCAAATCGTCCAAGATCCTGAAGGACCTGTTCCGCGAGTACACCCGCCGTGGGCATACCGTCATGATGTCCACGCACACGTTGGAGATCGCCGAAGGCATGTGCGACCGCATCGGCATCATGCAGCGTGGCGAACTGGTGGCCTGTGGCACCATGGAAGAGCTGCGGCGCACGTCCGGCGACGACGATGCGCTTGAAGACATTTTCTTGCGTCTGACCGGCGATCATGTGGCCCGCGAACTGATCGAGGTGCTGGATGCGTGAGGCGGCAGCGCTGCCCCGGACCACCGCGTGGCAACTGCTGGAGCCCAAGTGGCAGATGGCCCGACACCGGATGCGTCGACACGAGCAAGGCGACATCCGGCGCCTCCTGGTGGTGGCCACGCTCGGCGCGCTCTTCTGGTTGGCGGCGTTCGCGATCTCGCTCAAGCTGCTGCGCTATTTCCGCAGTGCCGAGGACATCGGCGCGTTGCTGGCCGCCAAGCTGCTGTCGATGATCCTCCTGTCGTTCGGGTCGATTCTGCTGCTGTCGAACACGATCGCGGCGCTGTCGAACTTTTTTCTGGCCCGTGATCTCGATCAACTCGCGGCCGCACCGATTCGCGCGGGCGCACTCTATCGTGCGCGCCTGCTGGAAACGGCGCTGCACTCGAGCTGGATGGTGGCGCTGCTGCTGATTCCCCTCGTAGCGGCCTACGGTGTGGCCTACAAGGCCAACGCGTCGTTCGTCCTGTTCGCGATCGCGGTACTGCTGCCGTTCCTACTGATTCCTGCCGCAGCGGGATCGACGGTCACGCTGCTCTTGGTCAATGTGTTCCCCGCGCGCCGCACGCGCGATCTGCTCAGTGTGATCACGGCCATGGCCGTGTGCGGGCTGGTGTTGCTGTTTCGCGCCGCGCGGCCGGAGCAGCTGGCCCGACCGGAAGGTTTTCAGAACTTCGTGCAGTTCATCGCCGCGCTCGACACGCCCTCGTCGCCATGGCTGCCGAGTGAATGGGTAGCGGAATCGATCGTCAAGTTTCTCGATGGCCGCAGTGTCTGGTCGCCGATGCTGCGCCTCTGGGGCGTTGCCTCGGGATTGATCATGGTCGGCCAACTGCTGCACGGCCGCGGATGGCATCGGGCGTACAGCATGGCACAGGAAGGGGCGAACTCACGCGCAAAACAGCGCACGGGACGGCCGCGACTGGACCGGATGCTGTCGTTCCTGAGCACCACGCGACGCGAGCTGGTGCTGAAGGAGTTGCGCGTGTTCATGCGCGACAGCACGCAGTGGTCGCAGCTGGTCATGCTGGCCGTGTTGCTGGTGGTGTACGTCGCGAATGTGCGATACCTGCCATTGTCCGGCGCGGGGATGACAGAACTGCTGCGTAACGTGATCCCCTTTCTGAATCTTGCGCTGGCGGGATTCGTGCTGGCGTCGATTGCGGCCCGCTTCGTGTTTCCGAGCGTGAGTCTGGAAGGGCGCGCCCTGTGGCTGCTCCGTTCGAGTCCGCTGCGTATGTCGGACCTGCTCTGGGCAAAGTTCTGGGTGGGCGCTATGCCGTTGCTGCTGTTGGCACTCGTCCTCGTGGGATGCACCAATCTGATGCTCGGGGTGCGGCCATTCGTGCACATCGTGTCGCTGACCGCGATCACGGCCCTGGTGTTTCCGCTCACCGCACTGGCCCTGAGTTACGGGACGTTCTACCCGCAATTCGACACCGAGAACGCGGCGCAAATCCCCACCTCGTTCGGCGGTCTGTTGTTCATGATGACGGCGATCGTGTTGATCGGCGCCGTGGCGTATCTCACGGGACGTCCGGCCGCGCGGTTCGTGGTGGCCGAGCACTTCGGCTATGCCCGCACACCGGCCGACATGCTGTTGCCGTTCGCGCTGGCTGCCACGGCCTGCGTCGCAGCCACGGCGGCGCCGCTGATGATGGCCCGGCGTCGGCTGGACGCGACGGAACGGGCCTAGCCTCGCGCGAGCCGCGGGCTTTGTGGTTTCGGCGGTCCAGCCGCTAGGTTCTGGCGCGATGGCCAAACGACGCCCACCCCCAACGGACCTCACGGTCGCGCCTGATGCCGCTACGGCGTTTCGCCGGCGATTGCACGCGTGGTTCCGGAAGCATTCGCGTGACCTGCCCTGGCGGCAGACGCGCGATCCATACCGGATTCTCGTATCCGAGCTGATGCTTCAGCAGACGCAGGTGTCGCGGGTGCTCGACTTCTACCGGCGATTTCTCGATCGGTTTCCCGATCTCTACACGCTGGCCGATGCGCGACCGAAAAAGGTGATGGAAGCGTGGGAGGGACTGGGCTATTACGCGCGCGCCCGGAATCTCCACGCGTTGGCGAAGCACGTGACCACCGAACAGGACGGTGTGATCCCGAGCGAACCGATCGCCTTGCGTGAACTGCCGGGCGTGGGCGCGTATACCGCCGGCGCGGTGGCATCGTTCGCGTATGAGAAGCGCGCTGCGTTGGTGGACACCAACGTCGCGCGCGTGCTACAGCGGGTCTTTGCGCCGCACCTGCATCCGAAATCGGGGCCTGGTCTCAAGCAGCTATGGCTGATCGCCGAGCAGCTGCTGCCCCGCACCGGCAAAACCACGTGGACGCACAATCAAGCGCTCATGGAGCTGGGCGCGCTCGTATGCACGGCGCGTGTGCCACGCTGCGGGATCTGCCCCGTGACGGCTGGCTGTGCCACGTTCCCGCTGTTGAAGGCGGCGGAACGCGAGACGGCGGAACGCGAGACGGCGGAACGCGAGGCTCGTCACGCACGCGCGCCGCTCCCCCCGAAGGGCAAGCGGCGCACGACAAAAACGGGGTGAAACCGCTCGGGTTGCCCTAGGCGGCTGCGAGGTGATCGCCGCACCCGCTGCAGAATCTTGATCCGACGAGATCCACGCTGGTGCCACACTTGGCGCAGGCCCCGGGCAGATATCGCCCGCAGCTCGAGCAATACGTGGCGTCGGGCTCAGGCCGTGGCCCACAGACGCCGCAGGAGCGCTGATTCTGGCGCGCCCGATGGATCGCCGCCTCGACCGGATCGGCCGCGTCGGCAGGGCTCATCGCGGCGACGACAACCGGCACTGCGGCGGCGTTACGGGCGTCGGCAGCGCGCAGCTCGGCCAAGGCCTCACGCGTGTAGCGCGTTTTCAGCTCGGCGTAGTCGCTGTCCGACAGCTTGCCGGTCTCGCGGTCGAACTCGATTTCGCGCAGGGCGGCCACCGCACCGTCCATCTGCTCTTCCTCGCGCCCCGCACGCTTAGCGCGGGCCGCCTTGATACGCGCCGCTTCGGCCGCGGCCTTCTGCTCATCCTCAGCCCGCACTTCGGCTTCACCGCTCAGCAGCGGCGAGAGCACCAGGGTGAGCGCGCCGAGGGCGAGCACTGTCCCCAGCACCAGTGGAACGGCCCCTTCCGGCATGGCCACGAGCGTCATCAACGCTCCTCCCGCAGGGCGGCCTGAAGGCGCGCCAGTTCATCGGGCGTCGCATCGATCGACGTATCGATCTTTACCGGCGCCGAGGCACGGTTCGCCGCCGCCACATCGGCATTGCGACGCCAGCCACGCAGCAGCGCACCGATCGCGACCGCGCCGAGCCCGATCGCCGCGAACGGCGCGAACCACGCCAGCAGGTTGAAGCCCTGCTTCCGCGGCTGCATGAGGATGAAATCGCCGTAGGTCTGCGTCATGGCGGCCATGATCTCGTCCGCCGTGTAGCCGCCGTCGACGAGCCGCTGGATGTCGCCATGCACCGCCGGCGAAATACCACAATTGAAGTCAGTGGTGCGACAGGTATAGATGTCGAGCGTGCAGGGACACGGACAGGCGAGATTGCGCTCGAAGGCTTCAAGCTGCTTCTCATCCATCTGCTTCGCGGCATTCGACTTGGCCGGCCGCACGACGGGCTTGTACGAATCGGAGGTCATTTCTTCGCCGCCGGGCGCGGTCGCCGGCTGCGGCGTCGCCGCGTCCTGCCCCCACGCCGTGCGTGACAGCAGCACGGATCCGGCGGCGACCACGGCCACCGAACCGGCGCGCGTGAGGAACAGCCGACGACTCGTCATCGCCGCCTCACGCGACGACTCGCGTGAGGCGATCACGCGTGATGCGATCACGCGCCCGCCCCGACCAAGGTCATGGTCGACTCTGACGGCAACTCGGCCACGTACCCCCCTTCGCGCTCAGCCCGGACGGCCTGCGGCCACATCACGATCAACCCTCCGAACGCCATGATGATACCGCCAAACCACACCCACCACACGAGCGGGTTGAAGTTGATGTGAATGGCCGCCGTTTCGCGATCGACCGCACCGGTGAAGACGAGATACACGTCTTGCTTGGGCGATTCGAGAATACCCACTTCGGTGGACGGCTCGAACGTCGGCTCGCCGGCGGCGTTCACGTGCTGACGCTTCTCGCTCGACAGGATGCCCATGTTCTGGCCGTCACGCGTCACGTTGAAGGACGCGGCCACGACCCGACGGTTGAGCTGCTCGAACGAGGAGATCCCCTGACTGGTGAACACCCACTCACTGCCGTAGGCATCCTTCGCCTTGACCGACTCACCGGCCTTGAGCGTCGCGGTCAGATCCTTCTTGAACATCAAGCCGGCGAAGGCGCAGAAGAGAATGGCCACGCCGAAGTGCACGATGTAGCCGCCGTAGCGACGGCGGTTGCGACCGATCAGGCGCATGGAGGCGCCGAACAATCCTTCGCCGTACATCCGGCGGCGCGCGCCGATGCCCTTCACGAATTCCTGGATGATCGTGCCGAAGACAAAGCCGGCCAGCAGGTACGACACCAGCGCGTACATCTGTCGCATGCCCAACGCGAACAGCACGGCGAACGTGGCCACACCGGCGATCGTAGGCCACGTGAACTGGCGCTTGAGATTCGCCGTGGAGGCGCGCCGCCAGGCGATCAGCGGACCGATGCCCGTGAGCGCGAGCAGCAGCAGGCCGAGGGGGCCGTTCACCGCGTTGAAGAACGGCGGACCGACGGTGATCTTGTCGCCCTTCACCCACTCGCTGAGAATCGGGAAGAGCACGCCCCACAGCGTCGCGAAGCAGATGCCGACCAGCACGAGATTGTTGTACAGGAATGCCGCTTCGCGGCTCACCATGCTCTCGAGCTCCGCGTTCGCCTGCAGATCGTTCAGGCGCGTGGACACGAGGTACGCCGTGCTGATGGCCGCGACGATGAGGAAGCCGAGGAACCAGTCACCCACGGGCGACTGCGCAAAGGCGTGCACGCTCTCGATGATACCGCTGCGCGTGATGAACGTGCCGAGGATCGTGAGGAGGAACGACATTGCCACCAGGGTCACGTTCCACTTGCGCAGCATGCCGCGCTTTTCCTGGATCATGATGCTGTGCAGGAACGCCGTGATCGTGAGCCATGGCAGGAACGACGAATTCTCAACGGCGTCCCACGCCCAGTAGCCGGCCCAGCCGAGTTCGACGTACGCCCACCACATGCCGAGCACGATGCCGATGGTGAGGAAGAACCACGACAACAGGGCCCAGCGTCGGACGGCGCCAAGCCACTGGGTGTCGAGCTGACGCGTGACCAGCGCACCGATGGCGAAGGCGAACGGGATCGCGGTCCCGACGAGCCCCAGATAGAGCATGGGCGGATGGATCGCCATGCCCGGGTTCTGCAGCTGCGGATTCATGCCGCGCCCTTCGGGCGGGATCCAGTCGAGGCGCTCGTACGGATTGGCACCGAAGCACATCGTCATCAGGAAGAACAGGCAGATGATGCCCAAGGTCCCGGTGACGTACGGCATCATCGCCCGGTTCGTCTTGCGATTCGAGAAGACCGCAATGGCCGAATAGGTCGTCAGAATCAATGCCCAGAACAGCATCGACCCCGACTGTCCGGCCCAGAAGGCCGTGAAGGTATAGATCTTCGGGAGGTTCGAGCTCGTATACGAGGCAACGAACTTGATCGAGAAGTCGTGCAGGAAGAGGGCGGTCCACAGCCCGAGGGACGCGAGCACCGTGAACCCGAACGTCGCGTACAGCGCCCGCTCACCGCTCTTCACAAGGTCAGGGCGCCCTTGCAGGCCCCCGGAAAACGACACGGTCGTCGTCCAGGCCGCCATCAGCAGGGCGACCCAGAGCGACAATTCACCAACGAGAATCATGGGGCCTCGCGCTTTCGCGCAGGCGCGCGACAGTTACGCGCGGGGGGTTGGCGACGTGCCCTGCGTGTAGCCGGGCGTGTCCTTGTACTTCTCGGGAGCGTTCTCGTAGCGCGACGCGCACTTGGCCAGCAACGTGGTGGCCTGGAAGGTGCCATTGGCGTCGAGCCGGCCTTCCACCACGACATCCACCCCGTCGGTGAACGTATCCGGCGCGATCCCGCGGTACTGCACGTCGTACGTCTTGGTGCCGTCGGTCATTTTAAAGGTGAGCGACCGGCCCGACGGATCACGCACGATGGTGCCGCTGACGACGCGGGCACCGACCTTGACGCCCGTGTTCACGAAGCGCGGGTTGTCGGAGACTTTGCTCGCGAGCTCACCCGGCGTCAGATAGTAGGTGGCCGTCTCGTCGATCGAGCTGGCCATCAGATAGCCGGCGGTGCCAAGCACCAGCACGCCGCCGAACAGAAATTTGTTTCGAGCTTTCACGGGACCCGTCCTCGTCGTCCGGATGGTGTTCGTAGAAGATAGCGGTGGGACGGTCGTGCGTCAGCTAGGCGCTCAACGATCTCGAGCAGTTCACTGTGCCCGATCGGTGTCACCGACCGGTGTCACGGGCCCAGCTGAGCGCCCCCCGGACGGCCCGACGCCATCCGGCGTAGGCCGCGGCGTAGCCAGCGGCGGCCGTCGCGTCTCCGGTTGGGGTGAACCGCGTGAAATGACGTCCGGCCAGAAATTCGTCCCCGTTCGCCCAGAGGCCAGCGGCTAAACCGGCCAAGCCGGCCGCCCCCAACGCCGTGGTTTCCACGATGTCGGGGCGCTCCACCGGCACGCCGAGCACGTCGGCCTGAAACTGCATGAGCCAGTCGTTGGCGGTGGCGCCGCCATCGACGCGCAACCGATCAAATGGTACCCCACCCTGGGTGCGCATGTCCCCGAGGACGTCGTGAGTCGCGTAGGCCATGGCCTCGAGCGCCGCGCGGGCAAGATGCGCTCGCGTGGTCCCGCGCGTGAGGCCAACGATCGTGCCGCGGGCGTTCGGCTCCCAGTCCGGCGCCCCCAGTCCCACCAACGCCGGCACGAAGTACACCCCCTCATTGCTGTCGAGGGACCGTGCCAACCCTTCGGTCTCGCTGCTGTTGCCAATGATGCCCAGGCCGTCGCGCAGCCACTGAACCGCCGCGCCGGCAATAAAGATGGATGCCTCGAGCGCGTAAACCGGCGCGCCATGTTCGTCACAGGCAATGGTGGTCAGCAGGCCGGTGGCGCTCTGCGGACGCACCGTGCCGGTGTTGAGCAGCAGGAAGGCGCCCGTCCCGTAGGTGTTCTTGCCGCTCCCCGCGTGCCAACCGCCCTGGCCGAACAGCGCGGCCTGCTGGTCGCCGGCGATGCCCATAATCGGGATCTCGTGACCGAACACGGAGGCCACGGCGGTACCGATCGACCCGCTCGACGCCACGATGCGCGGTAGCATCTCGGGCGGCACGCGAAACAGCGCGCACAACTCGGGCGACCACGCATGGAGCCCAAGATCGTACAGCATCGTCCGCGATGCATTCGTGTGATCGGTTACATGCGAGGCGCCGCCGGTGAGGTGCCACACCAGCCAGCTATCAATGGTGCCAGCCGCCAACTCGCCGCGCACCGCCCGCTCCCGCATGCCCGGCTGCGCCAGCACCCATTCGAGCTTCGTGGCGCTGAAGTACGGATCAGTGACCAGGCCGGTTCGGTCGGCGATCATCGTGGCGTGCGGCGCCAACGCCAGGCATCGATCGGCAGTGCGACGATCCTGCCACACGATGGCACGGTGGACCGCGCGGCCCGTGGCGCGCTCCCAGACCACGATGGTTTCGCGCTGATTGGTGATGCCGATCGCGATCGGACTCACGCCGGCGTTGGCGATCGCTTCGCGAGCAGCCGCCACCGTGCGATCGAGAATTTCGTGGGCGTCGTGCTCAACCCACCCCGGCGCCGGGTAGTGCTGCGTAATCTCGCGATAGGCGCGTCCGAGGACTCGCCCATTCCGACCGATCACGAGACAGGTCGTACCGGTGGTCCCCTGATCGATGGCGAGGACGCACGTCATGGGCAGCTCATACGCCGGTGACGTCGGAAAAGGGCGGCGTCACGAAGCCGCGATCGGTGAGATAGCCGCTGATGAGCTCGCGCGGCGTCACGTCGAACGCTGGATTCCATACCCGAGCGCCCGCGGGAAGCTCACCAAGTTCGTCGGCGTGCCGATGCTCGATCTCGATGTCGGCGCCGGTCGGCGTCGCCACGTCTATCGTGCTCCAAGGGGCAGCCACATACAAGGGAATGCCGTGCGCGCGCGCGGCCAGCGCCACGCCGTAGGTGCCAACCTTATTGGCAACATCGCCGTTGGCCGTAATCCGGTCGGCGCCCACGATCACCAGGTCGACCGCGCCGCTGCGCAGCAGCGACGCCGCCGCGCCATCGGGCAGCACGGTGACGGGAATGCCGGCCCGCTGCAGCTCCCACGCGGTCAGGCGCGCGCCCTGACGAAGTGGGCGGGTTTCATCGGCGTACACCTGCACGCGACGCCCTTCCTGATGCGCCACATGCACGGGTGCCAAGGCCGTACCAATACCGGCGGTCGCCAACGCGCCGGCGTTACAGTGCGTGAGCACCCGCGCGCCGTCGGGAATAATCTCAAGGCCGAACCGGCCGATGGCGTCGCACATGGCCACATCCTCGGCGCGAATGGCCTCGGCGTCGGCCCGCAGGGCGCCGAGCAGCGCCTCGTCGGGCGCGCCACCGGCAACCACCAGGAGTCGGTTCACCGCCCACGCCAGATTCACGGCGGTTGGGCGCGCGGCGACGAGGCGCTCGGCGTATCGCGCCAAGAGCTCCCGGGCGCGCCCCCCGCGCCCCTCGCTCGCATGCTCGAGGGCGACCACCAAGCCGATGGCCGCGCCGACGCCGATGGCGGGCGCACCGCGAACCGCGAGGGTCCGAATGGCGTCGATCACCTCGTCGAGCGTGACGAGGTCCCGCATCACCTCGGCGCCAGGGAGGTGACGTTGATCAAGAATGCGAAGGGCGCGACGGTCGGGAGACCATCCGACAGCAAGGAGGGGGAGCACGGGCCAAACGTAGCAGGCCGGAGCGTCGATGCCAGCGTCCCGTGTAGATTTGCGGTTCCCCATCTGCCACCCCGCTCCACACCCGTCCGCCATGTCCTATCAGTTCCTGACCTTCGACGTCTCCGACCGCATCGCCACAATCACGGTGAACCGTCCGGACAAGCTGAACGCCTTGAACGATGCCACGATCGCCGAGCTCGGGGTGGCCATCGATGAAGCGAACGCCCGCGACGACGTGGGCGCGGTGCTGCTCACGGGAGCAGGCCGGGCATTCGTGGCGGGCGCGGATATTTCGGAACTGGAAAGCCAGTCGCCGCTGGAAGCGCAGCGACGGGCGCGGGCGGGCCAGGTCATCTTTCGTCGATTCGAAACGAGCCCTAAGCCGACCATCGCCGCCATCAATGGATTCGCCCTCGGCGGCGGCTGTGAGCTGGCTATGGCCTGTCACATGCGCATCGCCAGCGAGAAGGCCAAGCTGGGCCAGCCGGAAGCGAAGCTCGGCATCGTGCCGGGGTACGGCGGTACCCAGCGCCTCCCGCGCCTGATCGGTCGCGGCGCGGCGCTTCGGCTGCTACTGACCGGCGATATGATCGACGCCGCCGAAGCGTACCGTTTGGGCCTGGTGGATCAGGTCACGACGGCCGACGCGTTGATCACCACCGTGCGCGCCATGCTCGCGACGATGCTGGCCAACGCCCCGCTCGCGATCGCGGGTTGCATTGAAGCCGTGAACCGCGGACAGGACGTTCCGCTGGAAGAAGGGTGCACGATCGAGTCCGACTTCTTCGGATTGCTGTCGAGCACGGCCGATATGAAGGAAGGGATGCGCGCGTTCCTCGATAAGCGCCCTCCCCAGTTCACCGGGCGCTGATCGCGCCGCCGACGTGCTCGCCCGCCTGGTCGCCAAGGACTACCGCAATTTCACGCAGCTCGACCTCGAGGTCCCCTCGACCGGGCTCGTGATCATTGGCGAAAACGGGCATGGCAAAACCAACCTGCTCGAAGCCGTGGCCTATCTCGCGTTGCTGCGATCGTTTCGCGGGGCGCGAGACGCCGACGTGGTGCGCTTCGGGGCCGCCGCGTTTCACGTACGCGCCGAGCTGACGCCCCCCTCGGCGTTCAACACCGTGACCGTCGGCTTCGAACGCGGCACGCGACGTAAGCGGGCCACGCTCGACGGCGTGGAGCAGCCGCGGCTGACGAGTGCGCTCGGCGCGGTGCCGTCGGTGGAATTCTCGCCGGCCGATGTGGCGTTGGTGGCCGGCGGGCCCAGTGAGCGACGACACTATCTCGATGTCATGCTGGCGCTGTCATCGCGGGCGTATCTGCAGGCGCTGCAGCTGTATCGCGGCGCGCTGTTGCGTCGCAATGCGGCGCTTCGTACGGCGCAGCGCGACGGCGCGCGCGGCGCCGAGCACGACGCGCGAGTGAGCGTGTGGGAGCCGGCGATGGCCGAACACGGCGGCTTCGTGGCCGCCACCCGACACGCCTTCGTGCGCGACCACACCGAGCGGTTCACGCAGCTCTCCGCCGCGATCGGTGAGCGACAGACGGTGGTCATGAAGTACGCGGCGACCGGCGGTGAGACCGCCGACGATCAGCTCACGAACGCCGACGCGCAGGCCGAGGCATATCGTCGGGCGTACGCGCAGCAGCGCACGCAGGAGCTGCGTCGTGGCGTCACGTTGGTGGGGCCGCATCGCGACGATCTGCAGTTGCTGTTGGGCGGTCGCGACTTGCGCACGTTCGGATCGGCGGGACAACAGCGGAGCGCGGCGATCGCGCTCCGCCTGCTGGAGCTGGCCACGTTGCGCGATGCGGTGGGCTATCCGCCCCTGTTGCTGCTGGATGATCCCTTCGCCGAGCTCGACCTCGGACGGGCCGGTCGGGTGCTGGCGTTGCTCGAAGATGCGGGCGCCTCGCAGGTGTTGTTGGCGGTGCCGCGCGTGGAAGACATTCCGGCGGCGTTCACGCGTCTGGAGCAGCGCACGATGCGTGACGGGCTGCTGCAGCCGCTGGCGAGGCCGGCATGAGTTCCGATCCCAAGAAGCGCGCGCCCGCGAAGCTTGGCGATGTGCTCGCCTCGGTGTTGCAGCACGCGGGACTCACCGATCGCGTCGCGCAGGCGGCGGTGATTCCGGAATGGCCGACGCTGGTGGGGGCACAGATCGCCACCGTGACGGAGCCGTTGCTGCTGCAGCAGGATGGGACGTTGGTGGTGATGGTGAAGACGCACGCGTGGATGCAGGAGCTGACCTTTCTCGAGCCCGAACTGTTGCGGTCCTTGAACCGGGACCCGTCGCGTCCACCGGTAACCCGGCTGCGCTGGATGCTGCAGCGCTGAGTCCGCCTCCTCCGCAAGTTGTTCTTTATCAACAACTTACGATATAACCGCCGAGTTGCTTGCGGAGGCCGGACCGACTACATTTAGGGGTTGTGTTTGCAGGCCAGTGGACTGGCCGCAGCAGTTCATTTCTTCGGGACATCCCCACCTCATGGCGAATAGCAGCGAACAGCCCGAGAACGGGTACGGCGCAAACAGCATCACCGTTCTCAAGGGGCTCGAAGCGGTCCGCAAGCGCCCCGGCATGTACATCGGGTCCACGTCGGCGCGCGGTCTTCACCACCTCGTGTACGAAGTGGTGGACAACTCGATCGACGAAGCGTTGGCCGGCCATGCCGACCGCGTGCAGGTGATCATTCACGAAGACGATTCCATCTCCGTTGAAGACAACGGTCGTGGCATTCCCGTGGACATGCACCCGGTCGAGAAGATGCCGGGTGTCGAGCTTGCCATGACCGTGCTGCACGCCGGCGGCAAGTTCGACAAGGACACGTATAAGGTGTCCGGCGGTCTCCACGGTGTCGGCGTCTCGGTGGTGAACGCGCTGTCGAAGCAGCTGAAGGTGTGGATCAAGCGCGATGGCAAGGAGCATTACATGGACTTCGAGCGTGGCATCACGCAGACGAAGCTCAAGGTGATGCGCAATGTCGCCGCGAAGGAAACGGGCACGCGCGTGTGGTTCAAGCCCGACGGGGAGATCTTCCAGGAAACGCTGCGTTACGAGTGGGCCACCCTCGCCAGCCGTCTCCGCGAGCTCGCGTATCTGAACAAGGGGATTCAGATCACGCTGCGCGACGAGCGCCCCGATGAAATGAAGGACGGTCAGGCGCGCGAGGAAGTGTTCTTCGCGCGTGGCGGCCTGAAGGAGTTCGTGACGTACCTGATCGGCAACAAGAAGCCGTTGCATCAGGACGTGGTCTACATCGACACGACCCGTGACGACATCGGCATCGAGATGGCGCTGCAGTACAACGACAGCTACGCCGAAAACGTGTTCTCGTTCGTGAACAACATCAACACGCACGAAGGCGGTACGCACCTCACCGGCTTCAAGAGCGCGCTGACGTCGGTCATCAACAAGTACATCCAGGAAAAGTCGACGCTCAACAAGAAGGACAAGGAAACGCGCTTGTCCGGCGACGACGTGCGTGAAGGCCTCACGGCGGTGCTGTCGGTGAAGGTGCTGGAGCCGCAGTTCGAGGGCCAGACCAAGACCAAGCTGGGCAACTCGGAAGTCGAAGGCGCGGTGCGCAGCGTGATGAACGAACTGCTCACGCAGTACCTTGACGAGCATCCGAAGTCGGCCAACATCATCATCGACAAGGCGATGTCGGCCGCGCGTGCCCGTGAAGCGGCGCGTAAGGCCCGCGATCTCACACGCAAGAAGTCGGCGCTCGACGTGGCCAACCTGCCCGGCAAGCTGGCCGACTGTTCACTCTCCGACCCGGCGCTCTGCGAGATCTACCTCGTGGAGGGCGACTCGGCCGGCGGTTCGGCCAAGCAGGGGCGCAAGCGTGATTTTCAAGCGATTTTGCCGCTGCGCGGTAAAATCATCAACGTGGAGAAGGCGCGCTTCGACAAGGTGCTGAACAACGAGGAAATCCGGACGATCATCACGGCGATCGGATCGGGCATCAAGGAAGAGTTCGACCTCGCGAAGACGCGCTACCACAAGATCATCATCATGACGGACGCCGACGTGGACGGCGCGCACATTCGCACGCTGTTGCTCACGTTCTTCTTCCGTCAGATGCCGGAGCTGATCGACGCCGGCTACATGTATATCGCCCAGCCGCCCCTCTATCGCGTGGCCAAGGGCAAAGAAGAGTACTACGCGTACACCGAGAAGGAACGCGACGGGTACGTGGATCGTCTCAGTGGTCCCGAAGGCCGCGGCAACGTGAATATCCAGCGCTATAAGGGCCTCGGCGAAATGAACCCCGAGCAGCTCTGGAAGACGACGATGGATCCGGAAACGCGCACGATGTTCCGCGTGACCATGGAAGACGCCGTACTGGCCGACCAGACGTTCCAGACCCTCATGGGCGACGAAGTCGAGCCGCGCCGGTTGTTCATCGAAACCAATGCGAGATTCGTGAG
>CANHJV010000038.1 GCA_947461225.1 Gemmatimonadota bacterium | reverse complement strand
GCTGTTCGGCCACGGGATTTCGAGGTGCGAGCCGTCCGTGATGTGCGGCGTGATAAAGTCCACCGGACCCGCAGCCGGCGTGGCCGGGGCGTGTTCGGTATGCTCCTGCGCGCCCAGCGCGATGGGCGCAAGGGCGAGGAGCACGGCACAGGACAGCGAGCGGAGCATGGACTGCATCCGAATCAGGTCTTAGTGAGCGTTCAGAAAGATCGGCTCGATCACAGTCGAGACGAAGTAGAAAACGACAAGGGATATCAACGCGGGAGTGGTCGGCAACCCCAACGCATCGGCCCCCAAGAAGGCCCAGAAGGCCAGCGTAGCAGCTCGCAACAGCACCCCAAGCCCCCACCCCGCCATCACCTGCGTTCGCGCCACGAGCATCGCGATCGCAAAGGTGAACGTCTGCACGATTACGGCGAGCCACGCACTGGCGCGCACCGCTCCGGCCGACGCGGGGTCAGTCCAGACGAACCGCTGCATGAGGACAGCAGCCAGCACCACGAGGGCGACCTGCGCGGCGGTGAAGCCGAGCAGCGCACGGAGCATTCGATTGGGCGCGACACGATCAGTCGTCATGGCTTCGTCAACGAATCGGTATCGTCCGTGACACGCGAGCCAGTCGGCTTCGTAAGACGCCGGTAACTCGCATAGAATGTTCCTCCCCCGCCTACAAACAGCCCGCCCAGCAAAAAGACGGGCGACGTGTCGAACCGGCGGTCGAGCCAGGTGCCGGCGTACACGAACATCAGGATGGACACGAAGAACTGCATGCCGAGGCCGGCGAGCGCCCACGGCGATTGCTCTCCGGGCGGCGTCGAGCCGGGTTTCGGTGTCCGCGGTTCCTCAGCCATTCGGGGCGGAAGCTAGACGCTTGTGAAATTTTTCGCAAGCTATCAAAATGACCGAACCCGAACAAACACCGATACGCGTTTGCGGGCAAGCCCAATATGGGGAATGTGAAGCAGCATAGTCACTTAGCGTGTCAACTGCGGCTTGACAGCCACCGCGGCCGTTGATAACGTGGCTCAGTTTCCAAATGTGACCGCGCGTCGTCCACGCTATGTCGGTGCTCACGATTGGCACCGTCAACCGCGACTCGACCATCCGACCCACGCCCTGATGCTTTCCCGCATCATCGTTCCACTGCTTGCCGCCGCTGTGCTCATGTTCGCGTGTGGTCCGCGAACGCCGAGTCCGGTCGCCAGCGCTCGCCCGACGGTGGGCGCTGAGCAAGGGGTGACGTCTCACGTCATGGTGGACACGACTCGTGGCGTCGTCCGCTTCGCGATCGAGGTGGCAAACGACTCCCGCAAGCGGGTGGAGCTCAACTTCCCCGATGGGCGCACGCACGATTTCGTGGTGTTGAACGATGCGGGTCGTGAAGTGTGGCGCTGGAGCGCGGGACGCCTCTTCACGCAGGCCATGCAGAACCACCTGCTCGACGCGCACGCCTCAGTGGTGTACGACGAGCGCTGGTCGCCGCCGTCGCCGGGGCATTACACGCTGGTGGCGTCACTGCGGAGTGAGAACTATCCCGTGCAGCAGCGCGTGGACTTCGCCCTGAAGTAGTCCGGGACGGGTGAGTGGCGTGGCGTCGCTCGCGCCCATCGATCCGCGCGTTACATTCTCTGGTATCTGCAACGGACGCCCGCGGGCGTCCGTATCTGTTTTCAGGCTCGTCCATTTCGCATCTCACACCGATCTCGTGACTACACCGCCTGTCGAGAACGACCTCGCCCTGCTCGACCGTCTCGCCGAGGCGCGACGAGAGCTCGCCACGCAAATTGGGAAGCGCATCGTCGGCCAGACGCAGGTGGTCGACGATCTCGTGACGGCACTGCTCGCCGGTGGACACGTCGTCCTCGTCGGCGTGCCCGGACTCGCCAAGACCCTGCTTGTGCAGACGGTGGCGCAGGCGCTCGATCTCACCTTCTCGCGGGTGCAGTTCACGCCCGATCTGATGCCGAGTGACATCACCGGCACCGAGTTGATGGAAGAGGAGCCCGGTACCGGAAAGCGGGCCTTCCGTTTCGCCGAAGGCCCCGTCTTTGCGAACATGGTCCTGGCCGACGAAATCAATCGAGCCCCCCCGAAGACGCAGGCCGCGCTGCTGCAGGCGATGCAGGAGCGCACGGTGACGGTGGCGGGTCGCACGTACGAACTGCCGAAGCCGTTCTTCGTGCTGGCCACGCAGAATCCGATCGAACAGGAAGGCACGTATCCGTTGCCGGAAGCGCAGCTCGACCGCTTCATGTTCGAACTCACCGTCGGCTATCCGACGCGTGAGGAAGAAGAGCAGATCGTGATGTCCACCACGGGTGCGTCGCAGGGTGATGTGCGTCCGGTGGTTGGCGGCGAAGAACTGCTCCGGCTGCAGCGCCTCGTGCGTCGCTTGCCGGCCCCGCCGAGTCTCGTGCAGTATGCGGTGAAGCTCGCGCGCAGCACCCGACCGGACGATCCGAACGCGAGTGCGAAGGTCAAGAAGTACGTGAGCTGGGGCGCCGGTCCGCGCGCGTCGCAGTATCTCGTATTGGGCGCGAAGGCGCGGGCGGCGATGGATGGGCGGGCGATGCCCGATCTCGACGACGTGCGCAGTGTGGCGAAGGCCGTGCTGCGTCACCGGCTCGTGGTCAACTTCCAGGCGGAAGCCGATGGTATTCCGACGGAGTCGCTGATCGAATTCCCCTGAGCGCCGCGCTTCGACGCGCACTTGAGTGGGACGGTACGAATGACACGTCACGGGCGGTTACTCCTCAGGAGTGGCCGCCCGTTGTGTGTTTCTCCCTCTAGCGGGGGGGGCGATACGCTGTTGGGAGCGCATTTCTGAGGCGACATTTACACTCGCTGACGCTTCGCTGACGCCATGCGTGCAGTGTCAGGTCGTCCCGGGTGACGACGACGATCGCCCAGCCTGTTCCTTTGCCGACGGGTGTGCCAATGGCTCGCATGCCACTTCAATCAGCGGCTCGTGACGAGCTGACATTGCCGGACCTGACCAACGCCACCGCCCTCGGCAGTCTGCCCCTGGTGGTGCAGACCTTGGGAGCGGCGCGACTGGTGTTGGGCGACGACCGCGTCGTGCCCTCCACGGGGACGCTCTTCGCGCTGCTGATACGGGTGGCGTACAGTCCGGAGTACCGGCAGTCGCGCGACGCGCTGCTCACGTCACTGTGGCCCGGCCAGTCCGTGACGCGGCAGCGCGGCAACCTGCGCCAGGCGCTGTACAAGGCGCGCTCGATGGGGATCAACGTGTCGCTGATCGGCGACTGCGTCTGTCTCGATCCGCGGCAGGTGGTGACCACGTTCTCGTTGTCGCAGACGACGGCCTTGTTCGACCGGGACGTGGTGCGCGGGCACGAGCCCTTCGGCCTGTTTTTGCCGGGCTTCGTCGCGCCGTGGCCGGACTTTCAGGAGTGGATCGATACGCAGCGGGCCACGGTGCACGCCGCCGTGCGGCGGGTGCTGGTGGATCAGCTGCGCACGCGTCGGGAGCGCGCCGATTGGACGGGGGCGGAAGCACTGGCACGTTGGCTGCTGCAATTCGATCCACTCCACGAGGAAGCGACGCTGACGCTGGCCGAGTGCACGATGCTCGCCGGCTCGAAGGCGGAGGCGGTGGCGATCATCGACCGGTATCTCGAGGAGATCGGTCCGTCAGCCAGCGACATCCGGCTACCGGCGTCGTTGCTGCGGAAGCGCTTCACCGAGCCCCCGTCGAAAAAGCGTCCATCGTTCGCCCCCACGGAGCGGCACTTCGTGGGACGGACGAGCGAGCTGGCACATCTGACAATGGCGATGCGGCGGGCTCGGTGGCGTGACGGGAGTGCGGTGATGATTGAGGGCTATGCGGGCATTGGGAAGACACGTCTCGCCAACGAGTTATCAAAGATCTCGACAATCGAGGGATTCCGAGAGATACGAGTGGAGTGTCGCGACGGCGACGTAGCCCGTCCCCTACGCGCATTGCTCGACCCGGTGAGTGAACTGCTCACGCTACCGGGCGCTTTAGGCTGCACCCCGGAAAGCCTGAGCGTCCTGCGCAAAATCCTTGGGATTAGCGATGCGAGCCTTACGAGTGCCGAGCAGAGGGACCCGGCAGTCCGCGCGTCTACGCCGTCTCTAGGAAGTGGCGATCTATCCTCGATCCGGAGCCAATCCGTACGCCATTCTATCATCGACTTGATCGGCGCCGTAACGGAAGAAAAGCCGCTATTTCTGATTATAGAGGACGCGCATTGGATCGATGACGATTCCTGGGACGTGGTTGCCGATCTTGCTGAAAACGTCTCGTTGATGCGGGTGTTTCTCATGATTACGAGTCGCCCCCCTGCTCGGCGCGTGGACCACCGGTCTTCCAAGTCGCCACCGGCCTTACAAGTCTTTAAGCTCGACTCCCTACTACCGGAAGAGTCGCTCTCTCTCACGCGATGGCTCAGCCAAGAGATGGCCGCTCCGCTTTCACCACCGATCGAGAATTGGATTGTGAGCGCCAGTGAGGGAAACCCTTTCTTCCTGCTCGCGCTGGTGAATCATTGGGTAGAGACGGGCGATGCGGGAGGTATCCCACCGACAATCCAGACGCTTTTGGATCAACGCATCGAACGGCTTCCTTCTGCTGCGGTCCGTGCGCTTCAGACCATCTCGCTGCTCGGTTCGTATGCATCGCTCGATCGAATCATGGACTCGCTTCAGCTACCTACTCATGAGTTGCTAGCTGCTCTCGAGCAGCTGGAGAAAGAAGGCTATCTTGCCCAAGAGGAAGCAGCGCTCGTCGTTTCACATGAGCTAGTTGGCAGGGCGGCCACGAGCCGACTTTCCTCGCTTGTTTGTGCTGCGCTCAGATCATCGATCGCGGACGCCTTTGTGAGCGAGTTCGGGAAGACGAAGGATATCAGCCTCCTACTTCAGGCGATCCATCATACGGAGCTCAGCGGAAGACGTGATGCCGTTTTAAGGATGCTGGTGAAGTACGCGGAGCCGCTCGCGGATTGTGAAAGTCCGAGAGTACTTCTACATCTCCTCAAACGCCTTGAAATCGCACGTACCCTGGCGGGATCGGCTCCAACGGTTCGACGATTGCAAGCGCGACTTGAATTGGAGTCTGGCGAGTACGCGAGATCGCTTGCTTTAGGCCCCAGTGGACTAGTGCTTCCTGCGCTATTTACTAGTCTCTCGAACGAATCCGCAGACTACACTCTTTCGCTAATTGACTCGGCGTACCGTGCGGATCCGTTTGTCGACCGAAACGAGTTAGCAAGGGTCTCGGCTGAAATCGCGCGCGCGACACAGCTATCAAGGGAGACTCGATTGCGCGCAGCTGAGATCGCGATTGTCATAGCTACAAACAACTGCGACGAAGAGACAGCTCGCATTTGCTACGAGGCTTGCTCAGTCACGGAACATGACCTAGCCACGAATGAACGTGTCCAGCGAGTTGCAATGCTTTACCATACAGTTTTCGGCTCGACAGAGACCGCTACAACATGCGCCCGCGCGCTGTATTCAAGGGCAGTGGCCTTGCCTCCGTCCCCAGCAAGCTTTCAAGACGCGGGTCGCGCGGCCTACGCGCTTCGCCTTTGCGGTTTCACTTTGGAGTCGAAACAGGCGTTCCGCGACAGCTACCAAATCGCGATGACGATTGACCTACCTAGACATGCTCAGTTCCCGGCATGGCAGCTAGCATTGATGGCCTTGGAGGCTGGCGAGCACACGTTGGCCGCCGAATGGACAGGCGTCCTAACTGATCTATTCAAAAGCGAAGATGATGAAATTTCTTCAAGCTTCGTCGTTGGATTCTTTTGCCGAACGGCGATCGCACATGGAGACCGAGCCTCTGCGCTTCATCATTTCGAGCGCTTCCAACGATGCCAAGCGAGGTTCCCGACACTCAAAGCAGCTACATACCTTGTCGCATTGGAGCTGGGCGTCAGCCTGTTGACGAGCGATTGGATTCCAAGCGACGCGATACTGGAAGTCGCGAAGAACCGGTTTCAAGCTTCGGCTCGTTTCGGCACCAGCGATTTCTTCTGCGCAGTTTACTGCGAGGCTTTGCTACGGGCGGGCAAGAACGTGGAAGCGCGGGAAACACTCTCCGACTATCTACGTAACTTGCGACGAGATCGGTCAGCACTCGCCGAAAATCTTTTGGAACTTGCGAAAGCAATCAATGCCAGTTTTCCATCCTAAGCGACAGCTGGCGTTTTCATCCGTTTCTTGACGATGCCAAGAATCTGAGTCAACGACTGAGATCTACCAGAGTCACTCTCGTCAAAAAGCCGAGCAAACTTTGGAGACGCAATCAACTTTTCGCAAATGTATGGATCAAACTGAATGCCGCTAAACTTCTTGAGCTCTGACCGAACGTCGGCTTCACCAAGCGCCTTTCGGTAGGGACGGTCAGTAGTCATGGCATCAATGGTGTCAGCGAACATGATGATTCGAGACCCCAACGGAATATCCCTTCCGGAAAGTTGATCCGGATATCCGGTACCGTCCCAGTTCTCGTGATGATGCCGGACCGAAGGAATGATGTCCTGGAGATCGGAGATTTTCGCAACCAGCTCAGCGCTCTTGATCGGATGGAGCTCCATTATCGCTCTCTCTTCCGACGTGAGTCTCCCCGGTTTTGACAGAATCGGGGCGAAGATCTCATGAATCTTGCCCACGTCGTGCAGCAGCGCAGCTGTAGCAATTCGATCGATTTCTTTCTGGGTGAGATCGATTTCCTCGGCTATGATGCGAGAATACCGGCTAACTCGCTGTGAATGACCAGAAGTATAGGGATCACGGAACTCAACCGTGTGCACGAACAGTTCTAGGAGTTCCTTGTTAGTAGTCTCGAGCTGATGCTTATGCTGGTACGTGAATCGAAGGCCAAGCACCAGTGCACAGATAACCACGACACCCCAGCCCCCCCAATCAGTGTAAGCACGTGCGAATGCGAACACCGCCGGAATGGCAATGATGTCATAGACTAAGCCAGCCGCGTTTGCGCTGATCCAAGTCTTTACGATGCCTTCTTTCTCAGCCAAGCCAATCGCGGCGGCAACAGCGAGTGAGTTGACAAGCAGAAATGTGGAAACAGCCGCGATGTGAGGCAGCGCATTGAAATCGTCTTGGATCTGGAGCGAGACTCCGCCAAGCGAGGTGTAGACCAACGTGGCTGACGAAGTGGAGAGCAAAACCTGACCAAGGTTGAACGCCCGCTTGATCATCGCCTTCGGGCGAATGAACTCGGCCAATGAAGCACCAGCACCAACCAACAGAACGGTCGGCCAGGCCGGATACAGAACGACGGCACACAAGTACGGTATGAACGAAACTTCGCCGAACGTGCTCCCCTTGACCCTGTAGTTCGCAAGCACACTGACAAGCGCGACAAGCATTAGCCAGCAAGCGCCGTAAAACAATTCGAGCTGAAAACTAGGCCCAAGAATAAACAATCCCAGCAGGGCTGCGAACCCTGCTGCGACAATCGCCCAGACGTATGGGACAACGTTTATCTTCATGGCCTTGAAAAAGTCCCCGCCATCCTAGTCTGCTGGGATTAACCCCAGGTCTTCAGGTCAGCCAAAACGAACGACCACATAGCGTTCACGAGCTGGGCCACGAAACACATCTTTGCGTCACCTCCCATCGGGGTAGTCACGTGTGTCCCGCTCGGGACTCCACATGCTTGACGAGGTTGGCTCCGCTCCTACTGCTTGGCCTGCCCGCTCCGCTCCGCTCTAGACGGTTGACGGGGACGTTTTTTGTGTCGTCTCGTGCAGACGATGGGGGGTAGTCGTCAAAAGAAGCGCCAACCTTCAGCGCTTCAGGAATGTGCTAACGATCGATGTGCATCCAACGGTTGGTTGCATCCAGCACCGCGAGCACGGCGCTCGTTTCGGCACTTTCACGCACTTCACAGCTTCCGGTCAGGACCACCGGCTCGCGTCCCACGCGCGCCGCGACACTGACGAAGATGAACTCACGATCGAAGGCATCGATCAGCTTCGAACCTTCCAGCGCCAACGAGCGCTCTCCGCCCGCCGTCGCCTTCGTGGCGGATACGATCGCCGACAATGTCGCGCGTGCCGCCAGGTCGATCCGCGATCGCTCGCTCTCCTGCCCTTCTGACTCGCCCACAAATTCCTGGCCATCGCGGCTCAGGGTGACTCGGCACAGCACACCGCGCGAACGCGACCGCCGCACCTCGACATCCTCAAAAATCAGCACCCGACGGCTGGCCGGGGCCGCATCAGCCATCGGCGCGAGCGCCGAATGGGCACGCACGGTCCCTCCCATGGGACCACCGGGAGCCGCAGACGCAACAGATTCAACCGCCGCCACGGCAGCCGCCGGCATCGAGGCCGGCATCGCGATCGGCGCCGCGAACGACGAAGCGCCGCCAGCAATCGCGCTCAGACCGGACAGAGCCGGTGCCGCGGGAGACAGATCGGCCGCGCGAGGGGCGTCCAAGGTCGTCGCAATCGAGATCTTCCGGTGATTGACCCGGAGACCGAGCTGCGCCATCAGCGCGCTCTCAATGTTGCGGACGGTGTTCTTGGGAAGCACCAGATCGGTGGTCAGCACGTGAATCTCATCCACGGCGCCCGTGTCGTTGGGCACGATGCGCACCGACAACACCCCAGGGAGGGTGGCAATCAGCTCCTCGGCCCGACGAATAGGCAGGACACTCCCCGCGATCGCACCGGGGGGAGTCTGATGGGACGTCATGCCGAAATTGACTGGTATAGACAGGAATGTCTCCGCGGCTGATGCATGCCAAACACCTGTGTTCGGTCCTCTGCGGAGCTAATATGTGATCAAAGTCGCTTTCCGGCAAGACCAGAAAATTCACAACGCGTTGTCCAGCATACACGTACCGGCCCGGACCTCAAGTTTCGTCTAGGGGTGGACCCCCGTCGCCAGGATCCCCGATGCCTTCGCCTTCATACTCCCGAAGCTTCCGGTACAGCGTGCGCTCCCCGATGCCCAACAGGTCGGCGGCTTTCCGTCGATTCCCGCCGGTGTCACGCAGCGCCGCCTGAATCGCCATCCGCTCGATTTCCGCCATCGTCATTCCCGGCCCGAGCGTGATCACCGTGGCCTGCGGTCCCTGCTCCCGTGGCTCGATGCCACGCATTAGACCGAAGCCCGGCATCGGCACCACCTCACCGGCCTCTGCCCCCGACACTCCGCCTGACGGTGCGCGCACTTCCCCCACCCACCCCGGCGCGGGCGCACGGCTCTCCACATCCATCCGACGACGCAACTCCTCGACTTGCAACTTCAGTTCAACCAGCGAGCGCACGATGAACTCGAGCTCACGCCCCTGCGCCCGCTCGCCCTCGCGCACCAGCGGCCCAATGTGCACCGGCAGCAACCGACGACCGCCGCCGTCGCGGATTGGCCGAGGGATGTCATCGGCGCCGATTTCCCGACCGTGGGCGAGTACGACCATGCTCTCCACGAGGTTGCGCAACTCGCGCACATTCCCGGGCCATCCGTACTCGACCAACAGCGCCAACGCGTCGGCGGAGATCCCGTGAAACGCGCGATCGTGCAGCGACGAGAACTCGGTGACGAAGCGCCGCACGAGCAACGGGATATCGTCGCGACGTTCGCGCAGCGGCGGCAGGTAGATCCCGAGCACGTTCAGCCGATAAAACAGGTCGGCACGAAAGCCGCCTTCTTCGACATGCTCGCGCAACGGACGATTCGTGGCGGCCACCACGCGCACATCGATCGGGATCGGTGCGCCACTGCCCACCCGCGTGACTTCACGCTCCTCGAGCACGCGTAGCAACTTCACCTGCGTGGTCGATGGGATCTCGCCGATCTCGTCGAGGAACAGCGTGCCGGTATCGGCTAATTCAAAGCGGCCCAGTCGACGCTCCGCCGCGCCGGTGAATGCGCCCTTCTCATGGCCGAAGAGTTCGCTCTCCAGCAGCGTCTCGGTGAGCGCACCGACGTTCACCGCAATGAACGGCTTCCCGCGACGTGGACTCAGTCGATGAATCGCACGGGCCACGAGTTCCTTGCCGGTGCCGCTCTCCCCTTCAATCAGGACCGTACTCGAGACGGGCGCAATCTGCTCCACCTTCACCAGCACTTCGCGAATCGCCGCCGACTCCCCGACCAGCCCCGTGAGCTCGGCCAGCCGCTGACGCTCGAGCCGGCGCGTCACGCTGTCCACCACATCCTCGATGCGCACCGGCTTCGGCCACGCCTCGGCGTACCCGATGTCCCGCAACCGCTCAACCATCTGCGGGTCGGACACGTCGGTGAAGCCGAGCACGGCCACATTGTCCCACAATAACTGCCGCACGAGCGACACATTCGCCGCGTCGAGCAGCGCACCGGTCAACACGACGATGTCGGGACGTGCGCGACGTAAGTCGCCGCGCACATCATCCATCGGCGAGATCGTCACCGTCGTGACCCCTGCCGCCTCGAGCGCGGCGTTCAACCGTACCGCCGGCTCGACATCGGTCATGAGTATCGCGACGACGCTCGCCGCGCCGTCATCCACACCGCCACGCCGCATGGCCGCGGGGCGCGGACGTGCGCTCACGCCTTCCCTGCCCGCTTGTAGAACGGCAACTTCACCACACGGGCCGGCAACTTCCGCCCACGGATGTCGATCTCGAAGGTGGTGCCTTCCACTGCCGCCGCCGCGGGCAGATAGCAGGTGCCGATCGGAATGCCGAGTGATGGACTCATGCAGCCGCTGCACACGTCGCCAATGGCGACGCCGCCGTAGACCACCCCGTGTCCATGGCGCGGGATCGCGCGTTCGTCGATCGTGAAGCCGACCAGCTTCCGATCGGTGCCTTCCTGGTGCTGACGGACCAGCACATCCTTACCCAGAAACGGCTCGCGCTTGGCCAGCTTCACCAGCCAGTTCAACCCGGCTTCGATCGGCGTGGTACGGTCGTCGAGCTCGTTGCCGTACAGGCACATACCGGCCTCGAGACGCAGCGAGTCGCGGCAGCCGAGGCCCGCCGGCGTGACCACACCGGCGGCCATCACGGCGTTCCACACGGCGACCGCCTGCGACGCGTCGAAGTACAACTCGAACCCGAGTTCGCCCGTGTAGCCGGTCCGCGAGATGATGCACGGCACGCCGGCGACATGGCCTTCGGTGAACCAGTAGTACTTGATGCCGTCGAGCGGGACATCGGACAGCGACGCCACGATGGCCGGCGCCTGCGGCCCCTGCACCGCCAGAAGCGCCGTGCTGTCGGAGATGTCGGTCATCGTGCAATCGAAGCCGGCGATGTTCGCCTGCAGATGCGCGAGATCCTTGTCGCGATTGCTGGCATTGATGACCAGCATCAGGTGATCGGCGAACCGATAGACGAGCAGGTCATCGACGATCGTGCCGTCGGCGCGCAGCAGTGTCGAGTATTGGATCTGCCCGACGGCCAGCGCTTCGACGTCGTTGCTGGTCACCGAGGACACGAACCGGATTGCATCCGGACCGCGCACGATCACTTCACCCATGTGCGACACGTCAAACATCCCGCACGTCGTTCGCACGGCGTTGTGCTCGGCGGTGATGCCAGTGGGATACTGCACCGGCATTTCGTAGCCGGCGAAGGGGACGATCTTCGCGCCGAGGGCAACGTGAACGTCATGGAGCGGCGTACGCTTGAGCGGGCCGGGAGCGTTAGCAGTCATGTCTGGAAAAGAAGCAGGGCGCGACCGGAGCGGCCGCGCCCTATAACATGACCAATCTGGCAGGAACGTGCCAGCGGATTGCCACGCTGGCAGTGATTCCGACGGAACTCAGGCGATCGCCGCCATGACTTCCGCGGCGTGACCGGCGGGCTTGACCTTGGTAAAGACCTTGGCGATCTGCCCCATGGGGTCGATCAGGAAGGTCGTGCGCTCCACCCCCATGTACGTCTTGCCGTACATGGACTTCTCCTTCCACACGTCGTAGGCCTGCAACACCGTCTTCTCTTCGTCGGCGAGCAGCGTGTACGGGAGCTCGAACTTGGCCTTGAACTTCACGTGTGACTTCACGGAGTCGGGGCTGATCCCGAGAATCACGGCCTTCGACGCATCGAACTGCGGGAGCGCGTCGCGGAACTCGCACGCTTCCACGGTACAGCCGGAGGTGTCGTCCTTTGGATAGGCAAAGAGCACGACCCACTGACCACGGAGCGACGACAGCGTCAGCGTGTCGCCCGCATCGGTGGGCAGGGTAAAATCGGGGGCGGGTATTCCTTCGGCGATTGGCATAGTGTGTGAATTCCGGGTTAAAGCGCTTCGTTCCCCATCAGCGCGGCCATGATCGCTTTTTGAATGTGCAGGCGGTTCTCGGCCTCGTCCCACACGACGCTTTGCGGTCCGTCGAGCACCTCGGCGGTCACTTCTTCACCGCGGTGCGCCGGCAGACAATGCAAGAAGATGGCGTTCGGTGCCGCCAGTGCCATGAGTGGCGCGTCGACCTGATACAGCGAAAAAGCGAGGGCACGCTTCGCCTGCTCCTCCTCCTGCCCCATGGAGGCCCACACGTCGGTGGTCACCACGTCGGCGCCAGCCGCAGCCTCGCGCGGATCGCGCAGCAGGTGCACCATCCCCGACGCCACGCCCGTACGCAGGAAATCGTCGTCGGGATCGTATCCCTCAGGGCACGCCAGCCTGAGGGTGAAGCCCAGATGCGCGGCCGCTTCAATCCACGAGTTGGCCATGTTGTTGCCGTCACCGATCCAGGCGACCGTCTTCCCGCGGACGTCGCCCAAGTGCTGCTGGATGGTGAGGACATCGGCCAGGATCTGGCAGGGATGGGACAGATCGGTGAGGCCGTTGATGATGGGCACCTTGGCGTACTCGGCCAACGTTTCCACGTCAGCGTGCGCGAAGGTCCGGATCATGATCCCGTGCACGTACCGGTCGAGCACCCGGGCGGTATCCGCAATCGGCTCGCCACGACCCAGCTGGACATCCCGAGGCGAGAGAAAGTGCGCGGTCCCACCCAGCTGAGTGACCCCGACCTCGAACGACACGCGGGTGCGCGTCGACGACTTCATGAAGATCATGGCCAACGCCTTGCCCAACAACGGCTTACGGTCGTAGGCGCCGATGCGCATACGCTCGGCCAGCTCGAGCAGGGCGAACGTCTCCGCGGGGGAGAAGTCGGCGATGTTCAGGAAATCGCGATGCGGCGGATAATTATGCGGCATCCGTACAAAGTTATTGCGCACACGCGGCGAGACCAACCCTTCGGGCACACACGTCGCTGTCGGGCTAGAGGATGTATTTCCGGAGGTCCTCATCCTCGCTGACGGCCTTCAGGCGCTCTCGGACCATAGCCGAGTCCACCACCACGGCGTCCTTCCCGCGGTCCGGCAACTCGAACAGCACGTCTTCGAGCAGCGTGGTCATCACCGTGTGCAGTCGACGCGCACCGATGTTCTCCATGCGCTCGTTCACCCGCGTGGCCACCCGTGCCAACTCCGCGATACCGTCGTCCTTGAACTCCAGTGAAGCCCCTTCGGCTTCCACGAGCGCGGCGTACTGCTTCGTGAGCGCATTCTCAGGCTCGGTCATGATGCGCACGAAGTCCTGTTCGGTCAGCGGCTTGAGCTCCACGCGAATGGGGAAGCGGCCCTGCAACTCGGGGATGAGATCACTGGGCTTCGACACGTGAAACGCGCCCGCGGCGATGAACAGAATGTGATCGGTTTTCACCATCCCGTACTTCGTTTGTACGTTCGACCCTTCCACGATGGGCAGCAAATCGCGCTGCACGCCTTCACGTGACACGTCGGGGCCACCGCCCTGCCCCCGCTCGCCGGCGATCTTGTCGATCTCGTCGAGGAAGATGATGCCCATTGCTTCGGTGCGCTCGAGCGCGTCCCCGATGATGTCATCGAGGTCGATCAGCTTCTCGAGTTCCTCATCGAGCAGAATGCGACGTGCCTCGCTCACCTTCACGGTGCGGCGCTTCTTTTTCTTCGGCATCATGTCGCGGAACCACTCGGCGACACTCTCCATCCCCTCATTGCCGCCCGGTGTCGCCATGCCCGGCATCCCGGGACCAGACTGCGTCACCTCGAGTTCGACTTCGCGGCCGTCGAGCTGCCCATCGAGCAGCAACAGGCGCAGCTTGTCGCGCGTGCGCTTATGGCGCTCCAGCGCGGCGTCGTGCTCGGCCTTTACCTCGGGGGCGTCACCCGTCGCGACGGGTGGCACCGGTAGCAACAGGTCGAGCAATCGTTCGTCGACCTTTTCGTTGGCGAGATCTTCGATTTCCGACTCGCGCTCCGTACGCACCATGTCGATGGCGCTCTCGATGAGATCGCGCACCATGGATTCGACGTCACGTCCCACATACCCCACCTCGGTGAACTTCGAGGCCTCCACCTTGGCGAACGGCGCTCCGGACAGCTTGGCCAGACGCCGCGCGATCTCCGTCTTCCCAACGCCGGTCGGGCCGATGAGGATGATATTGTTGGGGGAGATCTCCTCACGGATGGCTTCCGGCGCCCGCTGCCGACGCCAACGATTGCGCAGCGCGATTGCCACCGATTTCTTGGCGTCGGCCTGCCCGACGATGTAGCGATCCAGCTCCGCCACGATCTGCCGAGGCGTGAGGTCGGCGAGCCGTGCGATGGCCTGCTGCGTGCGAGGTGAGGGCATCCCGAACGCTAACGATCTCCGTCGCGTTCGGGCATGTCTTTCCTGCTCAGTTTTGCGGGCGCGCTCCAATTGTCGGTTGCCGCGCTGCCGGCGGCGCCGGCAAGGCCAGCTGGGTGAACCGACTCGGCGCCCGCGAAGCCGCCGGCACAGGCGCTCGCTACGCGGTGGGTTCGAGGACCGTGATGTTCGTGTTCGTGTAGATGCAGATCTCGCCGGCGATCGTGAGGGCTTTCTTCACGATCTCGGCGGGCGAGAGCGTGGTCTCGCGCACGAGGGCGCGGGCGGCGGCCTGCGCATACGCCCCACCGGAACCGATGGCGAGAATGCCGTCGTCGGGCTCGATGAGTTCCCCGTTGCCGCTCAGCATGAAGCCGTGATCGACGTCGGCCACGATCAGCATGGCTTCGAGCCGACGGAGCACGCGATCGCTGCGCCATTCCTTGGCCAGTTCGACGGCGGCCTTGGGTAGGTTGCCCGGGAAGCGATCGAGCTTCTCCTCGAACTTTTCGAAGAGGGTGATCGCATCGGCCACCGAGCCGGCAAATCCCGCGATGACGCGTCCACCCTTGAGGGGGCGGACCTTCACCGCCTGAGACTTCGCGATGGTGTCGCCGACGGACACCTGCCCGTCGCCGCCAATGGCCACGCGTCCGTCGCGTCGCACAGCGAGAATGGTGGTGGCTCGAATGATTGGGAGAGGCATATTTCAGGAATGTACCCCATCACCTACGCCGACGTACTGGCCACCCGCGCACGGTTGCGCCCGTTTCTGGACCCGTCCCCGGTCCGGCACTACCCGCCACTGGACGAGCTAGTCGGCCACGGCATCCGCGTGCTCGTGAAGCACGAGAATCATCTGCCCACGGGCAGCTTCAAGGTGCGCAATGGCACGTCGTCGATCACGGCGCTCACCGACGACGAGTCAGCCCGTGGTGTGATTGCCGCCTCCACCGGCAACCACGGCCTCGGGCTCGCCTGGTCGGGCGCCCAGCGCGGCGTGTCGGTCACGATCTGCGTACCGCGGGGCAATAACCCCGAGAAGAGCGCGGCCATCCGCGGTCTGGGGGCCACCCTCATTGAGGTGGGCGATCACTACGACGACACGGCCGCCGCGTGTCGCGCGCTGGCCGAACGCGATGGCAAGACGGTGGTGCATTCCACCAACCACCATGCGGTGATCTCGGGTGCGGCGACAATGACGGCGGAGTTTCTAGAGCAGGCACCGGATCTCGATGCGATCATCATCGCACTGGGCGGTGGCTCACAAGCCGTGGGGGCGTCGGTGGTGCGCGATGTGCTCAAACCCGACCTCGAGGTCTACGCGGTGCAGAGCATGGGCGCGTCAGCGCAGCACGATGCTTGGCACGACGGCGTGCCGCGCGCGGGCGCACCGGTGCACACCTTCGCCGAAGGGATCGCCACGGGTTCAACTTATGAACTCACGTTCTCCGCCCTGCGCGCCGGACTCGAGGAGTTCGTGGTGGTGAGTGAGGCGGCGATCGCCCAGGGCGTGCGCGACTTGTGGCGAATTACGCACAATCTGGCCGAAGGGTCGGGGGCGACGGGGCTGGCCGGCTTGCACCTGCTGGCGCCGCGCTTGGCGGGACGCACCATCGGCATCGTCATGTGCGGAGGCAATCTCGACGCGGCTCGCGCTGTTACGGTGTTGTCTGGCGGCACGCCGTATTGAGTCGTTGAGTCGTTGGTGTTGAGTTGGTGCGCTGGCGGATGGGGTCGTGGGGCTCCACGGCGGCGCTCTGCGAGGGGCGCGCGATCCTCTCGCGGCGCTCCCCCGGTGCCCCCCGCAGAAAAGCCGACGGGAAGTTCCCCAAGGACCGAGCCGCAAGCACACCCCCACACAGCTCAGGCGCGCGGGTGCGCCTGCCGATAGACCTTTTTGAGGCGTTCGACGCTGGTGTGCGTGTAGATCTGCGTGGTGCTGATGCTGGCGTGGCCGAGCAATTCCTGGACGGCGCGGAGGTCGGCACCACCATCAACGAGGTGCGTGGCGAAGCTATGCCGCAGCGAGTGGGTGCTGAGCCCTGCCCCTTCGTCGACGGCGGAGAGCAACTGTACGACCGCGTGCTGAATGGCGCGCGGGCTCATGCGTCCGCCGCGTTCACTCAGGAACACGGCACCGCGCGCGGGCTTCCTGGCGCCGTCCTTAAGTTTCGCGAGCAGGGCGTCGCGCTTGACGAGATAGTTGCGCAGCGCACGTTGGGCATGGTCGCCCAGCGGCACGATGCGCTCCTTGCGGCCCTTGCCTCGCACTTTGACTTGCTGTGCGACGAGATCGAGATCCCCGAGATCGATGCCGCGCAGCTCGGACAGTCGGAGTCCGCTCGAGTAGAAGAGTTCGAGCATCGCGACATTGCGCACATCGGTGAACTCGAGACTCTGCGCACGCGTCGCGGCATGTGCAAGCAGCGTGTCGGCCTGTCGTTTGTCGAGATACGCCGGTAATGTACGCGGCAGCCGCGGCGACTTCACGGCGCGCGCGGGATTGACGTCGACGCGCTCGTCACGATGCATCCAGCGATAGAAGCTGCGCACGGCTGACAGTTGACGCGCCACGGAGCGTTTCGCGAGTCCACGGCGCGTGCAGTGCGCCATAAAGCCGCGGATGTCCGTGCGTCCGAGTGCGTTCCACTGCCATCCGGCGATGCCATGCGTGCTGGCCAGCCAGGTGGAGAACTCGCGCAAGTCGCGCCGGTACGCCGACAGCGTATTGGGCGAGAGGTCACGCTCCTTGTCCAGATGGACGAGAAACTCGTCGATCTCGGCGGGGAGTGCCGTTTCGGACACGTCCGCGTGAGGAAGCGCGGCCTCGTCGCTCATGCGGGCATCACCCGTGGACTGCCGTGGGAATGATGCCCGATGCATCACGCCACTCGGCCATGGCCGCGAGCGCGCGCTCGGCGAATAGCTCGCGCTTCTTCGCCTTGTCCTTCAGCACCTTCGGCGCGACGCCTTCGAGATCATCGAGTAACCCGAAGTTGGCGTTCATCGGCTGAAAATGTTTCGGGTCGGCTTCGCGCATATAGCGATAGAGTGCGCCCATCATGGTGGCGGGCGGCGGCACGACCGGGGCGTGGCCGGAGATCTGCCGCGAGAGATTGATGCCGGCGAGCAGGCCGGTGGCACTGCTCTCGGTATAGCCCTCGACGCCGGTAATCTGACCGGCGAACATCAGCTGCGGCGTGTCGCGCAATGACAGATGCGGCGACAGCGCGGCGGGCGCGTTCACGTACGAGTTGCGATGAATGGAGCCGAAGCGAAGGAACTCCGCCTCGGCCAACCCGGGGATCATGCGAAACACGCGCGCCTGCTCAGGAATACGCAGGCGGGTCTGAAAGCCCACGAGATTCCACATGCGACCGCCGCGATCTTCCATGCGGAGCTGCACCACGGCGTGCGGACGCGAGGTGGAGCGCGGGTCCTGGAGCCCGATGGGCTTCATCGGCCCAAAGCGAAGCGACTCGCGTCCACGGCGTGCCATCTCTTCAATGGGCATGCACCCTTCGAAATACGGGACGGCGTCGAACTCGTGCGCGGTGAACTGGTCGGCGGTGGTGAGCGCGTCGATGAACGCTTCGTACTCGTCGCGCGTGAAGGCGCAGTTGAGATACGCCCCTTCGTCACCGGCGCCGTCCATCGTTTCCTTGCCCCAGCGCGAGGCGCGGAAGGCGATGTTCTGATCGATCGACTCCAGCGACACCACGGGTGCGATGGCATCATAGAACGCGAGCGATTCGACCCCGAGCCGCGCGCGAATGGCATCGGCCAGCGCATCGGAAGTGAGCGGTCCCGTCGCGATGATGCCGACCTCCGGCAGCGCCGTGACTTCCTCGCGCGAGACGCGGATGCGCGGGTGCGCATGGACGCGATCGTGCACGTGCTGCGAGAAGATCTCACGATCGACGGTGAGGGCCGAGCCGCCCGGCACACGCGACTGATCGGCGCAGTCGAGAATGAGCGAGCCAAGCTGTCGCATCTCGGCTTTGAGCAGCCCGTGTGCGTTGCTGGTTTCCGTGCTCTTGAACGTGTTCGAGCAGACGAGCTCGCCGAGTTTTTCGGTACGATGCGCGGCGGTGCCGCGGACGGGGCGCATTTCATGCACCACGACAGAATGCCCGCGCTCGGCGAGTTGCCAGGCGGCTTCGCTTCCGGCGAGCCCACCGCCGATCACATGCACTTCGTTGGATGCCATGCGTGAAGTCTAACGGGGCGCGCTGTTGCTGGTTCGTGGTTCGCGGGCTGGTCCGGTGTGGACGCTCGTGCGGCGGCGGGGCGTCCCCGTGCCGAACGAGCTACACGGGGGACGGTGGTGCGCGTGAGCGCGGGAGGATTCGGTCAGCGCGCGCGGCACCTTGCGCGGCCGAGTCGGACGTGCGAGATCGGCGGCCATAGTGGGAGGATGCGACCAGCGAGTGGCGGGGCTCGGCGCGGCGCCAAGGGAGCGCGCGCACTGGCCGCTGCGACGGGCCTCGGTGCGTTCAGCCAGGCCGTGGTACGCGTCGGCGCAGCCCGGCGCGGGCCGTGGGTCCCCGCAGCAATTCCGCCAAGGGGATCCCACGGGTCGGGCTGGGCGTCTCGCGCACACCAACGCCCAAAGCCCAACGCAAAACGGTCGCGCCGGGCATGAATGCCAGCGCGACCGTTCCACGATCCATCCAACCCGAGCCGATCAGGCCACTTCGGCCACCAACTCGGCTTCGTCCGGGCTCGGGACATCCCACTCGTTCGCGCACTTGAGACACTTCCGGAACGCGCCACGGGTCTTATTGCTCTTGGCCTCGGCCCCGACGTACCCGCACTCCGGGCACGTCTCGGCCACGGGCTTGTCCCACACCACGAAATCGCAGTTCGGATAGTTCTCGCAGCCGTAGAACGCCTTGCCACGCTTCTTGCTGCGGCGCTCGGCGATCTCGCCACCATCCTTGGGGCACTTCACGCCGGTGGGCATGGAGCGCGTGCCGCGGCACTTCGGAAACTTGGAGCAGCCGAGGAAATCGCCCGAGCGACCGTGGCGCACCACCATCGCTTCGCCGCATTCCTGACACATGTACTTCGTGACCTCGGCCGGCTTCTTCTCGCCCTTGATGGGGCGCGTGTACTTGCATGCCTTCGGATGATTTTCGCAGGCGACGAACGGTCCGAAGAACCCGCCCTTGGCGACCAGCTTGCCGCCGCAGTCGGGACACTTTTCGGTGACGAGCGCCGACAGATCGTAGGCTTCGCCGATGAGGACGTCGAGATCGTTGTCGTTGAGCGTGGCCTGGAACGGCGTCCAGAAGTCGGTCAGCGCACGCACCCAGCCCAGTTCACCGTCGGCGATCTTGTCGAGTTCCCCTTCCATCTGCGCCGTGAACTGCACGTTAAAGATGGCGGGGAATTTCTTGACCATGACCTTCTCGACCGTTTCGCCCAAGGGCGTCGGGAAGAAGCGGCGCTGTTCGAGCGACACGTAGCGTCGTTCGGCGAGCACCGAGATGATCGACGCGTAGGTGGACGGTCGGCCGATGCCCAGGCGCTCGAGCTCCTTGACCAGCGAGGCTTCGGAAAAGCGCGGTGGGGGGGCCGTGAAGTGCTGGGTGGGCGTGATCGCCTTGACCGGCACCGACTCGTTGAGCTCGAGATACGGCAACGCCTGTTCATCTTCGAGCGCCTTGCCGTCACCCTCTTCGCGCGCTTCGCGATAGAGCGTGAGGAAGCCGTCGAACTTGATGACGGAGCCGGTGGCGCGGAACAGGTAGGAGTGGCCCTGTGTCGGAATGTCGAAATCCACCGTGGTGGTATCGAACACGGCCGGCGCCATTTGCGACGCCATGAAGCGCTTCCAGATCAGCTCGTAGAGCTTGAACTGATCAGCGGTGAGCTTCTTGGCGAGACGGTCATCGGGCCGGCGTGTGGGGTCGGTGGGACGCACGCCTTCGTGGGCGTCCTGCGCGTTGGCCTTGCCGCTGGGATAGAGCTGCATGCCCGCCGCGAGGTACGACTCCCCGTACTCGGCCTTGAGCCAATCGCGCGCTGAACCGGCCGCCGTCTCGGAGACGCGGGACGAGTCGGTACGCATGTACGTGATGAGACCGACCTGGCCCTCTTCGCCGCCGACGTCGATGCCTTCATAGAGATCCTGCGCCAGTCGCATCGTCCGCTTGGAGCCGAAGCCCAGTTTCTTGGCGGCTTCCTGCTGCAACGTGGACGTGGTGAACGGCGCGGCGGGATTCTTCCGCTTCTCGCGCCGCTTGACCTCGGTGACCGTGAACTGCGTCCGGCCCTTGAGGTCGGCGAGGATGCGCTCGGCTTCCGGTCCGGTGGAGATCTCCGGCTTGTTGCCGTCGACTTGATGGAGCTTGGCCATGAAGGACTGCGCGCCCTTCTGCAGATCGGCCGCGATGCTCCAGTACTCGACCGGCGTGAACGCGCGGATCTCGCGCTCGCGCTCCACGATGATACGCAAGGCGACCGTTTGCACGCGACCGGCCGACAGGCCCTTCTTCACCGTCTTCCAGAGCACGGGGCTGGCTTTGTAGCCGACGAGTCGATCGAGGACGCGACGGGCCTGCTGGGCATCGACTTTCTTGTTGTCGATGTCCATCGGGTTTGCCATCGACTCCTTGACCTTGTCTTTCGTGATCTCGTGGAACATCACGCGACGAATCGGCGCCGTGACGGCGTAGCGAGGCGGCTGGGTGAAGAACTGCTCGACGTGCCAGCCGATCGCCTCCCCTTCACGGTCAGGGTCGGTGGCGATGAAGATTTCACGGGCGCCCTTTGCGACCCGCTTGAGCTCGGTGAGGATGTCTTCTTTGCCCTCGATCGTGACGTAGTCGGGGGCGAAGCCATGCTCGATGTCGATGCCAAGCTTCTTGGCGGGCAGGTCGCGCACGTGGCCCACGGTCGCTTTCACCGTGAAGCCTTTGCCGAGGTACTTGCCGATCGTCTTGGCCTTGGCCGGAGACTCGACGATCACCAGCGTGGTACCACCAGCTGGCGCGGGTTCGTCGTCGTCCGGGGCCGAGTCGTCTACACGGGAACGGCTTCGGGCTTTCGTGCTGCTGGCCTTCTTGGCGGCGGTCTTAGCGGCCGCCTTCTTGGCCACCGCTTTCGCGGGCGCCTTAGCCGCCGATTTGGCGGCCGACTTACGCCCAGGCAACGGCTCAGCGGCCTGGCCTCTGGCCGGCGCTGTGGACGTCTTCACCGTTTTTTTCGCGGCCTTTTTGGCCACCTTCTTGACGGCTTTCTTCGCGGCGGGCTTGGACAAGCCGGTGCCCGCCGCGGTCGTGCCCTTCTTGATTGGCATCAGATCAGTGTACCTGGGAGCGTTCACCGTCCATCGCCCCATCATCGAACCCCACGTCCTCCGCGATACCACGGATGTCCGCGAGGCTGATGCGGCCGTCGATATGGACCAGCGCGCGCTCCACCAACTGCTCAAAATCGTTGAGATTCACCGCTCCGGAGCCACCCAGCATAACCAGGTAGCCCCAGGCTTCGGCGGTAAACCGTCCGCGCTCGTGCGGCCCCTGAACGCGGAGCGGCCCGTTGCGCGACATCACAGCACCACCCGGTCCGCGGGCTGGTGCAGTATCGCTATAAAGAAGTGAAAGAATCTCACCAATCTGTCGCCGGTCATACCCTTGCGACGAGAGATAGGCCTCGACCTCCACGACATCCGTGTCGGCCGCGAATCGTTCGCGCAAATCATCGATGACAGGTGTCCACCGATCGTTCATCGCCTAACCTATCCCCAGAGTCCCGTCGTGGGCAAGCGCCACCACGGAATCAATAAGTCGTTGTGAATCAACAGCTTCCACGTTTATGGTCACGTCCGCCATCGCATACAGCCCCGATCGGCGGTCCCACAAGGACTGCATACCCATGGCTGGGTCCGCTTGCGCGAGCAACGGGCGAACGATCCGTGACCGCGTGAGGCGTCGCAGCGCCTCCTTCGGGGAAATCTGTAAATGAATGATACGCCCCTGAGGACGCAGGAGCGCCATGGCACCTGGAATGGTGACCCAGCCGCCACCCGGCGCAAGCACCATCGGTGGCGCGGCGGCCAGTTCCTGCGTGAGCGTGTACTCCAAACCGCGAAACGCCGCTTCCCCTCGTTCGGCGAAGATTCGAGCGACGGACAGGCCTTCGCGTCGCTCGATTTCCGCGTCGAAGTCCAAGAACGGGCGCGACAGGCGCTGCGCCACCGCGCGACCGACGGTGGACTTGCCGGAACCCGGCAGCCCGACGAGCACCAAGTGCCCATCGATCTGAAGGCCAGCGCGCTGGGTCACCCCACCCGCTCGTCCAACCGGGCGAGATAGGCGTCGAGATTCCGGCGGATCTCGCCGAGCGAGTCTCCACCGAACTTTTCGAGCAGGGCATCGGCCAGCACGTACGCCGCCATCGCTTCGGCGATCACGCCCATGGCAGGTACCGCGGTGACATCGCTTCGTTCCGCAACGGCCGAGGCCGCTTGTCCGGTCGCGACGTCAACGGTACCAAGCGGACGCATCAGTGTTGAGATGGGCTTCATCGCCACGCGAATGACCAGCTCCTCGCCGGTGGTCATGCCCCCTTCGGTGCCCCCCGCGCGATTCGTCTTCCGACGTACGTGGCCCATGCGGGTGTTCCCCGGTGCGGCCTCGATTTCATCGTGGACCTCCGCGCCCGTGCGACGCGCGGTTTCGAACCCCAGACCGATTTCGACGCCCTTTACGGCTGGAATCGAGAGCATGGCCTGCCCCAACCGTCCGTCGAGGCGTCGGTCCCACGACACGTGAGACCCCAGTCCGACCGGAAGCCCGGTGACCACCACCTCACAGATACCGCCGAGGGTGTTGCCGTCCTTCTTGGCGGCATCGATGCGCGTGATCATCTCGGACTCGGCGACGGCATCGAGCGTCCGCAACGGTGAGGCGTCGGAGGCGGCATTGATGTCGGCAGGCATGACCGCAGGCCGGGCGGCATCGACCCCGCCAAGGTGCACCAGGTGCGAACCGACCCGGATCCCCAGTTCGCGCAACAACACGCGGCAGACGGCACCGGAGGCGACGCGCGCGGTCGTTTCACGCGCCGAGGCGCGTTCGAGAATGTCGCGGGCGTCGCTCCGATCGTACTTCAGGAGTCCGGTGAGATCCGCGTGCCCTGGCCGAACCCGGGTGACCTGCCGCTTCCGCGGTCCGTCCGCGTCGCCCTCGCGCGGCGCCGGGTCCATGATCTCGAGCCAGTTCTTCCAGTCGGTATTGCGGATCAGCATCGAAATCGGCGATCCGAGCGTCTCGCCGGCGCGGATGCCCGACAGAAACTCGACGCGATCGGTTTCGATCTGCATGCGGCGCCCCCGTCCGTACCCCTGCTGACGACGGGCGAGGTCGGTGTCGACATCGGCCGCCAGCACGGGCACGCCGGCGGGCATACCTTCTAGGATCGAGACGAGCGCCGGGCCATGGGACTCGCCGGCCGTGGTGAAGCGGAGCATGAATGTTCGAAGCAGACGCGAAGGGAGGCCGGTGGTTCCGACCTCCGTGTCACAACGTATGACGTGACACCGCGCGATGGGAGCGTTGTGCCGGAAGCGCGTGCCCCAAACGGACGACACGGCCCCAGAGCGAGTGCCCCGGGGCCGTGCCGATTCCCCTGCCTGTGCCGCCGCCGGTCGCGACCTTACTGGCAGCTCGTCGTGAAGTTATCGGGCAACGCGACCACGGTGACCCCGCGGATCGTGGCCCCGACAAGTACCAGCTGGCCGTTCGGACGCGTGGTCGCACGCACCGGTCCGATAATCGGGTCGCGAATCGGGATCGACGCGATCCTGCGGTAGCAGTACGTGTCGAACACGTCGATGACCGGCTCGCTCGACGCGATGAATGCCAGGCGCGTGCGGAGCGTCGAGTTGGCACCCGTGTTGAGCGGGTGGAAGTCGAGGCCGCCACCACTGGGCCGTGACTGCAGGATGCCCTGCAGGCGCAGCGTGCGATCGAACAGGTACGTGGAGTCCCCCTTCACCGCATTCAACTCGCCGTCGAAGTTGATGCCGACGCCCTGCACGCGGGAGAAGGTGTTCGCCACGAAGTCGGTGACATCGAGCGGACGGGAGATACCGCGGTCGATGACCGGCGTGGGCGGTGTGGTATCCATGCCCGTCGTCGCATCGTACGTCATGGCACGACTGCCAAGCACCGATCCGCCCTCCCCGAACACCGCACGGCGGAAGTTGCCCGAGCCGCGCACGAAGGTGGTGTCGCGGAAGGCCAGCTTGTCGAGCCGGACGACGACCGAGTAGGAGAAGAAGCCGCCGCTCCCGTTCGGCACGTTCTGCTTGTAGGGCAGCAGGAGCGAATCCTTGCCGAAGCCCGCGGCGGCGAAGCGCTCGACTTCCAGCGTATCCGAGCGGCCTTCCGACTGGCCGATCGCCTGCTCGAAGAAGAAGTGCGACGTGCGCTGCGTGAGGTTTTCCCAGCGGATCGTTCCCTGGTTCGGGAACGGCATGGACTGTCCGGGCGTGGGGGTCGTGGAGTACACCGCGATCACGTCCCGACAAGGCGCCCCCGGCGTATTCGCACCGTTACACGTCGCCGCGAGATACTGCGGCCGATCGCTGAAGTCGTACAGCGTCCGCTGCGTCATCGGCGCATCGGTGGCCTGCGAGCGCACCGTTGTGATGCTATAGGCCACGATGTTCGGCAGGGCGTAGCGGAATACTTCGCGTCCCGTCGTTCCCGCATTGAGATCGACGTAGCTGATATTCGTCCCACCGGAATTGGCGACGAGCAACGTATCACCCATGACACCATCGCGGTTGCGCGGCCACGGCGCGATGCCCCACGGACGCGAGCCCACGGCGATCGGCGCGCGGAACGTCGAGTCGGCCAGGTTGTACACCTCGAGCCAGTTGCGCTCGATGTTCGAGAGATAGATCCGATCGGTGCGCGGCACGTAGAACGCGTCGGCCACCTGTCCACCACCGGGCAACGGACTGGTGTAGCCGGCCACCACCGCCACGGTGTCGAGGCGCAGGGCGCCCGACGTGTAGCGCGCCACGTCACGACGACCGTTCGCATTGCGGGCAAAGCCCGTGACCGTGACCAGAGTGGGGAACACGGTGACCGGTACGCGAGTACGGAACGTCCGAAGCAGCGTGGAAAAGCCGCCCGTGGAGGTGACGGAGTCCGCCACCAGGAGCTGGCCAGTCAGCGTTCGCACTTCGTAGCCGAGGACCGAGATACCCACGGGATCGGTGGCTTCGACGAATACCGTGTCCTGCACTTCGAGTCGCGCGGCCACTCCCGTACGCACGATCGGCACCGTGATTGCGTTCGCCGGACTCTGCACCGCGTACTGCACGGCGGTGCCGAGCACACGCTGGTTCAGCGAGTCGGTCACGAACGGCGTGACGGTGATGATCTGTCCCTTCACCGTATCGGGCACGACGAGCGTGTCGAGGACCGCGACCGAGTCCTTGAGCGGATTACCGAAGGCCACGGAGTCCTTCACACTGTATGCGCCGGTGATTTCGTAGCCCAGCGTACGCACTTTATAGCGCGCCTTGCCGGAGAACGACACCACGAGCGACTTACCGCTCACGACCGGCGATCCGGTGACCGGGCTGGTCACGATAGCCTGCGGCGGCTCGAGGTTGCCGATGGTAAGCGCCATGCGCGCCGTATCGGACTGATTGCCGGCGCCGTCGATGGCGATGGCCCGCGCGTTCACGGTGGCGCCAATCGGGGCGTTGTTCGGCACTCGGATGTTCACGTTTACGACGAGCGACGTGACGGCGCTCGTCATGACCGTATCGAATGTGGCGCTCATACCACCGGCCAAGAGCACGCGAACCCGCTTGAGGCCGATGTTGTCCGTGGCATTCACCGTCATGGACAGCATCGTGTCCGCAACCGTATTGCCCTTCGCCACCTGGACGCGCGGCACGATCGTGTCGCGGAATGGCGGATCGATCACTTCGTCACCGCTGCACGCGCCGAGGGCGGTGAGTACGGCCAGCGCCACGAGGGCACCCGGCCGGGCGGTGCGAGGTGTGGGCCGCAGTAAGCCGCGGCCAGCGATGTATGCAGACATGAGTATGTGAGTCCTCGTTGCGTCAGCGGCTCGGCGGGATCGCACCATCATCCAGGATGTGCGGGGTCACCAGGATGAGCAGGTCGCGCTTCGTTTCGTTCTTGGAGTTCTGCGAGAACAGGCGACCAACGAACGGGAGGTTCATGAGGATCGGGATGCCGCTGCGGAAGCGGTTGGTCTCGGTCACGGTCAGTCCACCGATCACGGCGGCCTCGCCGTCAGCCACGAGCACCTGCGATTCGGCGCGCTGGCGGTTGAAGATCACGCCCACGTCGGTCGCCGCGATTTCCGCGCTCGAGTTCTCCGCCTTGATGTTGAGCAGCACCATACGATTGTTGGTGATCTGCGGCGTTACGGAGAGCTTGATACCCGCCTCTTCTTTCGACACCGTGGCGCGAGGGAAGAAGGCCGCCGCGTTCGGCTGGCCCTGCCCACCGCCACCGCCACCGCCACCACCACCACCGCCGCCACCGCCACCCTGGCCGCCGCCGCCCGCGCTCGCGTCAATCACGCGGATCGGGATTTCCTGTCCCACGAAGATCTCGGCGCTGCGGTTGTTCAGAATGGTGATGCTCGGCTCTGACTGCACGTCGGCCAGCGATGACGTCTGCAGGGCGTTGAGAAATGCCGTGAGCTGATAGCGACCGAGCGCCGTGCTGTAGATCAGATTCAGCGCATTCGGCTTGATCGCGTTGTTCGCGTTGGCGATTCCGGCGAGGGCATTGCCGCCGAGCGCGATACGTGCGGGCCCTTCGTACGCTTTGCCACCGCCCGTCGCGTCCGGCACGCCGTCGCCATCGGTATCAACCGCGGTGAGCGTATTCGGATCAGTGCGCGGCACGAGCTGCTGGAAGAACTGCTTGTTGCCGGTACCGAGGTCGTAGGCGAGGCCGATGTCCTGGATGCCCGTGCGATTCACGAAGATGATCTTCGCCTTGATCGCCACCTGCGGCGTGCGGACGTCGAGCTGCTGAACGCGCGCGACAATTTCCGGGAGCCGCGAGGGCACTTCGGTGATGATCAGCTTGTTGGTCGCGCTGTCGGCGGCCACCGACCCACGCACCACACAGCCCTGTCCGGCCGTCTGGTCCTGCTGCGCGCCGCCACCGCCGCCCTGATTCATCGGCATGCCCATGTCACGGCCCGCAGACATGGTGGTCAATCCGGTGCAATCACGGGCCAGCAGCTGCTGTACAGTGCCGCGCAGCACGGACGCCTTGGAGTAGTTGATGTCGATGATCTGCGTCACGAGCGGCTCGAGCGCCTGATTCGTGGCGAGATTGCGGTAGCTGTCGACCGTGATGATGCCGCTCGCGTCTTCGGTGGCGGCAAGTCCCTGCGCCTGCAGAATGGCCTGGAGCGCGACGTCCCACGGCTTGTCGGCGATGTCAGCGGTCACGTTGCCTTCGACATCCTTGCCCACGACGATCGTCCGTCCGGAGAAGGTGGCGAAGGCGGCGATCACGTCGCGGATGTTGGTGCCGTCGTAGCTGACCGTGATCCGGGGCTTCTGCTGCTGACGACGCGCGGCCGCCATCGACGAGACCGTCGCCGGCGTGCGGGCCGTGAGCGGATCACCGGAGTGATCGTCGAGGACCACGGGCTGGGGGCCGGCCTTCACGATCGGTGTCTCGACCTGCGGCACGTCCACCGGTTTGGCTTCGACTGGCTTGGCTTCGACTG
>CANHJV010000037.1 GCA_947461225.1 Gemmatimonadota bacterium | reverse complement strand
TCGCGGTCGCGTGCTCTAGCATGGCCACTTCCACGCGCGCGCGCAGCCGGGCGACCGGCGTGCGGAGTTCGTGCGCGGCATCGGCCAGAAACTCTCGCTGCTGTGCGAGCGCGCCATCGAGTCGGTCGAGCAGCGCGTTGAAGCGAAGGCCAAGTCGCCCGAGTTCGTCGGTGGGATCGTCGATCGGCAATCGCGCCCCACTGGCCGGCGCGATGCGCGAGGCCGCCTCGGCCATGCGGCCGACCGGACGCAGCGTCCGCCCGGTGAGCCACCAGCCGGCCACCGCCGCGCACAGTACGAGCAGGGGAATCCCGACGCCGAACCACCGGTCGATCCTCGCCTGCAACGCAATCACATTCGCTTCGCTGGCGTCGACCTCGATGTCCCATCGGGGAGCGAGATCTGGGTCGAGCGCGAAGCGCACGGTGCGCACGGGCCCGGACAACGGACGGCGCGCGCGACGCACCGGCGCCCCAACGATCTTGAACAGCGCACCATCCGGCTGGCGGATGCGAATCGCGCGCTCCTCGAAGACCAGTTCGCCGGCGATATGGGTCAGCGTGGCTTCCACCGTCACGTACTCCTCGACTTCGGCCCGGAAGAACTGCTGTACCAACCCGGCCGACGCGAGCACGGACTTGTCGAACTCACGCTGCAGCGTCGCGCGCAGCGCGTAGCGCAGCGCGCCAGCGGCACCGAGCAGCACGACCAGCAGCGTGACCGCATACAACGCCGTGAAGCGCAGCCGGATGCGCGGGCGGTGCTGGTCGCCCATCACGACTTGGGAGCGGCCAACCGGTATCCTGCCCCTCGCACGGTCGACAGCAGCGGGATCTCGTCCGGTCCGTCGACCTTTTTCCGCAGGCGCGCGACGTACACGTCGATCACGTTGCTCATCGGATCGAAGTTGTCGTCCCAGGCATGCTCGCCGATGTACTCGCGGGTGAGCACGCGACCGCTGGCACGCATGAGCACTTCGAGTACCGCGAACTCCTTGGTCGTCAGCGAAATGGGCCGCGCGCCACGGCGTCCCTCACGGGTGGCGGGATCGAGCACCAGATCACCGACATGCAGGAGGGTGGGGGCCGCATGGTCCGGACGCCGCAGCAGGGCGCGCACGCGGGCCACCAGTTCCCCCAGCGCATACGGCTTCACGAGGTAGTCGTCCGCTCCGAGATCGAGACCGGCGATACGATCGGAAACGCCATCGCGAGCCGTCGCCATGAGAACGCGCGGTGCCGGAACCTTGGCGCGAAACGCGGTACATAAAGAGAATCCGTCGTCATCAGGCAGGCGGATATCGAGGATCACAGCGTCGTAGGGGCTGACGGCCGCGAGTTCACGGGCCATCTTCCCTGTCGCCGCCGCATCCACCGCAAAGCCGGACGCGCGCAGAAAGGCCGTTGCGCTCTCCCGCAGCGTATCGTCGTCCTCCACCAGCAGCACTCGCATACGGGAGAATCTACCGCGTGGATGACGGCAGTATGAACCGCCGGCCAATCGGCCGCGGCGGGGAGCACGAGATGGAGAACGCGCCTCGCATCCGGCCCCGCATCGGCGTGGTGTTCGGCGGCGGTGCCTTGAAAGGCATGGCCCACGTGGGCGCACTCAAAGCCATCCGCGAGGCCGGCATCACCCCGCGCCTGTACGCCGGCTCCAGCATTGGCGCCATGATTGCGGCCGCCGCCGCCAGCGGCCGCAGCGTGGACGAGCTGACCGAGCGCGCCCTCAAGTTCCGTCGTCGCGACCTGTTTCGCATCAATCACGTGGGCATGCTGATGGAGCGCATGCTGTCGCGGTCCATCTACCTCGAGTCGCCGCTACGCAGCCTGTGCGACGATTTGGTCGCCGAAGGCACGTTCGAGGATCTGGAAACGCCGCTGCTGGTCACCGCCGTCGACATCGAGCGTGGCATTCCGCTCGTGTACGGCCGGCCGGGGTTTCGCGATGTGCGCGTGCGGGACGCGGTGTATGCGTCGTGCGCCCTGCCCGGGTTCTTTCCGCCGGGCGTGGTGGGGCATCGCGTCTGCATCGACGGGGGCACCACCGACAATCTCCCGGTGTCGATTGCGGCCATGGGCATGGACGCGCTCATCGCGGTGGACGTGGGGATCGCCGACGTGCCGCTGGCCACGGGCATCGCGGAGCAGGGGTTCGCCTCGATCTTTATGCGGGCGGCCACCATGATGATGCACGAACAGCAGCAGGCCACGCTCGACCATTGGACGAGTCCGCCGCTGTTGCTGGTGCGACCCAAGGTGTCGCACATCGGCTGGTTCAGCTTCTCGCACGTGGAAGAGTTGCTCCAGATGGGCTACGACGCCATGAAGGCGGCGTTGGCGCATCTGGACACCATGCTGGCGGCCCCGGGCGGCATCTTCCCACGCACCGAAGTGGAGATCGTGGTCGATCGCGCCAAGTGCACCGGCTGCGCCCTGTGCGTGGCGCGCTCACCCGGACTCATGGCCCTCGACGCGCAGCGGAAAGCGTACGCGCTGGTGCGGGTGCATGAGTTCTCACCGGCCGACGGCTCGGTGGCGAACGGCTGTCCGACCGAGGCGATCTCGGTGGTGCCGGTGCGTGCGGACCGTGATCCCATCGAAGAGGTGTTGGAGATCAGCGCCTGATTCCCCTCCCCTTCCCGCTCCCCTCGTCCGATATTTCACGGTAGCCTCGTCGGAACCGGTTGCCATACGCAGGGCGGCATCACGGCGCGATGAGTGGCTCCGTCCAAAAACGCGTGCGGTCGACCCCTGGGGAAAGGCTCGCGCAGGACCAACCCTTCCATGTCGCATCCCAATTCGTTCGGCAGCCGCTCCACCTTGGTCGTGGGCGACCGTCAGTATGCGTACTTCCACCTCGGCGCCCTCGACGCGCTGCCGGGGAGTACGGCCCCCACCCTCCCGTTCTCGCTGCGCGTGCTGCTCGAGAACCTGCTTCGCGGTGAAGACGGCGCCTTCGTGAAGCGCGCCGATGTCGAGGCGCTCGCTCACTGGAATGTGAAGGCCGCCGTCGACAAGGAAATCGCCTTCCGTACCGCCCGCGTGCTGCTGCAGGACTTCACGGGCGTCCCCTGCGTGGTCGATTTGGCCGCCATGCGCGACGCCATGGTCGCCCTCGGTGGCGACCCGACCAAGATCAACCCGCTCCAGCCGGTCGACCTCGTCATCGATCACTCGGTGCAGGTCGATGAGTACGGCACGGAAGCGTCGCTGCTGATCAATACGGAACTCGAGTTCGAGCGCAATCTTGAGCGCTATCAGTTCCTCAAGTGGGGCCAGACGGCGCTGCACAACTTCCGCGTGGTGCCGCCGGGCACGGGCATCTGCCATCAGGTCAATCTCGAATACCTCGGCCAGGTGGTCTTCACCGCCGCCGATGGCGCCGAGACGTTGGCATACTGCGACTCGCTGGTGGGCACCGACTCGCACACCACGATGATCAACGGCTTGGGCGTGATGGGCTGGGGCGTGGGCGGCATCGAGGCCGAAGCGGCCATGCTGGGGCAGCCGGTAAGCATGCTGATCCCGGAAGTGGTGGGCTTCAAGCTGCACGGCAAGCTGCCGGCCGGAGCGACCGCGACCGACCTGGTGCTCACCTGCACCGAGATGCTCCGCAAGAAGAAGGTCGTGGGCAAGTTCGTGGAGTTCTACGGCACCGGTCTCTCCAGCCTTGCGCTGGCCGACCGCGCCACGATCGCCAACATGGCCCCCGAGTACGGCGCCACGATGGGCTTCTTCCCGGTGGACGACGAGACGCTCAAGTATCTGCGCCTCTCTGGACGTAGCGACGAGCAGGTCGCGCTGGTGGAGGCGTACACGAAGCGCCAAGGCCTCTTCCGCACCGACGCCACGCCCGATCCGGTGTTCACCGATACGCTGGAGCTCGATCTCAGCACGGTGGTGCCGAGCATGGCGGGACCGAAGCGCCCGCAGGATCGTGTCCCGCTGTCGGAGAGCAAGGCGATGTACCGCGAAGCCCTCGCGGCGCAGCGCGCGGCCAACGGCAAGGCGAACGGCAACGCCGCCGCGACGATGGTGGCCGAGGGTGGACCGGCGGATTCGGTTGGCGTCGCGGTCGAGTACCGCGATCAGGCCTTCACGCTGCAGGACGGCCATGTGGTGATTGCGGCCATCACGAGCTGTACCAACACGTCCAACCCGAGCGTGATGCTCGCGGCCGGCCTGCTGGCGCAAAAGGCCGTTGCCCTCGGCCTCAAGACGAAGCCGTGGGTGAAGACGTCGCTGGCGCCGGGCTCCAAGGTGGCCACCGACTACTTCATCAAGGCCGGCGTGATGGAGTCGCTCAACGCGCTCGGCTTCAACGTGGTCGGCTACGGTTGCACCACGTGCATCGGCAACTCGGGGCCGCTGCCCACGGTGATCAGCGAAGCGATCGACGCGGGCAAGCTCAACGTGGCGGCGGTGCTCTCGGGCAATCGCAACTTCGAAGGCCGCGTGAATCCGCAGACGCGCTTCAACTACCTGGCGTCGCCGCCATTGGTGGTGGCGTTCGCGCTCGCCGGCCGCATGGACATCGACATGGCCACCGAGCCGCTCGGTGTCGGCACCGATGGCCCGGTGTTCCTGCGCGACATCTGGCCGTCAGCGCAGGAAGTGGAAGACACGATTCTCTCCAGCGTCAAGCGCGAGCAGTTCACCACGCAGTACGCCAACGCGTTCCTCGGTGACAAGTACTGGCAGGACATCGAAGCCAGCACCGGCGCGCGCTACGGCTGGCAGGCCGATTCGACGTACGTGCAAAACCCGCCGTACTTCGAGGGCATGACGATGACGCCGCCGGGCATCCGCCCGATCAACGGCGCGCGCGTCCTCGGCATGTTCGGCGACTCGATTACCACCGACCACATCTCACCGGCCGGTTCGATCGCCGGTGCGAGCCCGGCCGGCAAGTATCTGCTGTCGCTCGGCGTCGAGAAGAAGGATTTCAACTCGTACGGTGCACGTCGCGGCAATCATCAAGTGATGATGCGCGGCACGTTCGCGAACATCCGCCTCAAGAACGAACTCACCGGCGGCAAGGAAGGCTGGTGGACCGCCGACGCGCCGGGTGCCGAGCCGGAGGCGTTGTACGATGTGGCGATGGCGCGTCAGGAAGCGGGCGTGGCGCAGATCGTCATCGCCGGCAAGGAGTACGGCACCGGGTCGTCGCGCGACTGGGCGGCCAAGGGCACGATGCTGCTGGGCGTGCGGTCGGTGATCGCCGAGAGCTTCGAACGCATTCACCGCAGCAACCTGGTGGGTATGGGCGTGCTGCCGCTCGAATTCGTGAACGGCGACACGCGTCAGTCGCTGGGGCTCACGGGCTTCGAGACGTACGATATCATTGGGCTTGACGACACCCTCACGCCGCGGGCCACGCTCACGGTGAAGGCCACGGCCAACGACGGAACGGTGCAGACGTTCAGCGCGCGCTGCCGCATCGATACGCCGGAAGAGATGCAGTACTACAAGCACGGCGGGATTCTGCCGTACGTACTGCGGAGCTTGATCGGGAAGTGAACAGCAGTACGGGGTAAGGAGTAGGGGGTAGTATGACGGGCTGCGGAGAGTTTCTCTCTGCAGCCCGTTTCCTTACTCCTTACTCCTTACTCCCTACCTCTTACTCCCTACCCCTTACTTCGCTGTTATCAATCCTCACGCCCATCTTTATCCTTGTCCGCAAACGCCCGGAATGCATTCCGGATATTGTTCTGCACCTGCGCCCGTATCTGCCCCGGCGTGTTCGCGGCGGTGGGCGAGTACAGGCCACCGCTCGCGCGCAGGAACCACGTACTGAGGTCGATCGTGACCGTGACGTCGTCACCGCCGGTGCCGACGACGAGCGGCGCGGTGAGCGGCACGGTGAGCTTGGCGTTCACGTCGTTCACGAATGTGAATGGCACGCCGTTGAAGGTGCCTTGGAGACGCAGGCTGACGTCGCGGAAGTCCGGATTGGCCTGACGGAACGCCACGTCAGCGGAGTCGCCGCTCGTGACCTTGTACAGCCACAGGCGGATCGACGAGTACGTGCCAGCCGGCACGGCGACGGCCACGCGCGCGGCGTCGGCGCCATTCACTGGGACGTCCACCAGATACGGCCCTACGCGGATCTCGGCGCAGTCATCATCGTCCTCGTCACGACTCGAGGAAGAACCCGACGAGGAACCGGACGACGAGTTCGACGACTTGCCCGTGGTCTCGTCGTCATCATCGTCCGAGCACACGGCCGTGGCCGACGTGAGCTTCACATTGCGCACGACGAGCTGCGCCTTCGAGACCACCAGCACGTCACCATCACGCGTGATGGTCATGCCGGCGGCGGAGGCGGTGATGGTAGGCGTCGTGCCTGGCACACCCGGAGCTGCCCCATACACGGTCGCCGCCATCATCGACGGCGCCGTGGACGTACGGGCCAACTGGAAGCCGACGCCGACCTTGTTGGCCGACGACGGGCTTGTGCCGTCACTGCAGGCGGACACAGCGATGGCCGCGACAGCAGCCGCGATTCCCGACGCGGTGCGCGTGCGCCGGCCGGTTGCGAACGATAGAATAGACGTCATCGTGAAAGCTCTCCTTGAGGTACGACCGATCCGGAACGACCTCAAGTTGCGTCCGGCGCACCCAGGGCTCCGTGATGTAACGCACGCAACGGCAACAATGACCGTTACGCCGCTGGCCGGCCTCACCACGTTGACTACGCACGGAGTTGTCGGGATGCCCCTGCCGGGTCGGCGATGAGCGCACCGATCGTACTGCTGGTGAATCCGGCAGCCGGCCGCGGCCGTGCGGCGCGCGTGGCGCGGGCGGTGCACCGGGCCCTCACCGCGGTGGGCCTTCACGTGGAGCTGCACGAGACGCGCGCGCGCGGCGACGAAGCCACGATCGCCCGATACGCCAGCACGACCGAGGCCCGTGCACTGGCGGTCGTCGGGGGCGACGGCGCGATCAGTCATGCCGTGCGGGGGCTTCTCGACGGCGAAGCGCGTGGCGGCGCGCGGGTGCCGCTCGCAATCTTCGCGGCTGGCACGGGCAACGATCTCGCGAAATCCCTGGCGGTGCCCGTGCATCATGTGGAGCGAATGGCGGCGCATGTGGTCGCCGGCGCCACGCAGCAGATCGACGTCGGCTTCGTGAACGACGTCCCGTTCGTGAACGCCGCCGGCTTCGGCTTCGATGTCGACGTCCTCGAACGCATGCGCACGCCGGGACTGCTGCGGGGGACCGCGGCGTATGTCAGCACCGCACTCGGCGCGTTATGGGGCTATCGCGGCTTCCGCGCCAACATGACCGCAGACTCCACGATCATGAGTCAGCAGCTCATGATGGTGTTCGCCAACGGCCGGTGCTTTGGTGGCGCGTTCCGTATTGCGCCCAACGCGCAGCTCGATGACGGCGCGCTCGATTGCGTCACGATTCGCGATCTGGCGCCATTGGCGCGGGTGCCGTTGTTCGCCCGCGCGATGCGCGGCGCGCACCTCTCGTCGCCGCATGTGGCGTTTCATCGCGACCGCCACTTCCTCCTGCGGTTCGAGACGCCGCCGATATTCGAGACCGACGGCGAGTTACAGCAAGCCGCGTCGTGCGAGGTGTCGGTGAGCGTCCGCGCCGGCGCCCTCACGGTCATCGCGTAGCCGCGTACGGGAATCCCCCATGCAGAACACGCCGCCACCGGAATCCCGGTGACGGCGTGTGCGCGCCCCTCCACGAAGCACGTCCTGCAACTTTCTGCTCACTCCGTAAAACGCACTACGGCTTCTTGATCTGATGACCGATGATGCCGCCCAGCACGGCGCCCCCCAAGGCGCCGATCGCTCCACCCTTCACGCGGTCCCGCGACGTGGCGACGCCGATCGCCGCGCCGGTGGCCGCCCCGATGATGGCGCCCTTCTGCGTGTTGGCCGGGCGCTCCCCCGACCCACGCGACCCGCTGCCTGACCCACCACCGCTCCCGACCGAGGCCCCGGCGCTGCTCGTGCGTCGTACCGTACTCTGTTGCGGCACATACACCACCCGCGTTTGTGGCTGCGGCGCGGGATAGCCCTGCGGGTAGCCCGCCTGCGGGTAGCCCGCCTGCGGGTAGCCCGCCTGCGGGTAGCCCGCCTGCGGGTACGGCTGCGGATAGCCATTCTGCACCGGATACGGACTCGGATACTGCCCCGGAGATTGCGGGGCGTACCCTTGCGGATAGCCCAGCTCCGCCGGGCTGGCGAACTGCCCGCGGTTGCCGGGTGCCTGCGCCGCGGCGGCCAGATCGGCCTTCAACTGCTCGTCGAGCCGTTGGTTGGCACCGCCACACGCGGTCATCACCGCGAATGACAACGGGGCCAGCACCAACGAGGCGTGACGAATGCGCGTACGGAACTGGGTCATGGCTCCTCCAGAGATGATCGTGGGTGCACGACCTACTCAAGGCAGGGGTCGTGCCACGCCAAATCGTCCGATTTCCGGTCAAAATGCCCCGGAAACGTTAGTTTGGGGTAGAACGTTGTCCTCAGGCGTGGTCAGAGACCCGTCTCTGTTCGGCGACACCTGCGTCACCGTCACATCTTCTCCCGGAGTTCTCGATGTCCATTCGCTCGCGCGCCGCTCGTTTCGTCGCGGTGCTCGCTGTCGCTGCAATCGCGCCGTCCATCGCCGGTGCGCAGCCGGCGCCGGCGGCTGCCCTCACGCCGCTCAAGGTCGGCGAAATGGCGCCTGATTTCACGGTGACGGTCGTGACCGCGGCCGGTGTGGCCGCCAAGCCGTTCAAGCTCTCCGAGCACAAGGGCGAGACGGTGGTGCTGGCGTTCTTCCCGAAGGCGCGCACCAGCGGCTGTACCGTGCAGATGGAGTCGTATCGCGACAAGTACGCGCAGACGTTCCAGGGCGGCAAGAAGGTCACGCTGGTGGGTGTCAGCATCGACAGCGACACGGCGCTCATCTCGTGGGCGAAGGACGCGAAGTTCCAGTTCCATTTCGCCGCCGACACCGATCGCAAGGTCGGCGTGGCGTACGGCGCGAACGGGGGCGCGGGCTTCCACAAGCGCACGCTCTACGTGATCGATCCGACGGGCAAGATTTCCTACGTGGCGGCGCCGTTCAATCAGATGTCGGCTGACGCGTATACGGACCTCGGCAGCGCCATCGTGCACGCCGGCAGCTCGCACTAAGCCGCCACGTCACCGTACGCTCGCCGTCCCTTCGGCATACGCGCGTGCATTCCACGCAGCCCCCCCGCGCCCTGCTCTCGGCCCTCTATCGTGCCGCGGTGCAGGGCGCGGCACCGTTTCCCCGTACACGCGACGCCGTGCACGCGTGGTTTACGGCGCGCCCGTCGTTATCGGAACAGACGCCGGTGTACGTCATCGCGCTCGGGAAAGCCGCGCCGGCCATGATGGCGGGCGCGCTCGACGCCCTCGAACAGTTGCAGCGCCCGGTACGTGGCGGGCTCGTCGTGGCCGCGCACGAACCGAAGCGCGGTGAGGTCGGCAGCGATCTGCCTGCGCACATCCCGCTCATGGTCGGCGATCATCCCGTGCCGGGGCCGGCGTCGCTCGATGCCGCCGACGCGCTCGATGATCTTGCGCACCGCATCGACGACGGCAGCATCGTGCTCGTGCTGCTCTCCGGCGGTACCACCGCATTGTGCGCGGCGCCCATCGCCGCGCTGTCGCAGGCCGTCGGCGACGCCGATCGCGCCCAGTCGCACGTGGCGAATCTCGCGGAAACGCTGCTCGAGTCGGGGCTCGCGATTCACGAGATGAATGCGATCCGCCGTCGTGTGCTCCGCTGGGGCGCGGGGCGCCTCGCCGTCAGTCTCGTCCAGGGCGGCGCCGAGCACGTGCCGGTGTTCGCCATCTCCGATGTGATTGGCGACGATCCGGCCGTGATCGGATCGGGCCCCTGCTCGCCCGATCCCCTCGACGACGCCACCTTTCTCGCCCTGCTCGATGCCCACGACATGCGCTCCCGCGTGGAGCGCGTGATGGGCACGGTACTTGGGCTCGAAGGGGCCGGCGATCCGCCGCGCGTGCCCAACGGGGATCACCCCGCGTTCGCACGCGTTGGCTACACGCTGGTCGCGCGCAACGCCGATGCCGTGCAGGCGCTGGCGGACGAAGCGCGCGCCCTGGGCATCGCCCACGTGGTGGTGCAACAGTCGCCGTTGGAAGGCGACGCGGCCGAACTTGGGGATCAGCTGGCGCGGCTCGCCCTGCAGGCCGCACCCGACGTACACGGCGACACATTGCTGGTGTGCGGCGGCGAGCCCGTGGTGCACTTGCGCGACACCACCGATCGGGCGATCTCGCGCAGCGACGATGCATCGCTGGACGCGCCGTGGTCGGATGAACCGCTCCGCGGTGGGCGCATGCAGGTACTCGCCCTGTCGGCGGCGCTGGCCCTCGAGGAGGCAGCCGCCCACGGCGACGCGCGCGCGTGGAAGATCGCCGTGATGGCGGCCGGTACCGACGGCCGCGACGGGCCAACCGACGCCGCCGGCGCGATCGTGGATGCCGCCGTGCCCGCGCTCGCCAGACGCGCGGGGCGCGTGCCCGAGGACGACCTAACGACCGGTCGGTCGTGGTTCCCGCTCGATGCGGCCGACGCGCTCCTGCGCCCCGGCCCCACCGGCACCAACGTGATGGACATCGTCGCGCTGCTGATCCGCGGATAACGAGGCCCGGCCAGGCGGCGCCGGGACATGCTCGGTCCGCCCGCCATCGATCCTGTTCACCTAACACTGTTAAATCACGACGGCAACGTCGCATTGTCAAGGTCTTGCCCCAGCGGTATCGTTGCCTATGCCCGCGAAACGCGCGTCCCGTCCCACCACACGCCCTTCCGCCGGCGAACCGTCACCGACGGCCTCAGCTCAAACCGCGGTGTCGCCGCCGCCCGCCGACGCCGAGTCACCGGACGCCTACCGACGGCGCCCCCGTCAGTCCCGAGGGCAGGCCCGCGTGGAGCTCCTGCTCGATGCCGCGGCAACCGTGATCGCGGAACAGGGGCTCCAGGCGGCCACGGCCGAAGCGATCGCCCTCAAAGCCCGTACGGCGAAGGGCTCGCTGTATCAGTTCTTCCCGAATCGCGATGCCGTGCTGGCGGCGCTGGCGCTGCGCTACGCCGACGAAATGCGCGCGATTCACGAGCGCGCCTTCCCGATCGATCCGCACGGCCTGCCCCTCGACCGATTGATCGATCGCATCGTGAAACCGCTGGCGGAGTTCCACGACACGCACCCCGCCTTCCGTCGCGTCTTCGCCACCGTCGAAGGCCCCGGCGACGATACCCGGTCGGCCCCCACGCGCCTGCGAGCACAGCTGTTCGACTCGTTCGTGGACCGCCTTGATGTCCTCTTCGCGGCACGGAACCCGAAGCTCGCCACCCGCGATCGACGCCGCATTGCGCTCGTGGCCGCGACGCTCGGACAGTCACTGCTGGCCCGTCGCGGCCGCGCCGTGGCCAGCGAGAAGAAACCGTTGCTCGACGACTTGCGGCGCATTCTGCTGGCCTACCTCCAGCCCGTACTCGAGCCGCCGGTGGTGAAGACGAAAGCGGACACGAAAGCGGACACGAAGGGGGACACCACGGCCGAGCCGACGGTGCGCGCGAAAAAACGGTAACCCCGCCACGTTGCCCCCGGCCCCGGGATCGATGACTTTTCGACATGGCCAACATCGTGAACATCGGTGTCATTCAGGACACCGCCTCGGATGATCTTGCCAGCAACGTGACGCGCGCGGTAACGCGTGTGCGCGAAGCCGCCGCGCGAGGCGCGCAGATCATCTGTTTGCAGGAACTCTTCAACGCGCCGTACTTCTGCAAGAGCGTGAAGCCCGAGCGGTTCGACATCGCCGAGCCGGCCGACGGCCCGACGGTGCACACGTTCCAGACGCTCGCCAAGGAACTCGACGTCGTGATCGTCGTGCCGTTCTACGAGCGTGAGGCGGCAGGACTCTATCGCAACTCCGCCACGGTGATCGATGCCGACGGCAGCGTGCTCGGCACCTACCGCAAGATGCACATCCCGCACGACCCGCTCTTCGAAGAGAAGTACTACTTCGCGCCTGGCGACGTGACGGGCGATCTGCGGCATGACGCGCATCCCGGCATCAACGGCTTCCGCGTGTGGCGCACCAAGTACGCCGACATCGGGGTGCTGATCTGTTGGGATCAGTGGTACCCGGAGGCGGCGCGGATCACCGCGCTGCTGGGCGCGCAGATCCTGTTCTACCCCACGGCCATCGCGTGGCATCCGGGTGAGAAGGCCACGTTCGGCGACGCGCAGGTCGATGCGTGGCGCACCGCGCAGCGCGCGCACGCGATTGCCAACGGCGTGTTCGTGGCGTCGCCAAATCGCGTGGGCTTCGAGCCCGAGCCCGGCACCGACGGCCTCGAGTTCTTCGGACAGTCGTTCATCGCCGATCCGTTCGGCCGCTATCTCGCGCAGGCCGGAACGGAGCCCGAGATTCTCGTCGCCGCCTGTGACCTCGGCTTGATCGAGGAGACACGTCGCAACTGGCCGTTCCTGCGCGATCGCCGTATCGACGCGTACGGCCCGATGACGCAGCGCTGGCTGGCCGGTCGTTGAGCGATCGCATCGAGTGGTCCGCGCTCGGACCGGTGCGCATGCCCGCCGAGTGGGAGCGTCACGACGCGACCTGGATCGGATGGCCCACGCACGAACCCGATTGGCCCGGTAAGTTCGCGCCGATTCCGTGGGTATACGCGGAAATCGTACGCGCCCTCGCGCCGTACGAGCGCGTGGAGATTCTCTGCCAGGATGATGTCGTGTGCGAGGACGCGCGCGCGGCGCTCACGATGCACGGCGTGGACGCCGCGCAGTACCGGTTGCACGTGCAGCCCACCGATCGGGTGTGGCTGCGTGATTCGGGGCCGACCGCGGTGCACCGCGCGGACGGCAGTGTGGCGCTGATCCACTGGGGCTTCGACGCGTGGAGCAAGTACGACAATTACGCGCTCGACGTGCATGTGCCCGAGGCCGTCTCGCACGTGACGTCGCTGCCGCGCGTGGAAGCGCGGCGGCACGACAATGGACAGCGCCTGATTCTCGAGGGCGGCGGCATCGAGACCGACGGCCTCGGCACGATGCTGGTGACCGAAGAGTGGCTGTTATCCGACGTGCAGGTGCGTAATCCCGGCTTCACGCGGGCCGACTACGAGCGCGCGTTTCATACCTACCTTGGCATCACCCACACCATCTGGCTGGGCGAAGGGTGCGTGGGCGATGACACCCACGGGCACGTGGACGACATTGCGCGCTTCGTGGCGCCGGGCGTGGTGGTGTTGGCCCATGAAGAAGATCCCACCGATGAGAATCACGCGCGGTCGCTCGACAACCTGCATCGGCTGCAGCGGGCGACGGATGCGCGCGGCGAACCGATCCGCGTGGTCACGCTGCCGTATCCACGCGCGGTGATCATGGACGGCACGCGCTTGCCGGCCAGCTACGCGAACTTCTACATCGCCAACGGGGTGTGTATCGTGCCCACGTTCAACGATCCGAACGATCGCATCGCGCTGAATACGCTGTCGGCGCTGCTGCCGGATCATCGCATCGTGGGCATTCACGCGGTGGACCTGGTGTGGGGCCTCGGCACGCTGCACTGCCTGAGCCAGCAACAGCCCGCGGCGGCCGTCGCGGCGGTGGCGTCATGACCATGCCCCCGCTGCCGTCCGGCTCCGACACCCCGCCGGAGGTGCCGCCGGAGGTGCCGCCAGCGGTGCCACCGGAGGTGCCGCCGAACGAGGTGCCGCCGAACGAGGTGCCGCCGAACGAGTTGCCGCGCTGGGCGCAGAAGCAGAACCGTCAGCGGTCGCTCGAACAGCCGAGCGACGCGGAGATGGAGGCCTTCATCGGCCCCAAGTGGGACAAGGTGTACCGTCGGAAGATGACGCCGTTCTTCGAGGACGCCTCGTTTGTGCCGACGTGGAATTGGAGCGCGGCCATCGCGTTTCCACCGGCGTGGTTCCTGTACCGCAAGCTGTATCTGCCGTTCGCCTTCTTTTTCTTGATGCCGGGTCTCGCGTTTCGCATGTTGACCGGCACCGAAAAGCCGCTCACGATGGCCGACATGCAGCTGCCGGAGAACGAGTGGCTGCTCGTGATGAACGCGGCGATCTTCGTGTCGACGATGCTGGCGTCGGGGGGCACCGCCAATTGGCTGCTGTACCGTCGTGCCCGGGCGGCGAACCAGCTGGTCGTGCAGCAGCAGTTGCCGCCGGCGGAGTCGGCACTGTTGCTTCGCCGCGTGGGTGGGGTCAACAAATTGGCGACCTCGCTGTTCGTGGCGCTGTCGATGATGCTTGCCGTCGCCACGATCGGGGGATGAGCGGTGCACCGGGGTCGCGTTGGCTCGGAACCGGCGATTCCGGTGACGCGCATCGCGGCTGGGCTGTTGTACGTCGATGACTGACGCGGAGCTGGTGGTTCGGACCCGCGCAGGTGACCCCGACGCCTTTGGGACTTTGGTGTCGAGGTACTACGACGCGTGCTGGCGATTCGCGTACCACATGCTGGGGGAGCGGGCGGATGCGGAGGACGTGGTTCAGGACTCCTTCTTGCGCGCGTATCTCGCCATCAGTCGGTACGACGAGCGCGACCAGTTCCGCGGGTGGCTCTTTCGCATCCTCACCAACCAGTGCCACAACGCCCTTACGTCCCGCGGTCGTCGCACGCGTCGGTTCGTGCAAGACGAGATCGCTCTTGAGTCCGCGCCGGCCCCTCCACTCGGGCTGGCGACCGGCGTCGAAGACGCCGCGCTCGTGCACGCGCTCAGCCAGCTTGACCCCCTCCAGCGGGAAGCGCTGCTGCTCAAGTACGCCGAAGGGCTCGAGTACGGCGAGATGTCGGCCATGACCGGCGCCGGAGAATCCGCGCTCAAGATGCGCGTGAAGCGCGGCAGCGAACGGCTGCGCGCCCTGCTCGGGAGGTCGATTGACTAACGAACGCGCTTCCGGCGATCCGGGGCGGAACGCGCCCACCGACCTCGATGTGAGCACCGTCTCGGACGATGCGGTCGTGGGGGCGCGCCTCCGGGGGTCGTATGAACGGTTGCCGGCTCCCGATGCCGCCCAAGTGGCCCGCTGCACCACGGCGGTGCTGGCCCACGCGATGCATGCCCCATCCCGACAGTTCGGCGGCACGTTGCGCCCTCGCTGGTGGTGGGGCGCTGCGGCCGCCGCGGTGTTGGTAGTGAGCGTCATGCGTCCGTGGCAGCCCGAGGTGGCGGTGCATCGCGCCACCGGTGCATTTGCGGGGGCCTCGGCAGCACCGGTGGGCACCACCACGGACAGTGGTGACGCCATCCGGTTTGACCTCACGCTCCCGAATTCCGCCCGGGAGGTCGCACTGGTTGGGGACTTCAACGGCTGGGACGCGCACGCCACGCCGATGAGCCGCCGCGGCGACGACGGCGCCTGGTCGGCCAAGGTGCCACTTCCGCCTGGCCGACATGTCTACGCGTTCGTGGTCGACGGGCGCCACTGGCTGGTCGACCCCCTGGCGCCGCAGGTACCTGACGAGGGCTATGGCCCCGCCAACGCCGTGGTCGTGGAGGGCCCACAATGAGGCCTCGCGCACGAACGACGCTCTGGCTGGCGCTCCTGCTCAGCACGATGATCGCCTCGCCGGTGGCGTCGCCGTTAGCCGCGGCCTCGCCGGTGGCCTCGGTTGACACCGTCTTCTTCCGCGACCCGCAGGGACAGCTCGACGCGACGCGCTTCGACACGCTCACCGCCAACGCGCTGCGCCTGCTCCTCGACGAGGCGACAGCCAATGGGCTGCCCACGGCGCCCCTGATCAACCGCGCGCTGGAGGGTGCGGCGCGACGGGTGGGCGGCCAACGCATTCTGAGCGTCGTGCGGGCGCACGCCGCCGCGCTGGCCGAGGCGAAGTCGGCGCTGGGTGAGGGAAGTACCGTGGCTGAGCTCGACGCCGGCGCTACGGCACTCCGGTCGGGGATCGACGCGAGATCGCTCACCGTCGTGCGAGGTACGCGCCAGAACGGCACCGCCGTCACAGCGCTCGTGGTGCTGACCGACGTCGTCAAGCGCGGCGTGCCCGCCTCGACCGCCCGGGAGGCGGTCGCGACCATCGCCCGCAGTCCCCGTTCCGACGACGCCCTGCTGGGGCTGCAAGCCACGGTGGCCAAGAACTCGCAGCGCGGCCCCGGCATGGCTCTCGAGGCGCTGAATCGCTATGTTCGTGGTACGGTCGCCGGTACCGTGTCGCCGTCCACTCCCGGAACGAGCGACCGAAAGCCGGTCCGCCCTCCTGATTCGTGACGCCCGCTCGCCGCCTCCTCAGCGCGTCGCGCCGCCGCTCGTTACCGAGCCGCGGACGGGGCGTGCCGTGCGTACTGGTGCCGTGCGCCCTCGCCAGTCTCTCACTGGTGCCGTCCTTGTCGGCACAGGTCCGCGGTGATGCGCCGATCGCGCCCGCCGCCACGATTGGCCCGGTGACCGACGCCGCCACGTTGTCGGTGCTGGGCATGGCGGCACTCCCGGACGGCACTGGCAACGCACTCACGCAGCGCAACGACGTATGGCTCGGCGCCACGCAGCCGTTGGGGCGTATCGGGCGGGTGCGGCTGGCCGCGTTGGGGACGGGTAATTGGCGCGTGCCGCAAGGCGTGGGCACGGATGGCCAGCTGGAAGGAACGCTCGCCGTGCGCGCGCGGGCGCGCGTCGGCGAACAGCGCGTGTGGAGTGCCATCAGCTACGGCCATGCCACCGTGAACGGCGCCCATCCCGCGGCCGGAATTCTGGTGAGCGCGATGCCGCCGATGCCTGTGGGCGGCCTCGACCCGCGCGCCGCCGACACCACGGTTTCGCGCCGCGTGGACGTCGGCGCGATCAGTCGCGCCGAGGCCGGTGTGATGACGAACGTCGCTGGCATGGAGTTCTCGTTCGGCTTCTCCGTGGAGCGCGCCACGCGCACGACCACACAGACGCTCACGATCGATGAACCCGACGCGATCATGATGCCGACCGTGGGCGGATCCACGCGGCTGGTGAGTAATCGCACCACGCGCTCACTGCAGCGCCGGGATATCGCCACGGGCATCGCGTCGCTCGGCTTCAACACCGGGCCGACGACGTGGTTGGTGTCGGTGACCTCGCCGGTCGCCACGTGGATTTCCAGCGACGCCCTCTCGCCCAAGCCACGCATGCTGCCCACGGTGGCGTCGCTGGCGGTGGTACAGCCGGTCACGGCGTGGCTCTCGCTGGTCGGCGCGGCGGCGACCAACGCCGCAACGGTCGGTAGCACCGCGTTGCGCGATGACCTCGACCATGAGCGCACGCGCCGCTTCGCCCCCGTGCTCGCGATCGGCGTGCGCATCGCACGCCTTCCGTTCCACGGTACCGACGGCACGCCGGGCGGTATCCTCGCGTTCGAAACGCGCACGCTCGGCGCCGTCGATTCGCTGGCGGTGGAACAGGGGGTGTCGGCACCCGACGGCGATACCCTGCGCGTTGTGCTGCTCATCGATGCGCCGCGGGCCGAAGCCGTCGAGCTGATGGGCGATGCCACGGAGTGGATGGTCACGCCGATGCAGCGCGCCGCCAACGGACGGTGGCGCGCCGAACTCAAGCTCGCCCCGGGGATGCACCGCATCACCGTGCGCGCCGATGGTGGCGCGTGGATCGCGCCACCGGGATTACCGATGGGTAGTGATGACTACGGGAGCCCGGTGGGGATGATCACGGTGCGCGGGAAACGGCGCTGACGGGGATTGAGCGGATTCAGTACTCAGTGGTCTGAGTTCGGGCGTCTGACCGTGTATAGCGGTCGGAATTCAGCAACGACAGTGTTCAGTTGCGAGCGAAGTTTTTGATGTACAAGCACACGGGCCCTGTCGATCGCTTCGACAGGGCCCGCCGTTTTTCCGAAGACGCTCGTCACTGAGGACTGTAGCTGCTGAGTTCTGACCGCTATACACGGTCTGACGCCAGAGTTCAGGCCACTGTGTACTGATCAGCCCAATCCGCTATTTCCCACCCTTCACCCGAATCACTTGCGTCGTGCTGTCCGTCACTCCCGCCCCGGACACCATCAGCGTGAGCTGATAATCTCCCGCTGGCACCTGCGGGAAGTTGATGTTCAGACTGCGTCCGGGTCCGCCATCCGGACGGCCGTTGTCGTTGTACTTGATCGAGACCGGTGTCACCGACTTCGACAGACCGAACGAACTGCCGAGTTTCTGGAAGAAGCCGGCGCCCACGCGCGTGGCGCGCAGGCTGACTTGCAGCGGCTGCCCCGGCGAGGCAGGACGGTAGATCTCCCAGTAGATGCCGATCGACGTGCCACCTTCGATCTCGTTACTGCCGTAGGCTTGCAGGGCATTGCGTTCGAGCATCGGCGTGGCGGACACATCGCCGCGCTGCAGCAGCAGGTATTCCGACAGGCGCGTACCGGCGGGCAATGGCGTGATCATCGTGCGCACGCGCGCGGCCCGCTTGCCAACCGGGGCCAGCACTTCGAGACTGGCCAGCATCGGTGACGGCACCGGCAACAGCAGCGCGCCGTTGGCTTGCGCGCTGTCGCGCGTTGCTTGCCGCGGCTCACGGCCGTCGAAGGCATCGAGCGTGAGTGCGGCCGTGTACGGCGCGCGCCCCATCTCGAGCTCGCGCATGAGGCGATAGCCTCCCGCGACGATCGTGGTGTCGCCGCGCAGGAAGCGTGCGAATTGATTCGGCAGCGCGCCGAAGCCCGTCGCGAAGCGTGGCGCATAGCGCATGCGCGCCTTCTGGCGTTTCGGATTCCAGTCAACAGGCGTGGCGGACAACGGCTTGGCGATCGCTTCGACCGTCGGCATGAAGTCGTAGCTCGGCGTGGGCTCGTGCCCGATCACCGACGGCGGGCGCGGATCGGCCACGCCACCGTTCTGCACCGACCACGCCGTGGGCCACCCGTAGCGGATCTGCGACTCGAGCAGATCGTCTCCCCATTGCAGGTCGTACGGAATACGCGCGAGCGAATGCACGCGCGACATCGTGCGCCGCGCGTACAGTTCGTTCTGGATATCGTTGCTGGGGATCATCCACAACGGCTGCGCGAGACGCAGCACGCGCACGTTCTCAGCGCTACGGCTGGCGCAGGGCGTGGCCTTGTACGCCGCGTGCATAGTGGGATCGAGCCACCACGAGAGGTCGGTCCACGTGCATTGCTGCGCCACCGGCATCGCGGCGAGCGCGCGTGCAAACGCCGCCGCGGCGTCCGTGTGTTGATTGGCGTTATGCAGCGCGAGCCCCTCGAGCGCGTCGCACCACCACGCCGTCCCCGTGCAGGCGCGAGCCGCACGGATCGCCACATCGCGCTGCTCCGACTCGATCGCGTAACGCACGCGCATGCCGTTCACCCAATCGTCCTTCGGGTCGGCGGCCTGGGCCTGCGCCAGCACGTCCAGCAACTGTTCGCGCTCGAGCTTCGCGTCGTTGCGCTCGGCTGGTGGCGGCACGTCGCCGTTGTTGTTCCAGTAGCAGATGCGACCGAGCGGCACTTCACACGACGCATCGGCGCCGCCGTTGTAGAAGCGCAGCCCGGTGCGGTGATTGCGTTCGAATCCGTCCTGCATCGTGCGCGCCTGCGAGCCCAGTGAGCTCATCGTGGCCGGATTGCCGCGCAGCGGATCCGCCGCGACGTTCGCCATGCCGCCGATAAGTGGAGGACGGGTCGTATCGGCCGGCGGCGGTCCTGCGGGCGGCGTCTGCGCCGGCATGGCGGGCGCGCATACCGACGAGAGCGACACGAATGCCGCCAACGCCCACGAGCGCGACGAGGCAGACATGATACGGCGGCGAGCGATCTGATTCACCAAGGGCCTGCTCCTGAGAGAAATCGACAGCGCGCCGCGCGACCGGTAGCGGTCGGCGCGGCGCGACATCGACACGACATCGAGGCGCCCGGATGGTCGGGGCGCGTCGTGCGAAATTAACGCTCGGAGGAACGCCCGGGATTCAAAAGGTCAACTTCACCCCGGCCGTGAGCGCCCAGTTGTGCGCGAGGTCGCCCTCGGCACGGAAGCCCACCGCATCCTCCGAATTGAATCGACTCACCCAGTCCTTGGCTTGCACCCGCAGGGCAAAGCGCTCGGTGAGGCCGACATCGAGCCCTACCCCACCAGTGTAGGCAAGGTTCGAAGCCCGCACGTCGAACAGGGTGTTCTTGATGTCGTTCGTCAGGCCGCCGATGCCGATCTGCACGAACGGCGCGATGCCGACTTGCGTGCCCGGCAAGCCGCCCAGCTCGAGCCCCGCATCGTACAACCACGTCTGTACCGTCCCCACGTTGACACCACCGAGCAGCGGCAGCCCTATGCGCAGGTCACCCGACGCGTAGACTAGGCTGCCGACCAGCGCGATCCCCTTGGTGAGCGGGATGCTGGCCTGTCCGCCCACCATCGGCGCGCTCGTGCTCGACAGGCTGGTGCCGATCGGGCCGTCATACCAGTTGCCCGTGATCAGGTACCCAGCGACCGGCGTGAGCGTGGCGCCGACGCCGGCTTGCGCCTTCGCGGCGCTTGCCACGAGCACCGTGGACAGCAAGGACGACGCGACGACGGCCAGCGTACGTGAGGGCCACGCTGGGCGCGAGAGTGAGACCGCTGGTGCAACCGTGCGTGAGGCCATGCGGGGGGAGGTGCGGACGGCATTCGACATGCGGGATCTCCAGAAGGGGACATTGCCTCCAGGTGCATGTCGCGGACCGCCGCATGCCCTCGGCGATCGCCCTCCCACGTTTTGCGCTAAGACTCTGCCAGCAAATCAGTTATCCCCATTGGCCGGAAAATATCGCAACTCGGCATACGCAACGAGCGTCCCCGATAGAGGACGCTCGTCTGTAGCAACCGACCGACAGGCGACTGGCGAATGGCCGGCTATTCGTCGTCTGGCGCCTGCGGCACGCCCCGCAACTGTACCGCCTCGGATTTCACGCGGGCGCGGATATTCAGCATCTCGACGGTCACCGAGAAGGCCATCGCCATGTACGTGTAGGCCTTTGAGATGTGCTGCCCGAGCCCCTCGGCCACCAGGTTCGTGCCGATGAGGACGAGGAACGACAGCGCCAGCATCTTTACGGTGGGGTGCCGGTCCACGAAATCGCTGATCGGCGTGGCCGCCATGAGCATCACCCCAAGGGCGATCACGTTCGCCGCGATCATGATGACCACGCTGTCGGCCATACCGACCGCGGTGATGACCGAGTCCAATGAAAACACGATGTCGATGACGGCGATCTGGGCAACGGTGGCCCACAGCGACCGGCCGCCCTTCACACCGGTGGTCGACTCTTCGGGACCCTCGAGTTTGCTGTGGATCTCCATGGTGGCCTTGCCGATCAGGAACAGGCCGCCGACGATCAGAATCAGATCACGACCGGACACGGCACGACTGAGCAGCGTGAAGAGCGGCTCGGTGAGACGCATGACCCAGGTGATCGACAGCAACAACGCCACCCGGGACATAAAGGCGCCCATGAGGCCGAACCGGCGGGCCTTCGGCTGATCGGCCGGCGGTAGCTTCCCGGACAGAATCGAGATGAAGATGATGTTGTCGATGCCGAGCACGACTTCGAGCACCGAAAGCGTGAGCAGGGAAATCCACGCCTGCGGATCAGAGAGCAGATCGATCATCGGGACAAGGTAATTGGCTATCTTTCGTAAATGTCTGCCCTTTCGACCACCGCTGCGTCGTCCGACGCTCCCCCGATTTCACGTGCCGCCGTCGTCCTGCTGTCGGGCGGCCTGGACTCCACGACGGTGCTCGCCGTGGCGCGCCGCGAGGGGTTCACGCCGTACGCGATGACCTTCCGCTATGGCCAGCGTCATTCGCTCGAGATCGACGCGGCCCGGCGGGTGGCCGCAGCACATGGCGTGGAACAGCACGTGGTGGTCGACATCGATCTCCGGCAGTGGGGCGGCTCCGCCCTGACCGCGGACGTGGCCGTGCCAAAGGATCGCGACGTCGAGCATCCCTCCGACGAGATCCCCGTCACGTACGTGCCGGCGCGCAACACGATCTTCCTCTCGTTTGCGCTCGCCTGGGCCGAGACGCTCAATGCGCAGGCGATCTTCATTGGCGTGAATGCGCTGGATTACTCGGGCTATCCCGACTGCCGGCCCGAGTACATCGCGGCGTTCGAACAGATGGCGAATCTGGCCACCCGGGCCGGCGTGGAAGGGACCCAGCGTCTGAAGATCCACGCGCCGCTGCAGCACCTCAGCAAGGCGGACATTGTTCGCCTTGGAGCCGAGCTGGGCGTGGACTATGCCCTCACGACCAGCTGCTACGACCCGGCGGCCGATGGAACGGCCTGCGGCCACTGCGATGCCTGCCAGCTCCGCTTGCGCGGCTTTGCCGAAGCCGGATCGGTCGATCCGATCGCCTACGCGGTTGGAGCCTGAGCCATGGCGTACACCGTTCGCGAGTGTTTTTACACGCTGCAGGGTGAGGGCGTGCAGGCCGGACGCGCCGCCGTGTTCTGCCGGTTCTCGGGGTGTAACCTGTGGACGGGGCGCGAAGCCGACCGCGCCACCGCCGTGTGCACCTTCTGTGATACGGACTTCGTGGGCGTCGGCCCCGACGGAGGCAAGTTCGCGACCGCGGCCGAACTGGCGGCGTTCGTGAAGAGCCGCTGGCCCGCCAACGCGCCGGCCAGCGTACGCCCGTTCGTGGTCTGCACCGGCGGCGAGCCGTTGCTGCAACTCGACGACGCCGCGGTCGCGGCGCTACACGCCGAAGGCTTCGAGATTGCGGTGGAGACCAACGGCACGCAGGTGGCCCCTGAGGGGCTGGACTGGATCTGCGTGAGCCCCAAGGCGCAGGCCCCGCTGGTGCTCACCTCGGGCGACGAGCTCAAGCTGGTGTACCCGCAGCCCACGGCCCTGCCCGAGCGCTTTGCGGGGTTCGACTTCCGGCACTTCCTGCTCCAGCCGATGGACGGCCCGCAGGCGGCCGAGAACACGGCGGCGGCGCTGGCCTACTGTCTGGCCCATCCGCAGTGGCGCTTGTCCGTGCAGACCCACAAGGCGCTCGGGATCCGATAGCCGGGGGCACCGACGGCCGAGGGCCGGTGGCGAACCGAAGGTTTCCCGCATTGTGGTTGTCGCCGGTAGCGTGCCGGCCATGGCCGGGCTAGGTTCCTTCCTCCGGACCGACCTCGACCCTGCGCACCGCCTCTCGTGATCTCTTTCTCCCGCCAACTCCTTTCGCTCAGCCTGTGTGGCGCGCTTGTCGCGCTCGCACCGCGCGTGGAAGGACAGTCGGTTGAGAAGCTCGAGAGCCGGAAGCCGTTTGCTGCGTGGAGCGAATCGGCGCAGAATCTCCGCGATTCCATCGTCGCCAAGGCGCGCGGACAGGTCGGCACGCGCTACAAGCTTGGCGGCACGAAGCCCAATCTCGCGCTCGACTGCAGCGGCCTCGTGAAGTACGTGATGGGCGCGCTCGACGTGATGCTCCCCCGCACGGCGCAGAAGCAGGCGGCGATCGGCCAGGAAATCCCGAAAGATCTGGCGGCCCTCAAGCCGGGCGACCTGCTCACCTTCGGTCGTGGCAAGCGGATCTCGCACATCGGCATCTACGTGGGCGAAGGCCGCATGGTGCATGCCAGTACGTCGCAGCGCCGCGTGATCGAGACCCGCATTTCCGAGCGTTCGCCGTTGATCCGTCAGTGGAAGGGTGTGCGTCGTCTGATCGGCGGCGCCGGCGTCACCATGCGGGATTCGCTGCTCGCGTTTGCCGATTCCCTCAAGCAATAACGTTTTCCGTTGTTGCCAAGCGGCCGATTCGCCCCCAGCATTGGGGGCGTTTTTTATTTTCGAGCCGCCCCCCGGAGGAGTTCATGTCCGTACTGATTGGCCGCACCACTCGCGCCGTGCTGCTTGCGGCGCCGCTCTGTTTGGCCGCGCTGGCGCCCGCCCGTATCTCGGCGCAGGCATCGACCACGCCGTCGCTGCCGAAGGATCGGCTCACGATTGCCGACTACTTCAACTGGGAAGACGTCGCCACGCCCAGCATGTCGCCCGACGGCCGGCAGATCATCTACACGCGGACGTGGATCGATCAGCTGAACGACAAGCGCGAATCGTCGGTGTGGATCATGAACGCCGACGGCACCAAGAACCGCGTGCTCGTGAAGGGCGCCGATGCGAAGTGGTCGCCGGACGGGTCGCGCATTGCCTACGTGGCGCCCGGCGAACCCGGCGGCGCCCAGATCTGGGTGCGGTATATGGACGCCGAGGGCGCGACCACGCAGATCACGCGCGTCACGGAAGCCCCAGGCGACGTCGAATGGTCACCCGACAGCAAGACGATCGGCTTCGGCATGCTGGTGCGCGGCACCGATACGTGGCGCATCGCGATGCCCACCCCACCCCGTGGCGCCAAGTGGACGGAGGCGCCGCGCGTGGTCACGAAGGTGAAGTACCGCGCCGATCGTCAGGGCTTCCTCGAAGATGGACTCCGGCAGCTGTTCACGGTGCCCGCCGATGGTGGCACGCCGAGCCAGGTCACGAGCGGTGACTGGGCGGCCAACGGCACCACGTGGATGCCCGATGGCAAGAGTTTCGTGTTCACCTCGCTGCGTACGGCCGACGCCGAATACGCCTGGCGCCAGAGCGACATCTACAAGGTCGACATCGCCACCGGCGCCGTGTCGGCGCTCACGTCGCGCAACGGTCCGGACAACTCGCCGGTGCCGTCGCCCGACGGGCGCTTCATTGCGTACACCGGCTACGACAGCACCGACGCCACGTGGAAGGACGCCACGATGTATGTGATGGACGCCGACGGCAAGAACGTGCGCGCCCTCACGGAGAAGCTGGATCGTTCACCGAGTGGCATGATCTGGGCGCCGGATGCGAGCGGCGTGTACTTCAACGTCGAGAACGAAGGATCCCGCAACCTGTACTTCGTGTCGCTCAAGGGTGACGTCCGTCAGGTAACCAAGGGCACGCACGTGCTCACGGTGAGCGACATCAACAAGAACTTCACGGCCGTCGGTGTGGCCACGTCGCCCACCAAGCCCAACGACATCGTGGCGTTCGATGTGCGCACACCGGCCATCAAGCAGCTCACCGATGTGAACGGCGACGTGCTGGCCGGCAAGAAGCTCGCGACGACCGAAGAGGTGTGGTACACGTCGGTGGACGGCCAGCGCATTCAGGGGTGGATCGTGAAACCGGCCGACTTCGACGCCAAGAAGAAGTATCCGATGATGCTCGAGATTCACGGTGGCCCGCACTCGATGTACAACGTGGGCTTCAACTTCTCGCGGCAGGACCACGCGTCGAACGGCTTCGTGATGCTATACACGAATCCACGCGGCTCCACGGGCTACGGCTCGGCGTTCGGCAACGCCATCAAGAATGCGTATCCTGGCAAGGACTTCAACGACCTCATGGCTGGCGTGGACACGGTGGTCAACCGCGGCTTCGTGGACACCAACCGCCTGTACGTGTTCGGCTGCTCGGGCGGCGGCGTGCTGACGGCGTGGACCGTCGGCCACACCGACCGCTTCGCCGCGGCGGCGTCGCAGTGCCCCGTGATCAACTGGCTCAGCTTCGTGGGCACGACCGACGGGTCGAGCTGGTACTACAACTTCGCCAAGTATCCGTGGGATGATCCCAGCGAACACCTGAAGCGCTCGCCGTTGATGTACGTGGGCAACGTGAAGACCCCGACGATGCTGATGACGGGTGTAAACGACCTGCGCACGCCGATCAGTCAGACGGAGGAGTTCTACGAGGCGCTCAAGATCCGGAAGGTGCCCACGGCGATGATCCGCTTCAACAACGAATGGCACGGTACCAGCTCGACGCCGTCGAACTTCATTCGCACGCAGCTGTATCTGCGCAGCTGGTTCGACAAGTATCAGACGCCGCCCAAGGGACAGCGCGTGACGCAGGACCAGCAGTGAGTGCACCGGTCGTGAACGCCACGGTGGTGCACGCCGTGGCGGGCACGCGTGAGTGATCTGTTGTGTCGGGGGCGCGGGGCCGATATCGGCGACCGCGCCCCCGCGTGGTTGGTGCGGAGTGCCGGCGCGGTGCTGGGGCTCGCGATTATGCAGTTCGCGGCCGCCCTGGGTGTCTGGACCGCCGTCGGTATCTCGTCACTGACGGCGCGCGGCGCGCTCATGGTCGCGGGTGCCCTGCTGGCGACCTCGTCACGGGGTTCGTGGCTGTGGCTCACGTCGGGCGTGCTTGGGACCGTGCTGATGCTGGTGTCATATACGCCGCTCGTCAGACCGATGGTGGCGCCGTTCGTGCGCCATGACGACACCCTGCGTGACGCGTCGGCGGCCGCCGGCATCCCGGATGCGGTGGTCATCCTCTCCGGCAGCGTGACCTCCGAAGGGCGGGTCACCGGCGCCGCGCTCGAGCGACTCATCAGCGGATTCCAGCAGGCGCGCCGACGTGGCATTCCCGTGGTGGCGCTGTCGGTGGTCGGGGATGACGCCGATCCCTCGGTCGAGAGCTCCGAGCGTGACCAGCGCGAGTTGGCGCAGCTCATGGCCCCCGAGCTGGAGCTTCGCTTCGTGAAGCACGTGCACAGCACCCGTGACGAGGCGCTGGCCTTTGCCGCCATGGCACGCACCCATGGCTGGCGCCGCGTGCTGCTGGTGACCTCGCCGCTGCACTCGCGACGCGCCTGCGCGGCGGTCGAGCAGGCCGGGCTCCCGGTGCTCTGCGCCCCGGCCACGTCCCGCGAGTATGCACTGTCCCGGCTCGACCGTCCGGAGAACCGACGACTGGCGTTCGCCGATGCGTTGTACGAGAGCGCGGCCACCCTGCTATACGCGTCGCGCGGCTGGACGCCGTAGGCAAGCGACCATTTGCGCAGCCGATTTATCGGAAGCGTGATGTACGACACTTTCGTGTGGTGCTCGAGACCGGTACGTTTTCCACGTTGTCCTCACTCTCGCCACCAATTCCATGAGCTCCTTTTCATTCTGTAAGCGCGGAACGACCGCGCTTGCTGTCGTGCTCACCGTTGCCTTGAGCGCCTGCGCCGACACGGCCGCACGGGCCCGTGCCGACTCCTTGTCGGCGGCCCTGGCCAGTGCGAGCGCCGAACGCGACTCGCTGCAGGGCCTGATGCAAGGCACCAGCGCCGACAAGGATCGGGCGCTGGCGCAGGTCGTTGAAGCGTCGAAGTTCGCCGACGAAGTCGACGCCGAGCTGCGCAAGGTGCGCGGCCTGTCCAGTAAGGTGGGCGTGACGAAGAGCGACGAGTCGGGCAAGACGGAAGCCGCCGCGGCACAACAGGACATCCTCGACCGCCTCACGCAGATGCGGCAGCGTTTGGCCGCTCGCCAGCGTCAGGTGACGGCACTGCTCGACACGATGAAGACCATGCGTGCCGACTCCAGCGCGGCCGCCACGCTACTCGCCGATTTGAATGCGCGACTGGCGACGCGTGACAAGGAGATCGCCGCGTTCCAGGAAGAGATCCGGTCCCTCCGTACCCAGAACGCGCAGCTCACGGTCGAGAAGGCCGTCCTCACCGACACGGTGAAGGCGATGGATGTGCGCGAGAACAAGGTGTTCTACATCGTCGGATCACGGCGGCAGCTGATCGCCGACAAGCTGGTCACCGAAGAAGGTGGCTCGCGCGGCCTGCTCATCGTGAAGCTCGGCAAGACGCTGGTGCCGGCGCGGACCCTCGACGAGTCGCGCTTCACGCGGGCCGATCGCCGCGAAGTACTCACGATCCCGCTGCCGCGCAGCGATCGCCCGTACCGTATCGTCTCGCGTCACGATGTGGGGCTCATCGAAGCCGCCAAGAAGGAAAAGGATGGCGCCTTCCGCGGGGAGAGCATTCGCATCACCGACCCGGTGAAGTTCTGGGCCGCGTCGCGCTACCTGATCATCGTCGAGAAGTAAGCGCGGTCAGACGTGGGGGAGTTCTCGATCTCCCACGTCACCGCCGTGGTGGTGCCAGTCCAACTCTTCCGGCGAGAGCGGGCGGATGGCCAGATCAACCGCCAGCCACGTGGTCTTCGCGAACGGGTAACAGAACACGCAGCCCGACAGCATCAGAACGGCCGTCACGTATGTGATCAGATCCCAGGGCGGATCGGGCCACGTGGCGTACACAAAGCCGCAGACGCAGAAGAACAGGATCAGCTCGACCGCAATCAGGTTGAACAGGTACGCGCCCACGAAGTAGTCCTTCTCGCCTCGCTCGAGGCGAATGCCGCAGCTCGGACACCGTTCCTTGAGCTCGAACACGGACGCGAAGATCTTGCGTCCGCCGCAGTGCGGGCAGCGCAGTTGCAGGGCGCGGACAATCAGTTGGGAAAGCGAAGGCCGGACGACACGAACCGTTCCGTCGGTCACCGCTGGGGAAGCGCGGCAAGAAATGCGCTGAGGTACCCGCCCCATACTTTCGGCGCCGAGTGCGTACCGTGTCCTCGCGTGTCGGGCGTGATCGGCAACAGGATGAACTTCGTGCGCGGCATCATCGCGGCATACCGCTCAGCCATCCCTAACTCCGGCGGATTCACCTGATCGTCCGCCGAGTTGATAAACAAGGCCGGGGCAGTAATGCGCGACAGGTTGGGCGACGGATCGTAGTCGCGCGAGGCGTCGAACTGATACAGGAAGTCGTTGGCGTCGGTGGTGGCCATGCGCCCATCGAGGTAGGCGCGGATTACGCTGTC
>CANHJV010000036.1 GCA_947461225.1 Gemmatimonadota bacterium | reverse complement strand
TCATTTCGATGAGCGCGTACACACGCTGCGGATCGCTGCGCGACACCCCCAGTCCGATCTTGCCCATCGTGCCGATCTTCGGCAGCCCTCGGCCCCACCCCTGTCCGTCCGCACTGGCGCCCAGCCGCGCCCAGCTGTCGCCGCCATCGCGCGACATCCAGATGCCGCTGCCGTTGCCCCCCGAGTGTTTGTCCCACGGCACGATGTACTGCTGCCAGCTGGCGGCAAACAGCACGCGCGGATTGGTGGGATCCATGACCACATCGATGATGCCCGTGCTGTCATTCACGAAGAGCACCTTCTTCCAGGTCGTGCCGCCGTCCATCGTGCGCCACAGGCCACGATCCGTCTGTGGCCCATACCCGTGCCCCTGCGCGGCGGCGTACACGATATCGGCGTTGGTGGGATGGATGAGCACGCGCCCGATGCGTCCGGTGTTCTCGAGGCCCATTCGCGCCCAGTGTTGCCCGGCGTCGGTCGACCGATAGATGCCGTCCCCGATCGATACGTTACTGCGCAGAAACGTCTCGCCGGTGCCGAACCACACCACGTTCGGATCGCTCGGCGCCACGGCGATAGCACTCACACTGGCCGCGCGCACCGAGTCGGTCACCGGCGTCCAGCGAATCCCGCCGTTCGTGCTCTTGAACAACCCGCCGCTGGCCGCGCCGGCATAGTACGTCTTGTACTCACCCGGCACGCCGGCCACCGCGATCACGCGATTGCCATCGGGGCCCACGAAGCGCCACGTGGGCACTTTGATAAAGGCGGTGTCGAGGCCGGGCGCTCGCCCGGTGGACGATGCGGGAGTCGGGCGCTGGGCCGGGAGCAAACTGCCCGTGGCGGCCAGTATCAGGCCTGCAAGTGCGAGACGCATGAACGGAGCGGCGGAGGGAGGACGGCAGGGATCCCGTCCAATGTGGCGAGCGCCAGCGCCGGGCGCGAGCGGCCGAGGTGCGACCGCTCGCTACCTCGCGACCCGTTGGAACACCCGAGCCCCGGTGGTCGCGAACCGGCTGTCGTAGCTCCCCACCACGGAGTCGCCGGCCAGTCGTGCCGTGAGCACCGACACCGTATCCGCACTGGAACCCGCCGCCAACGTCACGAGGCGCAGACTCTCGCCACGGAGCGTGCCGAGCAGATAGCGTCGCAGGGCCGTGACCTCACGCCCGCTCACCGAACTCACCGTCGGCCCGTCTACGTCGACCCACAGGTCCATCTCCGCGGTGACACCGGAGGCGGTGACGCCGCGCCAGCGTGCATCCAACGGGAAGCGCGTGCGCTCGGTGACCGAGACCTCGCGGCGCAGCATATTGACCACGCTGCCGAAGACACCAAGGCCGCCACGCACACTGCTGATCAGCCCCGTCCCGCCGAACGGATCATTCCCCGAGCGGTTGTAATCATAAAAATTGGCATCGACCGCCACCACGCTCGCGGTTTGCACGAATCCCGGAAACCACACCGACGGCAATCCCGGGGCGAAGTAGTTGCGCAGCCCCCCCGACAACGTGAACTGGGTCGAGTCGGCAAAGAGCGCCCACGGCCCGTACGGGGTTTCGATGCGAATGGCATACGTGCGTGCGTCGCGCACGGCGCTCCACCGCAGTTGCAGTGTATCCCGACTCCGATCAAGTACGACGGAGGTAGCCACCGCGCCGGCACCGACGGTCCATCCCGGCGGCGCCCCTGGCACCAGCGTTTCTCCCGTGACTTCGCGGGCATCGGCGGTGCGGAGGCGCAGGCGATAGCGGCGCCCGGGTTGCAGCGCGAGCAGCGAGCGCGGCACCACATAGCGGCCCGTACCGCGTGTTTTCACCAGCGTCTCGGTGGCCCGCACCCCGACACTGTCACCGTCCGCCAGCAGTCGCACGTCGGCGCCCGAAATCGGCGAACCTCCGGCGGTGCGAATGGGATCGAGCACGTCGAACTTCAGCCCCTCGTTGATGTCCACCCGCCCAGTCAGCGACGATTCCACCAGCACCACCTGTTCCGACGCATCCGGATTCAACACGGCATGCACGACAATCGAGGCGGTGGGCGAGGCTACTTCCACCGGCGTCGACTCGCAGGCCGCCAGCAGGATGGCCGACAGGAGACCACCAAGCCATCGCGCGCCGGTTACCATGAGACCGTCACTCCAGCCGTGGGGATAAAGGGGAACTGGGAGATCGCCGTGCGGGTGGGCGGATTGTCGCTGTAGTCGAAGAAATAGGTGAACACATTGCGCGCGTTATACGCGTTCACAATCGACACATACGGTGCCCACGTGCGCTTGCCGGGCTTCGTCCGCGTCACGCTGAGATCGACGCGCTGAAACAGCGGAAAACGCGCGCCGTTGCGCACGCCACCAATGGGCTCGCGGGGCACGTCGAGATTGCCCGTAGTAAAACTGTTCGTGATGGGATCGTAGCGTCGCCGTACCAACTGACCGACCACGTCGGTGAATGGCGTGCCGGTCCCCAAGCCGACACGCGCGCCGTAGCTCCACGCACCACCGCGACGATACGAGGTGACCACGTTGAGATTGTGTCGACGATCCTGCACCGGCGCGAACCGTCCGGTGGCCCCGTCGCGCCAGTTCACGGCGAACGAATAGGCAATCCATCCCGACACCCGTTCGCTCTCGAGCTGTCGCACCAACACGTCTGCGCCGTACGATTGCCCCGTGGTCACGATGAACTCGTCGCCGATCACCTCGGGGTCATTGAAGAGATTGGACGACGGTAGGCGGTTGTAGCGTTTCACCCAGCCCTCCAATCGCACGAAGCGCGTGCCGCCGAACCACTGCTCGCCACCCACGCTGCCTTGCCACGCGCGGGCCACCGGCGTATTGCGATCCGCCGTGAGCCAGAAATCGAAAATGCGAACCGGGGCCTGTTCGTTGCGCAGCGCGGGCGTCCACTGCGTGGTGCCACCGCCCGCGATCGTGAGTGCCAGATTGGGATTCGCAAACCACTTGAGCGACAGCCGCGGCGACAAGCCAGACCATCCGGTGCCCGTGACCGTTTCACCACGCAGACCCGCGCGCGCCACCAGTCGACTCGTCCGCACGGTGTGATCCACGTACAGGGATGCCGCCGTTGGCCGTTGCCCAACGGCGAGGATCGGATCAGGCGATGCCGCCGCCGTGACGTCGTAGCGCGTGCGCAGCCCCGACCACTCGTAACCCACCAGTGTTTCGTGCGCACCGCGCCAGCGCGACGCTTCGCCCCACACCCGCGCGTCTCCCAACTGATTCGTAAAGCGCAGCGAACCGGAGCCGAGATCGAGCGTGGTGCCAAAGCCGGTCCACGACACGCGTTGCATCACGCGCGTGGAGTCGCCGCCCCACCGTGCCCCGAGGGGTTGGGTGTACGCGACGCCAAGCAGGGTGTTGCCCCAGTCGAACAGCAGCTGGCCGCCGCCTGCCTGCGTGGAATCGCCGAACGATGCCAGCGACGCATCCAGCACGTCCTTGCCGCCATAGAGCGTCACCGACAGCGCACCACCATTCCGCAACCGGTGACGCACGTGCCCCTGCATATCCGTGAAGTAGTACGGCAGCTGCCGTTCGCTCAGGAGCGATACAAACCGATCGGCGTACGTGCGGCGCGCCGCCACATTCCAACTGGTCGAGCCGCGCACCGTGCCGCCCAACGAGAGCGTACTGGCCAACACCGACACCGACGCGGCCCCATGCACGCCGCTGCGCTCTTCGGTTTTCGGCACCACGCTCAACACGCTCGACAGCCTTGAGCCATAGCGCGCCGGGAATCCACCGGGCAAGAGCTCGAACTCGCCCACGGTTTCGTCGATGAACGTGCCGAACAGTCCACCCAGGTGAAACGGATTGTAGATCGGAAAGCCATCGAGCAGCACGAGGTTCTGATCGCTCTCACCGCCCCGCACGTTGTAGCCGGCCGTGAAGTCGTTCGTGGCCACGACACCAGGGAGCAATTGCACCACCCGCAGCACATCGGGCTCACCGATCACCGGCACGCGCTTCAGCGTTTCGCCGCGCACGTTCACCACGCCGGGGGTGCCCGAGAGCCGGAACTGGTCTCGCTCCGTGGCCGCCACGGCCACCTTCACCGCCTGCAACTGCGCCGTGGACGGCGCCAGCGACACGGTGATCGTGGTGGTGTCTCCGGCGCGCACGGCCACCGACACCGTATCGGTGCGGTACCCGAGGCGCCCGATGATGATCTGCGCGGTGCCGGCCGGCACGTCGCCCAGCAGGAAGCGACCATCGTCGCCGGTCACGGCGCCGCGGCGCGTACCGCGCAGCACGACCGAGGCCGATCCGATCGGCGTGGCCGTCGTGACCTCGACCACGCGCCCCTGCAACGTGCCGAGCGAGTCAGCCCGGGTCGCCGGCGGCTGGCCGGACGCCGCGGCAGCGGTCAGCGCAATGAGAGCAGCGAGCAGCACATCACCGAAGGTGAAAGGAGCAGAAGAGCGATCGCGGGCAATCCCCGAAAACACAAACGTCGCGAACTCATGGAGAGTTCGCGACGTTTGCGCGGTACACGGTTCCCATCACAGTAGCAGGAGAGAGACTCGAACTCTCGACCTCGCGATTATGAGTCGCGCGCTCTAACCGGCTGAGCTACCCTGCCCCACTTCATCAAACTTCTCACAATCCCCACTCGATCGCAAACCCAGAACTCGAGTGACGGGACGCAAACGGCCGGCCCTTGCGGACCGGCCGAGTGCAGATGGCGGGGGCGGGATTTGAACCCGCGACCTTCGGGTTATGAGCCCGACGAGCTACCAGGCTGCTCCACCCCGCGTCAGAAGGGGTAACCTAGCGTCGCTGCACCGAGAGTCAACCCCACTCGTGCAATTATGGCGCGCGTGATGTGTCCGCGCGCATACGGTACAACAACTCTTTCTCACCGCGCACCATGCCCCACTCTTCACGCGCCATGCGCTCGAGCCGCACGGGATCGCTCGTCACCGATTTCAACTCGGCGCGCAGTGAGTCCACGTCATCGGCCAACAGGTCGACGTTGTGCGCCATCGCGGCTTTCCGGTCGCGCTGCGTCAACAGGTCGGAGGTGCCGTACTCACCGCCCTCGATCGCATACACGAGAACGGCGAGTACACCAGCGCCCCAGACCACACGTTTCATGAGGGGCGTCATGGATGGTTACAGACCGAACAACGCGCCACCCGGATACTCCGCGTAGGCTTCCAGCTGCTCTTCAATGCGCAGCAGCTGGTTGTACTTCGCCACGCGATCGCTGCGCGACGGCGCACCGGTCTTGATCTGCCCGGCCTGCGTCGCCACCGCCAGGTCGGCAATGAACGTATCTTCGGTTTCGCCGCTGCGGTGCGAGATGATCGCGTTGTACCCCGCCGCCCGCGCGAGCTCGATCGCTTCGAAGGTTTCGGTGAGCGTGCCGATCTGATTCACCTTCACCAGGATCGCGTTCGCCACTTCCGCTTCGATCCCCTTCGCCAGAATCTCGCTGTTCGTGCAGAACAGGTCGTCGCCCACCAGCTGGCAACGGTCGCCAACCAGCTCCGTGAGATACTTCCAGCCGTCCCAATCGTTCTCGGCCATACCGTCTTCGATCGACACGATCGGATAATGCTCGAGCCAGCCGGCGTATTTGTCAGCGAGCGCCTGCGGGCTCAACGACTTACCACCGCTCTTCTTGAAGTGGTACTGGCCACCCTGGAACATCTCGCTGGCGGCCACGTCGAGCGCGAGCGCGATGTCGTGGCCGGGACGGAAGCCTGCGGATTGAATCGCTTCGATGATGATCTTGAGCGCGTCTTCGTCGCTCTCGAGGTTCGGCGCGAAACCGCCTTCGTCGCCCACACCCGTGGCCAGCTTGCGCGCCACCAGGACCTTCTTGAGCGCGTGGAACACCTGCGTGCCCATGCGCAGTCCATCGCTGAACGACTCGGCGCCAACCGGCACAATCATGAACTCCTGAAAGTCGACGGTGTTGGTCGCGTGCGCGCCACCGTTCAGGATGTTCATCATCGGCACCGGCAACGTGCGCGCCATCGGGCCGCCCAAATAGCGATACAACGGCAGCCCGACTTCCAGCGCCGCGGCACGCGCCACGGCCATCGAGACACCCAGCATGGCGTTGGCGCCCAAGCGTCCCTTGTTCTCGGTGCCATCGAGATCCATCAGCGCGCGGTCGATCGCGATCTGATCGGTCGCGTCCATGTCCTCGAGCGCTTCGTTGATTTCGGTGTTCACGTTGTTGACCGCCGTGAGCACGCCCTTGCCGCCGTACCGCTCCGGATCGCCGTCACGCAGTTCCACCGCTTCACGCTCGCCGGTGCTGGCGCCGCTCGGCACGGCCGCGCGGCCCGCGCTGCCCGTTTCGAGAATCACGTCCACTTCAACAGTGGGATTGCCGCGGCTGTCGAGAATCTCGCGCGCGCTGACGGAAACGATGGAGGCCATATGATAAAAGCGAAGGAAGGAGTAAGGAGTCGGGAGTACGGAGTACGGCTATGCGGAAGCCTGCTCGGCCTCTTGGGGTACGGCACGGCGCGCCGGCTCGATCGCCGGGTCGACGCCGTAATGTGCACGTAAACAGTCAGCCATGCGCTGACGGACGCGCTCGGCGAGCTCGTCACGGTCGGCGTAGGTGAGTCCTTCGGTCGGGATCGGCTCCAGCAGGTGCACATGCACGGTGCCTGGCGAGGCCCGGAACTCGGTGCGTGGGTTCACGGCGATCGTGCCGTACACCACCACCGGGACGATCGGGGCGCCCGAGCCGATGGCCAGCACGAACGGGCCCTTTTTGAAGGGGCGCAGGGCGTACGTAAAGCCGCGCGTGCCTTCGGGATACACCAGCACGTGCTGCCCGGCCCGGATTTTCGAGGCCGCGTCGTCGTAGGCGCTGAACGCGGCTTTCCGGTTCTCGCGATCGATGTAGATCACACCCACGGCGCGGGCGGCCGAACCAAAAAACGGGATCTTCTCCAGCTCGCGCTTCGCCACGAACCCGTAATGCGGAAGGGCGGCGATCATCGCCGGGATATCGAACCAGCTCACATGGTTGGCCATGAACACCCGCGGCGCACCTTCGGGCAATTGCTGCTCGTCGTGGACCACGACCTTCACCCCGGCGGCCCCCAGGAGCCACGAGGCCCACCAGCGGGGGGTCTTCGCGTAGATGCTCGTCGGTCCGTGGGGGCGGCCCAACAACTCGGCGAGCAAGGTGATGCTGCCGAACAGGACCGTTCCTACCAACAAGGCCAAGGCCGTAAATGCGGTGCGCATCACTGCAAGGTCACCCAGTCCGAACCCGAATTCAACGCACGGTTTCGCCCGACGCGAAATGATCGAACCCGCGAGGTAGCGTTGCATCGGCCGAGGCCGTCGCATCGCGACCGGCGTGGACCACGCCCACCACCGTCAGCGGCAGCGGACTCACGGCCTGCCAGCGGGCCGCCAGGGCGTCATAGACGTCCGCAGGCAGACAGGCCAGCAGCTCGTACTCTTCCCCGCTCTGCATGGCCGCCTCGGCCGCGATACCGGGACCGGCCGGCACCAGGGCCACATCGAGCTCGAGCCGCACACCACTCGCCGCCGCCACATGACGGGCGTCGCCCGCGAGCCCGTCGCTGATATCGATCATCGCGGTCGCGCCGGCCTCAGCCAACGCCTCCCCCTCGGCCCATCGTGGCGCTGGAGCGACGAAACGCCCGCGAGACCATGCCGTGGGGCTCTCGCCGGCGTCCCAGGCCCGTATGGCGGCTCCAGGGCCGCCCAGCAGGCCGGTCACCACGACCAGATCCCCGTCGCGGGCGCCGCTGCGTGACACCACCCGCCGCGCCCGGCCAATCACGGTGGTCGTAATCGAGAACACGGCGCCGTGACTCAGATTTCCGCCCACAATCCGGGCACCCGCCTCGCGGATCACGGCGCCCATGCCATCGGCGACATCGCTAAGCTGCTCCCGCCACGCCTCGGGAATCACGAACGCGATGAGCACCGACTCCGCCCGGGCGCCCATGGCCGCCAGATCGCTCAACGCCGCCACCGCCGCGCGCACCCCGACCTCACGGGCAGAAATCCACGCGCGACGAAAGTGCACGTCTTCCACGCAGGCATCCACGCTGACCACGCGCGTGCCCTCGGCCAGCGACGCCAAGACCGCGGCATCGTCGCCGATATCGACGGCCAGATCGCCCCAACGCGCCATCAGCGCGCGAATCGTGTCGAACTCGGCCCCTTCCCGCATGGCCTGGTGTGGACGCGGGTCGAGACTCATGCGTCGTTCATGGCAAACCGCCGTCGCCGCGACGACGCAGCCGGATCAGTCCCTGCGGCGTGCCAAGCCAGAGGAAGTCGCGATTCATCGCGATATCGAGCACCGGCCCGGGCAGATCGCCCGGTACGCGCAGCACGCGCGTGGCACCATCTCGACGCGACACGATGACCACGCCGTCGGTGCCGGCCACCCACATGGTGCGGTCGTCGATCGCCACTTTCGTGACGCGACCCACCTGTCGGACATCGAGCAGATCCACGCGCACCGGCTCCACCCCTCCGCGCGGCGCGAGACGCAACACGGCATCGTCGGTGGCCGCCAGCAACACCGTGTCGCTCCATGCCAGCGCACGAACGGCACGACGCAGCGCAGGATCGTTGCCCACCGGCCGCGATACCACGCCCCCCACACTGCCGTTCGGCGACGCAATCGCCATCAGCCCCGCTTCGGTGCCGATCCACAACGTGTCGCCAGTGAACTGCAACGCGTGCACCGGCATGTTGTCGAGCAGCCGCACCCCCACGCCCCGCGTGCGCACGTTGCGGCTGTCGCTGCTGTCGCTCACGTACACGAGACCGCGCGCCGTACCGGCCCACACCCCGTCGTCGCGCGTGGCCACCGAGAGCACGCGTTCGTCGGGAAGGCCGTCGAGCACGCCCCACGCCTGCATCGCCTGCGTCCCGTCGAGGCGCACGCGCACGAGGCCGCGATCGGTGCCGAGCCAGGCACGCGACGCACGCGTGACGAGGGACAGCCCCCGCACGCCCACGAGCGGCACGGAGATCGTGCCGTCGATCCAGCGGAAACGCTGCAGATCGCTGCCCACGAACGACAGCCCGCCGCGATCGAACGCCTGACCAAGTCCCGCAGCCCACACGCCGTCGGCGGCCAGAGCCAGCGCGCCGACCCCGGGCTCCATGAGCCCATACGGCAGCGGGGTCGATTGCATGAACGCCGGATCGAGTCGGAACAGTCCGTCACCGGCGGTACCCAACCAGACTTCGCTCGCCCGCTCGGGCGACACGGCACCACTGATGATCTGCACGGCGCGTAACGGGCGATCGCTCGGCTGACTGCGCAGCAACAGCGACGGCTGCGTGCGCAGCGTCGGGAACTGCGTGTACAGATCGTTCAGCGTGCGCGGCAGGATCAGCGCGCTGGCGGTCGGCGGCCGCATCATCGGCGTGGCGATGCCTACCCGCGAGATGCGCGTCCACTCACCACCGGCGCGCACGATCGCGTCACCAGTGGAAACGCCGGTGGCACCACCGGTGGCACCACCCGCGCCGCCGCGATCGAACGCGATCAGATCCGGCACGCCCGTGATGATCGTGCGCTGCAGCTGTTCGGTGAGCGGTCGGTACATGATCACGCCGCCCGGCACGCCCAGCCACAGCGCGTCCTCCACCGGATCACCGGCGAGCACCGTGATCTGCTGATCGGTCAGACCCGCATCGCGCGTCAGCGGCGGCAGCCAGCTGTTCATCACGCGATCATAAATCGCGATCCCGCTGCTGCCGGCCGCGAACACGTAGCGGCGTGACACGGCCACCGCCTGCACGTTATTGAAGCTCCCGATCCGTTGGCGTTCCTCTCGTTGACCGAAGCCGCCGAGCGGACCCGACGCCCCGCTGCCCGTTCCCGTGTTGGCGCCGCTCACCGCACACGACGCACCGGTCAGTACTCCGACCGATAGCGCCGCGATCAGTGCGGATACGCGAAGCGACCGCACGTTCACGTGGGCGACGGCAGGTCGGCCAGCACCCCGGGAGGATACGGGACCGCACGCTCGAGCTGGCGCCACGCCAACGGCAACGCCTCGAATACCTGCTCGAGCGTGCCGCCGCGAATCCCCCCCAATCGCGCGGTCGCGAGCTCCGCCGCGCGTCCGTGCACCGTGGCGCCGCAGACCGTCGCTTCGAGCGGGGCGAGTCCCTGCCCCAGCAGCGCGACGATCAGTCCACTCAGCACGTCGCCGCTGCCGCCGGTGGCCAAGAGCGACGTGCCATGCGGCACCACGGTAATCGGCCCACCATCGGGCGTAGCAACGAGCGTGGGCGTCCCCTTGAGCAACACGGTCGCGCCACCGCGCACGGCAAACTCCCGCAGCGCACCGACCCGTGCATCCCAGTCCGCCGGCACCGGGGTACCGATCAGGCGCGCGAACTCACCCTCGTGCGGCGTGCAGACCACGGAGCGCGACTGGCGCGTCCAGTGGCGCAGCAGCGACGCGGCATCGGTGCCAAGCATCGTAGCGACTTCGGCGAGCAGCCACAGCGCGTCAGCATCGAGCACCATGGGCCGATCCCGATGGTCCGTCACGATCCGCTCGAGCAGCTGCGACGAGCGCGCCCCGCGACCGAGCCCGGGGCCCACGGCCAGCGCATCACACCGACGCAGCGTATCGGAATCGGCATCATCGCCGGCGGCTCCCACGGCACTGCCCGCGGCAATGCCACTCGGCAGCGAATCCGCGCGTCGGCTGCCCGTGCGTACCGGCCACCGTTCGGCCAACGCTTGCGGCACCGTGAGCTGCACGGCGGCCACACTCGGCGCATCGACAATGGCGTGCGCCAGCCCGGCCCCAGCGGCCAGCGCAGCGCGCATCGCGAGGATCACCGCGCCGGCCATTCCTTCGTGCCCGCCCACTACGGCCACCCGTCCCCGACGCCCTTTGTGCGCATTCCACGCGATCGGTGGCAGCCAACGCGCCAGGCCCTGCGCATCGCGCCACCGCCACGCACCATCGCCGAGATCAGCATCGCCGTCGCGGCCAAGCCCAAGCCCGATGTCGAGCAGCACGATGCGACCCGCGTGCGCGCGCGACAGCAAGAGCCCGCGCTTGATCGTGCCGAAGGTCAGCGTGGCGTGCGCCGCCGAGCTGCCCTCGGCGATCTCGCCGGTGGTCGCATCAAGGCCGCTAGGTACGTCGAGGGCGACGACGGTGGCGCCGCCCTCGCGCGCGAGGGAGACACGGGTGCAGGCGGCCAGCACAGGCGCGCGCAACGCACCACGGTGTCCGGTGCCCAGCAGTCCGTCCACGACCAGCCGCTCGTGGCCCGTCGGCGCGCCGTGCACGAGCGTCGGTGCGGCGAGGTGCATCGCTCGCGCCGCGTCGGGCGTACGCGGCGGCGCGGCGGCATGCACACGGACCACCACGCCAGCCCGGGACAGCTGGGCGGCCACGATATACGCATCACCACCGTTGTTGCCACCGCCCGCGAACACGGCGACGCCATGCGACAGACGCGTCGCGAAGTCGCGTAGGATCGCCGCGGCGGCGGTGGTGCCCGCCTGCAGCATGAGCGCGAAGGACGCCGTCCCGGCGGCGATCGCCGCCTGATCGCGCGCCGCGGCTTCGGCGGCGGTGGTGACGCGCAGAGCGCTCACCGGCGTGTCACGAGGTGCGCCCACCGTCGATTAGACGTGGGCCGTGCTCCACGGATACTCGCGGCCGAACGCATCCTCGAAGGTGAACACCCCCGAGAAATCATCGCGCGAGTCCTGCGGCTGACTAATGAGCAAGCCCATGTCCACGAGCGTGAACACGATGTCCCCGATGTCACTGGTGGCCTTGAGGCCCCAGTGTTCGAGCACGAGCCCCGCCATCACGCCGAAGCGCTGCAAGGCGAGTTCGCGGCACGAGTGCGCCAGCTCAGGACCGGTGATGTGGCGACGCTCGGTCAGTCGCGCCTGACAGTGCTCCAGTGACGCGAGCACGAACAGATATGCGCGTTCGTCGAAGCGCGGCTCGCGCAGACGGATCTGATCCATGATGCCTTCACGGAACGCCAACTCGGTCACTGCTGCTGCTCCTGATCGGGGCTGAATCGTACCTGTGCGCTGGACGCATAACCGGCGCGCGGTGCAACGGGGGCACGGCGCGAACGGCCGGAATGCAGCGGGCCTCCAGTGCAGGAATACTGGAGGCCCGAGCGGAACCTGACAACTCCTTGCGAACGGCGTCGTGGGCAGTCCTTAAACCCGCGCCACCGCCCGGTACAGCGGATACGCGTCGGCCAGCGCCTTCACATCGGCCTTCACGGCCGCGATCGTGTCGCGATCTTCAGGTGCCGAGAGCACGCGATCGATCAGCGCGGCAATCTCGCGCATCGCCTCCGCGCCCATGCCACGCGTGGTCACGGCCGGCGTGCCGATACGGATGCCGCTCGTCACGAACGGAGACTGCGTCTCCTTGGGCACGGTGTTCTTGTTCACCGTGATGCCGGCTTCATCGAGCACTTTCTCGGCCACCTTGCCGGTTAAGCCCTTGCTGCGCAGATCGACCAGCATGAGGTGGTTGTCGGTGCCGCCGGACACAATGTGATATCCGCGCTCCGTCATCGCCGACGCCAGCACCTGCGCATTGTCCACGACGTGACGGCAGTATGCCGTAAACGACGGCTGTAACGCTTCGTGGAACGCGACCGCCTTGCCGGCGATCACATGCTCGAGCGGTCCGCCCTGCATGCCGGGAAACATCGCCTTGTCGATCGCCTTGGCATGTTCCGCCTTGCAGAGAATGATGCCGCCGCGCGGACCGCGCAGCGTCTTGTGCGTCGTGCTGGTGACCACATCGGCGAACGGCACCGGCGACGGATACACGCCCGTCGCCGCGAGCCCGGCGAAGTGCGCCATGTCGACCATAAAGATGGCGCCCACTTCCTTGGCCACATCGGCGAACGCCTGCCAGTCGATGGTGCGCGAGTACGCACTGTAGCCGGCGATGATCATCTTCGGCTTGTGCTCACGCGCCTGCGCGCGCATCTGCTCGTAGTCGATAATGCCATCGTCGGTCACGCCATACGACACCGCGTTGTACAGCAAGCCGGAGAAGTTCACCGGCGAGCCGTGCGTGAGGTGTCCGCCCTGCGAGAGATCCATGCCGAGAAACGTGTCGCCCGGCTTGAGAAAGGCGAGGAACACGGCGGCATTCGCCGACGCACCGCTGTGCGGCTGCACGTTGGCGTGATCGGCCCCGAACAACTGCTTGAGTCGGTCGATCGCCAGCTGCTCGACCTTGTCCACGACTTCGCAGCCGCCGTAGTAGCGCTTCCCCGGCAACCCTTCGGCGTACTTGTTGGTGAGCGTCGAGCCGACCGCTTCCATCACCGCCGGCGACACGAAATTCTCGCTCGCGATGAGCTCAAGCCCATCGCTCTGCCGCTGCGTTTCCTCGTCGATCAGGTGCGCGATCTCCGGATCCGCCTGCGACAGGGCATCCCCCGGCGGCAAGCGATCCCACTGCGACCAGTGCGCGCTGGCTCCACCACTCATGTCGTACTCCCCGAGGCATCGGCCTCACTGTCGTCCCGTTCGATCTTCGCCACGCGGCCCTGGTGACGACCGCCTTCGAACGGGGTCGTCAGCCAGGCCTCCAGAATGGCGAGGGCATCTTCGTCCGATACAAAGCGCGCCGGCAACACCAGCACGTTCGCATCGTTGTGTTTACGAGCGAGCGCGGCCACCTCGGGGTTCCACGCCACGGCGGCGCGCACTCCCGGATAGCGGTTCGCCACGTAGGACATCCCGAGTCCCGTGCCGCACAGGAGCACCCCGCGGGCGGATTGGCCGTCGGACACCTCCTGCGCCAGCGGATGGGCATAGTCGGGATAATCGGTGCTCGCGGTGCTATGCGTCCCGATGTCTGCCACCGCGTACCCCAGCTCGGCAAGCGCCACGCGCAGACGCTCCTTCAACTCGAAGCCCGCGTGGTCCGACGCGATGGGGATTCGCTCCCCCGGCTTTGCCACATCCACCATGGTCAGATGACTCCGTTGACTGCTCAGGATTCCTTGTTGGGATACTGCGGCCAGGTCTTGATCATACCGCGAACCGCCTGGATGCGCTGCTCGGCCACGCGATCCGCCGCCTTGTACGTGGGAATGCCCGTATCCTTGGCCAACCGGAAGACACTCAGCACGGTCTGATAAATCTCGCCGGCCTTGCGCAGCGACCGCTCCCGGCTCCAGCCGGTGAGCTCGCTGTACACGTTGATCACCCCGCCGGCGTTGGCGACGTAGTCTGGGGCATACAGAATGCCGCGGGCTTCGAGGGCGTCACCATGACGGTCTTCCAGCAACTGATTGTTGGCCGCACCGGCCACGATCTCGACGTTCAGCTGGGGGAGCGTGTCGTCGTTGAGGATGCCGCCCAGAGCGCAGGGCGTGAAGATGTCGGCCTTCGCGCGATAGATCTCGTCGAGCCCCACCGCGGTCGCGCCCATCTCGTCGACGACCCGCTTGATCCGGCCCGCATCGATGTCGGTGACGATCAGCTTCGCGCCTGCCGCGTGCAATTCCTTGGCGAGATAGTAGCCCACATGCCCGAGCCCCTGAATCGCAATCGTACGCCCTTCGAGACTGTCGCTGCCCCACTTCTGAAACGCCGACGCCTGAATCGCGCGGAACACGCCATGCGCCGTGACGCTCGACGGGTCGCCCGACTTGGATCCGATCCCGGTCACATGCTTCGTTTCCATGTGCACGAAGTCCATGTCCTCAACCGTCGTGCCGACGTCTTCCGCCGTGACGTATCGGCCACCGAGCGAATCCACGAAACGGCCGTGCGCGCGGAACAGCATTTCGCGACTGGTCGTCTTGTTGTCGCCGATGATGACCGACTTGCCGCCGCCGAGGTTGAGACCGGCCACGGCATTCTTGTACGTCATGCCACGCGAGAGTCGCAGGGCATCGACGATGGCCGCCTCTTCGGAGGCGTAGTTCCAGAAGCGGCAGCCGCCGAGCGCGGGGCCGAGCGTGGTGTCGTGAATCGCAATGATACCGCGGTAACCGGACGCTTTGTCATGGCAGAAGACGACCTGCTCATGGCCCATCTCGGCGATTTTTTCGAAGTAGTGCATAAGTGGGAACCGGGAAATCAGTCTGGAAGAGATCCGTCGTTCGCGGCCGCCGCGGCGAGTGTCTCGCGGGCGATCACGATGCGCTGAATCTCCGACGTGCCTTCGTAGATTTCAGTCACTTTCGCGTCTCGGAAGAAGCGTTCAACGGGATAGTCGGTCACGTAGCCGTAGCCGCCGAACACCTGCACGGCCTGCGTCGTGACCCACATGGCGGTCTCAGTCGCGAACAGCTTCGCCATGCTGCTGAAGCGCGTGATTTTTTCACCGCGCTGCTTGGCCGCCGCGGCCGCATGCAACAGCGTGCGGGCGGCGGTGATGCGCGTCGCCATGTCGGCGAGCTTGAATTGGATCGCTTGGAACTCAGCAATGGGCTTGTTGAACTGCTGGCGCTCGCCGGCGTAGCGCACGGCGGCTTCGAGCGCCGCGCGGGCAATCCCGATCGCCTGCGCCGCGATGCCGAGACGTCCGTGATCGAGCGACCCGAGGGCGTACACGAAGCCCTTGCCCTCGTCACCGAGCAGCCGATCACCAGGCACGCGGCAACTATCGAGATTGATCTGCAGCGTCGGCGACGCGCGCAGCCCCATCTTGTTTTCCTTCTTGGCCAAATGAAAGCCAGGCAGATCCGGCGTCAGGATGAACGTCGAAATGCCCTTGCTGCCCTTTCGCGCGTCGGGTGAATCCGTGCGCGCCATACACAGAATCACACCAGCTTCGCTGCCGTGCGACACCCACGCCTTCGTGCCGGTCAGCAGCCAGTCGTCGCCGTCCCGCACGGCCTGACAGCGCAAGGCGGCGGCATCGGAACCGGCTTCCGGCTCCGACAACGCGAACGCGCCAAGCAGTTCGCCACGCGCCATCGGCGGCAGGAAGCGCTGCTGCTGCGCCTCCGTGCCGAAATTCAGAATCATCTGCGTGGGCAGCGAGTTGTGCACGCTGAGCAGCACCGCCGCCGAGGCGTCGGCCACGGCGATCTCCTCGAGCGCGAGCAGATAGCTCTGCGCGTCGAGATCGAGTCCATCAAAGCGTTCGGGCGTGAGCATGCCGAAGAACCCCAGCTCGGCCATCTGCGTGACCATCACGCGGTCGAAGCGCGATTCCTGATCGCGCTCCCCGGCGAGGGCCACGAGTTCGCGCTGCGCATACGCGCGCGCCATCGCCTGGATTTCCTGCTGTGTGTCGTTGAGCGGAATGAGCGACATGGTGGGTCAGTACTGGTAGAAGCCGCGACCGGACTTGCGTCCGTACCAGCCGGCGGCAACGTACTTCCGGAGCAGCGGGCACGGACGATACTTCGGATCGCCAAGTCCGTGGTGCAGCACTTCGAGAATCGCGAGGCAGGTATCGAGGCCGATGAAGTCGGCCAGCGTGAGCGGTCCCATGGGATGATTCATGCCGAGCTTCATCACCGTGTCGATGGCCTCGGGCGTGCCGACGCCCTCCATCACGCAGTAGATGGCCTCATTGATCATCGGCATCAGGATGCGATTCGCCACGAAACCCGGGAAATCGTTCACTTCCACCGGCGTCTTGCCGAGCCCCTTGGAGAGGCGCATGACCGTCTCGGTGGTGGCGTCGCTGGTGGCGAGGCCACGAATGACCTCCACCAGTTGCATCACGGGCACCGGGTTCATGAAGTGCATGCCGATCACCTGCTCGGGGCGCTTGGTGCGCGCGGCGATTTCGGTGATGGAGATGGAGCTCGTGTTGCTGGCGAGGATCGCGCCGGCGGGCGCCAGGCGATCGAGATCCTCGAAGATGCGGAACTTGAGATCGGTGCGCTCGGTGGCCGCTTCCACGATGATCGCCGCATCGGCGACGGCATCGAGCGACGTGGAGGTCGCGATGCGCGCGAGGGCGGCTTCGGCGGCGCTCGCCTCGATCGCGCCCTTCTTAACCTGACGGTCGAGATTCTTGGCGATCGTGTCACGACCCTTCGCCAGCGCATCGGCGTTCACGTCGATCAACGTCACGGCATGTCCACTGGTCGCGAACACGTGTGCGATGCCGTTGCCCATCTGCCCCGCGCCAACCACGGCGGCGCGTTCCAACGCTGCCTGCGTCCCGTCCTGCATATCGGTTCAACTCCGAAAAGTTAGGTCTCTGTCAGTGCACTGCGACGACGAAATCCGACGGCCAACGATCCTCCCAACACCAGCATCGCCACGAGCCCCCCTTCGGGGCCCCAGGCGCCGCCACTGATCCAATCCGACCCGCTCAGGGTGGCCCGATAGCCCGGCGTCGCGAACGGCAAGCCACTCACCGGCACGTGCAACACCGCCGCCATCACCCAATTCCAAGCCAGATGCGCGCTCCAGGCTGCCGGCAAACTGCCCGTGCGTTCCCGTACCAGGCACAGGCATAACCCGGCCAGCATGACCACCGCCGTGGTGCGCACGTTCGCGCCGGGATTCATCAGGTGCACCACCCCGAAGGCCACGCTCGAACTCCACCGCGCCACCCAACGACCCGCGGCCTCCTCGGCCACGGCGTACAGGTAGCCACGAAAGACCAGTTCTTCCCACAGGGCGGCCGGCCCCAACAGCAACAACAGCCGGAGGGCGGTCCCGCCCCAACTGTCCTCCACCACCGGGGCGCCATCAAGACCGCCGGCGGGCAGCGCCTCAATACGCAACGCGCCGACCACCCACAACAACCCTGCCGTGCCGAGAATCGCCGCCGTACCCAACAGCGCACCGCGTCCGATCCACCTCGAGCGCCATGCCCCGTCCCCGAGCGCCATCACCGACCAGGGCACGTCATCGACAAAGCGCAGCGCCACAGCACATCCCACGGCGACGCCGATCAGCATCGTGAACGGATACATCGGCACGGTTTCGCCGACGCGTTGTGACAGCAGTCCGAACAACGGCCCCAGTACCGACTCCGCGATCCCTTGCGCGAGAATCCAAGCGACGCCGAAGCTCAGGAGCCGCCAGGGGACCCGCAGCGCAGTGTTCACGACACGTAGATCAGTCGACGCGCTCGACCGACATCGCGACCGCGTCGCCACCACCCAGACAGAGCGTGGCGATGCCGGTTTTCTTGCCACGATCAGCCAAGGCGTGCAGGAGCGTCACGAGCACGCGAGTACCGCTGGCGCCGATCGGATGACCCAGCGCGATGGCGCCGCCGTGCACGTTCACACGGGCATCGTCCCACGAGAGGCCGAGTCCATCGGCGAGCGCTTGCGATGCGAACGCTTCGTTCGCTTCGATGAGATCGTAGTCGGCGATGGTGGTGCCCGCCTTCGCCATCAGATTCTTCACCGCCGTGATCGGCGCAAAGAACAGATCCTGCGGCTCGCCGGCGCCCGTGGCATAGGCGGTGATCCGAGCCAGAATCGTGAGCCCATGCTCACGGGCGTACGCTTCCGACGTGACGACCACGGCGGCCGCTCCGTCGTTCAGCGACGACGCATTGCCGGCGGTGACGGTGAGTGTGCTGTTGTCCCCCTTGCTCGGGAACGCCGGACGCAGCCCGGCCAGCGACGCCTCGGTGGTATCGGCGCGCGGGCTTTCGTCGACCGCGATGATCGTCGGTCCCTTTCGTCCGGGAATCTCCACCGGCACGATTTCAGCCGTGAACTTGCCCGCCTGCTGGGCGGCGATGGCCTTGGCGTGTGAACCAGCGGCAAAGGCGTCCTGCTGCTCGCGCGTGACGCCGGCCTTCGTGGCCGTGTACTCGGCATGCACCCCCATGTGCACATTGCACGTGGGGCACCACAGGCCATCCTTGATCATGCCGTCAACCATCGTCTGATCGCCCAGCTTCACACCGCCACGCATGCCGAATACGTAGTGCGGCGCGTTGCTCATGCTCTCCTGACCACCGGCCACGATCACCTGCGCGTCACCGGCCTTGATGGCCTGTGCGGCAAGCATGACGGCCTTGAGGCCGGAGCCGCACACCTTGTTGATCGTGAGTGCGGACGCCGTAGCGGGCACACCCGCTTTCAGCATCGCCTGCCGACCGGGCGCTTGGCCCGTGCCACCCTGCAGCACGTGCCCCATGATGACTTCCTGCACCGCCTCGGGTGCAACGCCGCTGCGCTGGAGCGCGGCACGGATCGCGATGGCGCCAAGCTCCGGCGCAGAAAGGGGCGAAAGGCCCCCGAGATACCGCCCGATCGGTGTGCGCGCGGCGCCCACGATGACAGGCTGGCGAGTCAGGTCGCTCATGTATGACAAGGAGTGGCGGGAACGTGCAGGTACAGGAGGTAAAAATAACCGATCACACAGCGAAATCGGCGAAATCCGGAGCCGTGGGGCCGCCCGATTTCGCCGATTCCGTTTCGTCCCAGCCTAGCGGCCGGTCATCCCTTTGATCTGCTTCACGGCATACTCGACCTTCATCTCGAACAGCTTCTTGCCCAGTTCCTTACTGGCCTTCCGGGCGTCGCCGGTGATCCCGTTGTTCTTGCGCGGCGGGGCATTCGCGTCGGGCGCCGCGCCGCGCGGGCCGGTCGGCACCGGATCGCCGACGGCGTTGGGGAGTTGATCGAGTCGCACCCACGTCCCGTCGCCGAGGTACAGCATGGTCGACGTGTCGGGAATGCCGGCGTGCGAGCTGGACGGGAATCCATTCGCCTTCAGGTACGCGTCAAAATCGGCGTTCGCGGTGGAGTACACGGCGTCGCAATACAGCACTTTGATGCCCTGCGCGGCATACTTCTCACTCAGCGACTTCGCCACCTCGGCGTACACGTTGGGCTGGCCACCACCATGGTCTCCCATCAGGACGACCGTCTTGAAACCGGTTGCGATCGACTGCTCGCTGAGACGCTCGAGAATGCCCTTCAAGAGTTCGGGCGTGAGGCCGATTGTGCCGGGGAGCGTGGCGCTGGCGTTGTTCGGCGTGTACGGCAGCACCGGCATGGCAATCGCATCGCCCAGCTTCTCGGCGATGGTGCGCACGATGACACGTCCCATGAGGTTATGGCCGCCGTTCACGTTCTGCGGTCCACGCTGCTCGGTGCCCCCGGTGTAGAACAGTGCGGTCGTCTTACCGGCGGCGAGTGCGTCTTTCACCTCGGGCCACGTCATCATCTCGAATTCGACGAGCGGCTTTCGTGGCTGCGCCTGCGCAGCGGCAGCAGGCGTGATCAGGGCGGCGGCGAACAGCGCGGCCAGAGTGAGACGACGGGTCATGAGGGGCGGTGACGGTGGGGAGTGTAGCGTGAAACGACCCTTGTGCTACGCCGCCCGAGCCGGGATTGCTGCACGCGCCGTGGGGGGCGCCGCTTCGGCACCCGGCCATCCCGCCCCAGCACGGTTCCCCCCGAAGCCGGGATCAACGCCGACTGATCAGTCGTCGTAGCCGACCACGAGGTTCATGCCCGCTTGCTGCGCGCGCTGGACCGCCGTGCCCGTGGCGGCGAGCAGGCCGTCCACGCTGATCACCGACTCGGTGACCTCGGCCACCCCCACCGACAACGTGCAACGCACGCCCTGCACGTCGCCGCTGAACATGTGCCGCTGCATGCGCTCGCGGATACGTTCGGCCAGCACCAGGCCACCGGAGAGTTCCGTGCTCGGCAGCAGCACCGCGAACGCTTCGCCGCCCACGCGACCGACCACGTCGGTCGTACGCGATTCCTGACGGCAGACCCACGCGATCGCGCGCAGCCATTCATTGCCGAACGCCTCACCGTGCTGCTCGTTGATGTCGCGGAAATTATCCGGATCGATCAGGAGCATACTGAGCGGCTGGCCGTAGCGGCGCGCCCGGGCCACTTCGGAGGAGGCCACGTCGAAGAAGGCGCGACGAGCCGAGACGCCGGTGAGGTAATCAGTGGTGCTCGACGTATCATCGCGCAGACTGTCCTCGAGCCGGCGACGCTCTGAGACATCGCGCGTGACCACCGAGAATCCGATCGCGGCCCCGTCGGTCGCCCGGAGCGCCGTCACCACCGTGCTGGCCCAAAACAACGATCCGTCTTGCCGCTGCCGATGCCCTTCTTCCTCGCACCAGCCGTTGCGGGCGGCGAGCGCCAGCGTCTCCTGTACATACGCGTCGCCGCCGCTGTCCGGCGGCAGGAGGAGCGTGAGCGGCTGCCCCAGCACCGCGGCAGCGGGAAACTGATGCACACGCTCAGCCGCTTCACTCCACGAGTCGACGATGCCCGCGGCGCTCACCGTAAAGATCGCGTAGTCGCGCACCGCGCGTTCGACGGCACGCAGCCGCTGATCGGCGCGTGACAACTGGCCGAGGGATGTGGCCAGCGCGCCCGCGTCGGTCACGACCGCCACGATGCGGCCGGGGGCCACCTTGACCAGCGAAAGCTGCACACCACGCTGCTCGCCAGGGGCCAGCAGTTCGAGCGCGTCGAGGATCACGCCGCGTGGCGAGTCAAACCCACGCACCCGCGCCGCGAGGTCGGGAGCGACCGCCCCCAACGCCATGAACAGATCCTCAAGTGAGCCCGCCCGGGTGAACGGGGTGAGCAGCCGTCGTGCCGCGAGGTTGGCAACTTCGACCCGCCCTTCTTCGTCGACTTCCACGAGGCCGACCGGCGCCAGCACGAACAGGTCGAGCAGCGCCTCGGGTGTCACGCGGTCGCCTCCGGTTGCGCGGCCGCGTCCGTCGCGGCGGCGACGACATCGGCAGGGATCGCAAGCGTTCGGTCGGCAATCTCATCGAGCACCCGCGCGATGAACGCATCGGCCGTCATGATGTCCTGCTTCTTGCCGGCCCCGCGCGAGCGCAGCGCGACCGTGTTTTCATCGGCTTCGCGTCGGCCGATCACGCACATGTACGGCACCTTCTGCACTTCCCCTTCGCGCACGCGGTAGTTCAGCGTTTCGTTGCGCGCATCGAGCGTGGCGCGGATGCCAGCGGCCTTCATGCGCGCCACGAGCGCTTCCGCATGCGCGTTGTAATCGATCGCGATGGGGATCACGCGCACCTGCTCGGGCGACAGCCACACGGGGAACACCCCCGCGAAGTGCTCGATCAGGATGGCGATGAACCGCTCGAACGACCCGCTCACCGCGCGATGGATCACCACCGGACGGTGTGGCGCGTTGTCGTCGCCGGTGTAGGTGAGGTCGAAGCGCTCCGGCGCATTGTAGTCGAGCTGGATCGTACCCAGCTGCCACGCCCGGCCGATGCTGTCCATGACGTCGAAATCGATCTTCGGGCCGTAGAACGCCCCGTCGCCTTCCTTCATCTCGTACGGACGGCCGGTGCTGTCGAGTGCGGCCCGCAGCGCCGCTTCCGCCCGATCCCACAGCTCGTCGGATCCGATCCGCTGCTCCGGACGGGTCGCGAACTTGAGCTTCGCGGTGAGGCCGAACGTGTCGTAGTAGCTCAGGATAAAATCCATGAGGAACTTCACTTCGTCGGCGATCTGATCCTCACGCAGGTACACGTGACAATCGTCCTGCGCGAACTGCCGCACCCGCGTAAGCCCTGAGAGAGCGCCCGAGAGCTCATTGCGGTGCAACACGTCGAACGTGACGTAGCGCATGGGGAGATCGCGATACGAATGCTTGCTCGACGCGAAGTACAAATGATGCGACGGGCAGTTCATGGGCTTGAGCGACATGTCGTGCTCCCCCGTCTCGGTATCGAGCACGAGGAACATGTTCTCCTTGTACTTGCCCCAGTGCCCCGACTGCTCCCACAGCGCCTTGTTGTACAGCAGCGGCGTTTTGATTTCCTTGAACGCCTCCTGCTGGCGCTCGCGCACGAACGCTTCGAGCGTGTTGTATAGCGTGGTGCCCTTGGGCGTCCAGAACACGGCGCCGGGGGCCACGGAAAAGAGCTGGAACAGGTCGAGCGCCTTGCCGAGAACGCGATGGTCGCGCTTCTTGGCTTCCTCGAGATTGTGCAGGTGCTGCTCGAGTTCGTCCTTCTTGAAGAAGGCCGTGGCGTAGATACGCTGCAGCATCTGACGCTTCACGTCGCCGCGCCAGTACGCGCCGGCGGTGGTGAGCAGCTTGAAATGCTTCAGGTACGACGTGTCCGGCACATGCGGGCCGCGGCACAGATCGATGAACGGGCCGTCGGTGTACGTGGAGATGACTTCGTCGCTGCCCTCAAAATCGTCGAGGCGCTCGAGCTTGAGTGGATCGTCGGCGAAGCGCACGCGCGCCTCGCTGAGCGACACTTCCTCGCGCACGAACGGATACTTCTCGGCCACGACCTTCTTCATCTCGGCTTCGAACGCGGCGAGATCTTCAGGGGTGAACGGCTTCTCGACTTCGAAGTCGTAGTAGAAGCCGTCGTCGATGGCCGGACCGAACCCGATCTTGGCGTCGGGGCGCAACCGGCGCACCGCGGTGGCCAGGATGTGCGCACCGGAGTGGCGCAGCACCTGTACGGCGCGCGGGTCCTTCTCCGTGATGACCACGAAGGAACCCGACGCCCGCAGTGGGGTCATGAGGTCGAGCACCTCGCCGTCCACCGCGACCGCCAGCGACGCCTGCAGCAAGCGCGCCCCGATTGAGCCCACGACGTCGCGCGCCAGCGTCCCGGGCGGGACCTCGCGAGTGGAACCATCGGGGAGGGTCAGGACGATGTGCGCGTGAGCAGCAGCGTCAGCAGCAGATTGCGAACCGGCAGTCATCAGGGGCGGGCAGAAAGGTGAACGCCCTCGCTGAGCGAGGACGGTCAAGTTATCCTTGAACAACGAGTCACGCCAAGTTCACCCTCGATCCGCGTCGCGATCGTGTGGGACTGGCGTCGGGTCACGGAGGTGGCATCATGGCACAATCTCCCCACAGGAAGCGCCCGACGCGCCCGTCGTCGGTGCTGTTGATCGCGCTCGGCGCGATGGCCGGTGTCGCGCTGGGTATGCTCGTGGCCGATCGCCTTGGCGGCATGTCCGGCGTGCGTCGTCGCGGTGGCCGCCGTCGCGAAGCCGGCCCCGACCGCCTCTGGAACGACGGGGACGGCGCGGACGCCGCCGACGAGCTCGCCGACGACGACTCGGAACTCGCCGGCGAGTCGATCGCCCACATACATGTCCGCCCTCGTGGGGAGCATCCGGATTCGGCGCCGGAGGCCATGCCGGATCGCCTGTCCACCCGGGAGCGCCTTCGAGATCGCATGCGCGACCGACGCACGCGGTCCATGGAGCCCGAGGTCGCGCCCGCCCCCGTGGCCGCCGGTCACGCCGAGCGTGCACCGCTGGCCGACATCGCGGTGACGCCGATAGGCCCGTCGCTGCCCACGCACGAGGAGCTCGAATCGCGGGTCCTCGAAGCGTTTCGGAACGATCCGGTACTGGAGGTCCGCGCCATCGACATTGGGGCGGTGGGCTCCGGCACCGTCGAGCTGACCGGCTGGGTCGAGAGTACGGGGGAGATCGCGCACGCCCTCACCCTCGCCCGGGGGGTCCCCGGCGTGACCGCGGTGGTCGATCACCTGGCCGTCCGTGGACCGGGCGCCAGCCACAGTCATCGGTCGGCGCAGTACGAGACACCGCATCGGCGGTAGCCGATGCGGTCGGCGATGGCGGTCGGCGCTCCACGGAACCCCGCCGGGTGGGCCAGTCGCCGGCTGACCCGTGTTATCTTGGGCCATGACTGCGCCTGATACGAATCCGCTGCCGACCACCTACGACGCTGCCGCTACGGAGTCCACCTGGTACGCCAAGTGGACCGAGCACGGCGTGTTCACTGCCGATGCCGAACGCGCCGCCACGCGCGAGCCGTTCGTAATCGTGATCCCACCGCCCAATGTGACGGCGGTGCTGCACATGGGGCATGGCCTCAACAACACCGTGCAGGATGTGCTCATCCGCTGGCGCCGGATGGCCGGCGATGAAGCACTCTGGCTGCCGGGCACCGACCATGCCGGCATCGCCACGCAGAACGTGGTGGAAAAACAGTTAGCCGCCCACGGACAGACCCGCTTCGACCTCGGCCGTGGCCCGTTCGTGGAGAAGGTGGCCCAGTTCGTGGACCACACGGGCGGCGAGATCCTGAATCAGCTCAAGGCGATCGGATCCAGCGCCGACTGGTCACGCACCGCCTACACGTTCTCCCCCGCCCTCTCGAAGTCGGTGCGTGAAGCGTTTGTGCGCCTGCACGAAGACGGCCTCGTGTACAAGGGACACCGCGTGATCCACTGGTGCCCGCGGTGCGGCACCTCGCTGTCGGATGAAGAGGCGGAGTTCACGGACACCACGGGCAAGCTCTACCACCTCAAGTACACGCTCGCCGACGACCCGACGCAGTCGATCACCGTGGCCACCACGCGCCCGGAAACGATGCTCGGTGACGTGGCTGTGGCCGTGAACCCCGAAGACGAACGCTATCTCGCGATGATCGGTCAGGACGTCGTGCTCCCGATCAACGGCGTGCGCATTCCGATCATTGCCGACACGTACACCGATGCCGCGTTCGGCACCGGCGCCGTGAAGATCACGCCGGCGCACGACGCGAACGACTTCGAAGTGGGCAAGCGCCACAACCTGGCCATGCCGGTCGTCATCGATGCCGAAGGCATCGTCCGGGAAGTGGAAGACGCCGTAGGCCGGGTGCCGGCCGCGTTGTCGGGGCTGGATCGTGCCGAGGCCCGCACCGCCATCGTGACGCTGCTGGAGGCCGAGGGCGCGTTGGTGAAGATCGAGCCGCATGCGCACGCGGTGCGTCACTGCTATCGCTGTGATACGGTGGTCGAGCCGCGTCTGTCCGACCAGTGGTTTGTGCGCATGCGTCCGCTCGCCGACAAGGCGCTCGACGTGTTGCGCGGCGGTCAGCTGCGCATTCTGCCCGATCGTTGGGAAGCCGTGTACGTGAACTGGCTGGAAGGCATTCGCGATTGGAACATCTCGCGGCAGATCTGGTGGGGGCACCGCGTGCCCGTGTGGTATTGCGACAACCCGACCTGCTCGCAAGATCCGATCGTGTCGCGCACCGATGTCACCACGTGCCCCTCGTGTCATGGCACGGTGCGTCAGGACGAGGATGTGCTCGACACCTGGTTCTCGTCGTGGCTCTGGCCCTTCTCCACCCTCGGCTGGCCTGATGAAACGCCCGACCTCAAGGCGTTCTATCCAGGCGACGTGCTGGTCACCGCACCGGAAATTTTGTTCTTCTGGGTGTCGCGCATGGTGATGTCGGGGTGCTGGTTCCTCGACCAAACACCGTTCCATACCGTGTATCTGCATGGTACGGTGCGCGACATGCAGCACAAGAAAATGTCGAAGTCGTTGGGCAACGGGATCGATCCGTTGGACGTCGTGAAGCTCTACGGCGCCGATGCGCTGCGCTGGACCATGACGGCTGGCCTCGGTCTCGGCGTGGATGTCATGCTCGACCCCACCGACCTCGAGAAGTCGTTCGCCCCCGGCCGTAACTTCTGTACGAAGCTCTGGAACATCGGCCGTTTCCTGCTGTCGCGCGTGGGCACCGAGCCGCTGCAGCCATTGTCGTCGATTGCGCCGGAGCGACTCACCGCGGCCGATCAGTGGATTCTCGATCGTCTCGACCAGGCCATTCTCGACTGCGACGCCGCGTTGGGTCCGCCGCGTCCGGCCGACGGTCGAACGTGGACCGATGCCGAACGCGGGCGCGGTTTGCGACTCTCGGAGTACGCCGAGGCGGCGCGGCGTTTCGTGTGGAACGAGCTGGCCGACTGGTATCTTGAAGCGCTCAAGCCACGCCTGTACGCGACCGAAGGCGAGGATCGCGAGGTCGCGCGCACGGTACTGGCGCACGCGTTCGACGGCGCGCTGCGCTTGCTGCAGCCGGTCGTACCGTTCATCACGGAAGCGCTCTGGCAGCAGCTACCCAACACCCCCGAGGGCGCGTTCCTGGCCCAGGCGGCGTGGCCCGTTTCGCGACGCGCGGACGGCGCGACCTCGACCGGAGCGCAGGCCTTCGAGTACGCCCGCGACGCGGTGCAGGCGATCCGCAGCGTGCGTTCGGAGTACAACGTCAATCCCGGCGCGTGGGTGGACGCGATGCTCGTGGCGCCGGCGGGGCTCGCCGAGGTGCTGGACGCGCAGCGCGACACGATCGGCTCGCTGGCGCGCGCGCGGGTGGCGATGGCGTCGGAGAACCCCGGGGGCGCTTCGGCGCAGCTGTTGCTGCGTGATGGCGTGGAACTGGTCGTGCCGTTGGCCGGCATGGTCGATCTCGACAAGGAGAAGCAGCGCTTGCAGGTGGAGCTCACACAGCTCGAGACGCAACTGAACGCGCTCGACGGCCGTCTGGCTAACGAGAAGTTCGTGGCCAAGGCCCCGCCGGCGCTGGTGGAGGCGGAGCGCGCCAAGGCCGAAGAGTGGCGGTCGCGGTGCACACTGATGCGCACCAAGCTCGGTAGCCTGGGCGCGTGAGGACCGCGATGAAGGCCGTCGCGCTGCGGGCGGCCGCGCTCCTGCTGCTCAGCGGCTGCGCCAATCAGTCGGCGCCGCCCGGTGGGCCACCGGACCTGGCGCCACCGCTCGTGCTGAAAGTGTCGCCGCAGAACAACACGGTGGGCGCCAAACCCAAAGCCGTGGTGCTGCAGTTCGATGAAGTGATCAGCGAATCGCCCAAGGGCGCGAAGGATATCGCGGATCTCGTGTTCATCAGCCCGAAGAGTGGCGTGCCCAAAGTGGATTGGGGGCGCTCGAAGATCGAGATCCGCCCGTCGAAGGGCTGGAAGCCGAACACCGTGTATTCGGTGGTCGTCAAGCGCGGCCTGCAGGATCTGCGCAACAACGAGATCGACAGCACGATCCGCGTGGTGTTCAGCACGGGCGGCGCCATTCCGAGCACCAGTATCACCGGGGTCGCCTTCGACTGGCGGCAATCCAAAGGGATGATCAGCGCCGTCGTCGAAGCGATCGCGACGGACAGCACGACGTATCAAGTCGTGAGCGACTCGGTCGGACGCTTTGACTTGCGCTATGTCCCATCAGGCCAGTACACGTTGCGGGCGTACGACGACCGCAACAGTAACCGCTCGCTCGATCCGCTGGAGATTTGGGACACGACCAGTGTGACCCTGACCCAGGCCGCGTCAGCCGAACTGTACGCCTTCGGCCACGATACGGTCGGGCTGCGCATTGCCGACGTCGCGCTGGTGGACAGTGGCGGCGGGGTGAAAGTCACCTTCGACAAGCCCTACCCGCCCACGCAGCTGTTCGATCCTGGATCCATCGTCGTGAAGCGAGCGGATTCGTCGGTCGTTCGGGTACGCGTGATCCGCACGCCAGCGCAGCGCGCCTTGGCCGATTCGCTGCTGGCCAGCGCGAAGCGCGATTCCATCGCCCGTGTGGCGGCGCGCAAGGATTCGACCCCGGAGCTACGGGCCCGAAGTGATTCGCTTGCCCGCGTCCGTCGAGCCGATAGTGTGGCGGCCGCTGACCGCACGGAGCGCACCGCTCGTGAAGCGCGTCGGGTCGCCGCGGCTCGCCGCGGTCGCGTGCTCGCGCCGATCGACACGACCCCGCCGCCGAAGATGCGACGACCACCGGTCTTCGACGAAGTCTTTGTGCTCTTCGACACACTGCTCCCGCCGCAGACCCAATTCCGGGTCGAGGTACAGAAGATTCGCAGCCTCTCCGGCACGGTGAGGTCGCCAAGTCGTACGTTCAGCACGCCCAAAGCGCCAAAGGTCGACAGCGCGGCCGTCCGCCGAGACTCCGCGGCCGTTCGGCGTGATACGACCACCGTGCGTCGTGATACGACCAGCGTGCGGCGCGATACGACCGCGGTGCGGCGTGGCACGACCACCGTGCGGCGCGATACACGCGGACGTCGGTAGTGGAGCCGATCGCGGTGCCCGCGCTGTTCATCGACCGCGACGGCACGCTGATCGCTGACGCGCACTACCTCGCGGACGCGAGCCGCGTCCATCTGCTGGCGGGTGCGGCC
>CANHJV010000035.1 GCA_947461225.1 Gemmatimonadota bacterium | reverse complement strand
GTCACCGAGGCCAGCTCGGTCGCCACCGGCGTCAGCTCAACCAGCACCTCGGTGCTGCGTGCCGTACTCACCACGATGTCGCTGCGCACCACCGGCGCGAAGCCAAGCCGGCGCAGTTCAAGCCGGGTCACGCCGACGGGGACGTCGCGCAAGACGAAAGCGCCGACGGAATCTGAGAGCGCCGCGATGACCGTGCCGGATGCGGTGGCCGGTAACCGCACCACCACGCCGGGGATCGCCTCGCGGGTGGCAGCGCTGACCACGCGGCCGGAAATGGTGCCGGTGGACTGTGCCATGACGACCGCAGGCGCGACGACGCCCAGCACGAACAGCGCGTGCATGATCATTCGCGCTCGCAAGAAAACGACGGACAGAGTACGCATCTTGGTAAAGTATCCGGGGCCTGAAAACGATCCCAGCTGGACCTTCCCCCACGGCCGCGCTCGGTATGATCATTCCCGCGTACGCGTCGCCGACCCACTTTCCAGGAGCTCCGTCGGGATGTCCTTCTCCGCTCGCCATACCCTACCGGGCATCGGACTCGCTATCCTGCTGTCGCTCAGCCATCCGACTGCGCTGTCGGCGCAGGTAGCGGCCCAACGCCCGCACGTCAGCCTGCTGCTCAGCGGGGCGGTAGATACGCGCACGGCGTCGCACAACGAGACGATCGATGGCGCGTTCCGTACGCTGGCCGTCCAGGTGTCTCGGCCGCTGTTCACGGTACGCGGCGTGCACGTGGCGTGGCTGGGTGAGATCATGCCGGCCATGCTGGTGACCGCCGGTGCCCCGCCCCATCGCGTCCCGACGCCGGACGTGGACCCCACGGAGGCGAATGATCCGCGGCGACTCGAGCGGTATGCGGTCCGAGATTCGTACGGCATCGGCTTCGCCCCGCTCGGGGCCGAGGCCGCCTTGTCGCTCAATGCGAACACGCACCTGTTGCTCAACGTCACGTCGGGCGTGGCGTGGTTCTCGCGCGTCGTGCCGTACGGCAAGGCCACGCAGGCCAACTTTACCGTGGCGCCGGGGCTCTTTCTGGAGCGGCACCTCGGGAACACACAGGCGGTGGCCGTTGGCTATCAGCTGCACCATCTGTCGAACGCCAGCATGGGCGGCGCCAATCCCGGCATGAACTCGCACATTTTTTCGCTGCGCGTGTCGAAGCTGCGATAGCACCACGGGGCCCGGAGATCACTCCCGGGCCCCGCGTGTCTTCCCCCTGCCCCCCGACGTGCGCTTACGGAACGATCACCCGGGGCTTCGCGGGCTTCGTGCCATTCAACCGCGGACGCGGGCCGTTGCCGACGTCCACCACGAGATCCTTGATGTAGTTCGCGATCTTGGCGTAGTGCGGATAGTCAATGAACTCCGGTTCGTCGCTGCGCTGGTGGTAATCGCCGTGCAATCCAGTGAAGAAGAACGCGATCGGCACACCCTGCTGCGCGTAATTGAAGTGATCACTGCGGCCGTAGATGTTGTTGTAGCCGCTCCACGCAATGGGCTCATCGAACTTGTAGTCGAACGTGAGCGGCTTGCTCTGCTTGCTGTTCACCGTCTTGACGGTTTCGCCCAGGTCCTTTGAGTCGAAGAACGAGCCCACCACGCCCACATAATCGGGACCACCACCGGGCAGATCCTCAGCGCGGCCGCGGCCGATCATATCCACGTTGAGTTGTGCCACCACCGAGTCGATGGGCACGGTGGGATTGCGCGTGAAAAACGCCGAACCCACCAAGCCGCCTTCCTCGCCCGTGTGCCAGATAAACAGAGTGGAGCGCTTGGGCTTCACCGGCATCGCCATCATCGACTCGGCGATCTCCAGCACGCCCATCGAGCCCGATCCGTCATCATCGGCGCCGTTGTTGATGGAATCGAGGCGCGCCTTGGGATGCACCTTGCGGATGCTGTCCATGTTCACGCGAATCGTGGTCAGGATCTCCGGCCCCAGTCCCTGCATGTTGTTGGCCAGCAGGAGCTTGTTCTTCTCGATGTTGAAGGCGCGGATCGAGTCCTTGTCCACGGGCGTGGTGATGCCGACGTGATCGTTGTGAGCGCCGATCGCGACATACTGGTACTTCAACACCGGATCGCTGCCGGGGACGACGGCCACCACGTTGCGCGCCCAATCGGTGGGCGTTTCCACGAAATCGAGCGACGCGGTCACAGTCCCGCCTTTCTGCCCCGCGGAAAGACCGTCGATGTTCGTGCGATTGAACAAGCGCGCGGCGGCGTCACGCGTGAGGCGGATCGTGGCCTGCGGCTGCAAGGCGGCGAGCTGCGTCTTGAGTAGCGCGATGGAGTCGACCGGCCCGCGCGCGGCACCCGCGGGAGCGGCACGTCCCGGGGCGCTCGACGTGGCGACCATGGGCTCGTTGAGCGCGACGCGCTGGGCCGGCGTGAGGGCGTCGAGGTCGATCGTGGCGATGGCCACGGCATCGTCAAAACGTGAGCGGGCCGGCGCCCCACCGCCGCGCACGGCAAAGGCTTGCCCCTGTCCGCCACGGGCGCCGTTCGGATTGGGCAGCAACACCACGAACTTGCCGGCGGCATCGGCGGCCGAGATCTGTGTGGTGGAGTCGCCCTGCGTCCCGCCGAACACCACCTCGACCCCCGCGATGGGACGTGGCGCGCGCAGTCCCGGCACGGCCAGGAAGCCCGTGTTCCACGCGATCGGATTCCCGTCGACCGTAAGGCGCGAGTGGTCGGTGAACTTCCGCAGGTGATACGGCAACGTCTGGAAGTACGTGCCGTTGTCACCCGCTGGCAGCAGCCCAAGGCGCTTCACCTCGGCGGCGATCATGTCGGTGCCCTTCTTGTTGCCCACCCGGCCCACCTGACGGCCGAGCATGGAGTCGTCGGCAAACTGATAGAGCCGAATCTGCAGATCACGAACGTCGATGGCCGCCTTGGTCGGCGCCGGCTTCAGCGTGGCCGGATTGCCGTACTGGTTGGTCTTGGCCGCACCCTGCGCGGAGAGCGGCGCGGGAAGCGAGACCAGGCCGCAGAGGGACGCGGCGAGGGACAAGCGGGCGAGCCCGAAGGATCGCATGGTTGCTCCAGGGGGAGAGTTGAGGGAGGGCGGGACGACCTGAAGGATACGTAAGGCGAGCACACAGTGTTCGCCCGATCCGCGCGGAAGAGGCGAGGGGGCCGACCGCGGGCCATATTGGGCGTGGACCCCTTCCCGGACATGTGTATGCGGCTGTTCATCCCGATCGTTCTCTTGGCGGCGAGCACTCGGCTGAGTGCTCCACTGCATGCTCAGACACCGCTTCCGACCACGACCTACGAGTTGTTGCGGGCGGAGCATGCGCGCGGTGCGGACATGCGCGCGATTGACGCGGCGCTGGCGAGTGGGGATCCCGTGCGCCAGACGCTCGCCGCACGGGCGGTCGGACGTTTTGAACAGAGTGCCTTCGAGCCGACGCTGATCCCGCTGCTTACGGCGAGATCGGCGTTGGTACGACGTGAGGCCGTGAATGCGCTCGGTCAGATGCGCTCGCGCTATGCCTTGGCCGAACTCCTGCCCAGCGAAACGGACGTCGCCGTTCGCGCGGCCATCTACGAAACGCTCGGCCGCAATCCGAACAGCGCGACGACAACGGCCCAGACACTCACCGATGGACTGCGCGACAGCAGCGCGGTCGTGCGCTCCGGTGCTGCTCGCGGCCTCGAGTCCTTGTTGCGTCGTACCGCGCGCACGGCAGCGCCGAGCGCGGCGACGCTGCGGGCGATTCGCGAGGCGGTACAGCGCAACAGCGCGTCGGAGACGCGGCAGTTGTTGTTACTGGCGCTGACCGCCGCGAACGATCGCGATTCCGCGACAGTCGCCGTCGCGCTGCGCGACACGAGCCCCGAGGTGCGCCGCGTCGCCGTGGCCCTTGGCCGCATATGGGTAAACGACCCTGCGCCGATGGTGCGGTGGCAGGCGCTCCGCGTGGCCGGCACCTGCGCCCGCGCCGCCACCCACGTGCGCGATGGCAGCGAGCATGTGGCGCTGCTGGCGATCGACTTGCTCGGCGAGCAGAAGTGCACCGACGCCGCGGCGCTGGCGGCGCTCGACCGCGCGAGCCGTGCCGGTGCCGCGTGGCGTCACCAGGCGCATGCCGCCGTGTCGCTGGCGAAGGTGGCGCCGGTCCGTGCGGCCGCGGTGGTCTCTCGACTGGCCGCTTCGACTACGTGGCAGGCGCGCGTGTACGCCGCCAACGCGGCCAAGCTGCTGAAGGACAGCGCAACGCTGCGCACGTTGGCGGTGGACCAGGAGCCGAACGTGGCCATTGCCGCCATGACCACGCGCGAGCAGGCGATGCGGGCACTCACGAGTGATCATGCGGGCCTCGCACTCGCGGCGGCGACGCAGCTCAAGGGTGATGCCATGCTTGCCGGCGCACTACCACAGCTGCGCGCCGCCTTCGATCGCTTCACCGCGATGCAGCGTGTGAGCCTTCGCGATCCGCGCGCGGCGCTGCTGGAGCGCATTGGCGAAGCGGCCGACGCTCCGAGTACGGCCTGGCTGCGTGAGCGACTGAGCGACCCGGATCCGGCCATCGCCAGCGCGGCCGCACAGCATCTCACCAAGCTCACCGGCAGCGCGGTCGCGCCCACCACCACGCGGTACGAACCCGCGGCCTTTCCGACGGCCGAGCAGTTGGCCGGCCTTGATGGTGCAACCGCTACGATGCGCCTCCGGGGCATCGGCGAGGTGGAACTGGTGCTCCGCTTCGAGGAGGCACCAATGGCCGTGCACACATTCGCCACACTGGCCAGCGCGGGAAAGTTCAAGGGCCTCACGTTCCATCGCATCGTCCCCAACTTCGTGATTCAGGGTGGAAGCCCCGGCGCCGACGAGTACGACCCGATCACCGATAGCTTCATGCGCGATGAAGTCGGCCTCGCCCGCAACGCGCGCGGGAGCTTCGGCATCAGCACGCGTGGTCGCGACACCGGCGACGGGCAGATCTACGTGAACCTCGTGAACAACTTCCGTCTCGACCACGATTACACCGTGTTCGCCAACGTCACCCGTGGCCTCGACCTGATCGATCGCGTGCAGGAAGGCGACGTGATCGAATCGATCGTCGTGCGCCGCTCCACCACTTCCACTCCTCGCCGCCCGTGATGCTTCCGTCGCTTCTCTCGCCGTTGCTGCTTGCGGCTACGCTGGCCACGCAGGCAACCGCTCAGGCGGACAGCGCCGGACTTCGCGGCGCGCGTCAGCCAGCCGTCTCCTCGAGTGGCGCGCTGGTATTCGCCCACGACGGTCACCTGTATCTCCAGCGTGCGCCCGGCGGTGCGGTGGTGCGCCTCACCAGCGGATCGGCGTGGCATCGGGATCCCGCCTGGACCGCCGACGGCAGCGCCGTGGTGTACGCGTCGGATTCCACCGGTCACTACGACCTGTGGCGCATGCCACTGGGAACGACCGGCACCGCGGTGCGACTCACCACGAGTGCGGCGCATGAGATGGCGCCAAGTATCGGCCCCGATGGTCGGATCGTGTTCGTGCGGGGCAGCGGTGGCGCCACGCGGGTGTGGCTGCGTGAGGTCGATGGCACCGAGAAGCGGCTCTCGAGCACCGAGCAGACGGAGCGCGCACCGCGCATATCTCCGGATGGAAAACGAGTGGCCTTCATCGTGCTCAACGAAGCCGGGCGCCGTGTGATCGTGCGCACGATTGAAGGCGGCGCCCAGACCACGGCGAGCAGCGATGCCACCGTTGAGGCGCTCGACTGGTCGCCCGATGGGCGACTCGCGATCTCGATGCGGAGCGGCGTGTACGCCGTGGCGCCCGATGGCACGTACAGCAATCTCGTATCGAAGGCGCACGGCGATGTGGACTGGTCGCCCGACGGCAAGATCATCACGATCGCCGAGTATGCAGAGGTGGTGGTGAGCTATAACGGCGACCCCGATCGTGGACTCGACCGCAGCGCCACCGAACGGTTCGCCGGTACCACGTTTCCAGGAAGCGGTGGCGTCATGGTGCGGGTTCCGGCACCGGCAGCGCCCGATGCCGGTCGTGTGGCCGCAGTGACCGCCGTGCCCGATGCGCGCGCCGAACGCAACGCGGCCGCCTTCGACCGGCTGTGGGAGCGCCTCGCGCGCACATACTTCAGCGGGGCCGACGCAACATCGCGTCGCGCACGGTGGGAGGCGGTACGCACGTCGCACCGCCCGCGTGCACTGGCCGCCGCCAACGACAGCGTACTGCAGCAGGTGCTGTACGACACACAGCAGGCGCGTCCGCCGCTGCGCGCCGACGCCACGGGACGCGCCGGCGTGTCCAGCGCGCATCCGGTGTCCACCGAAGCTGGACTCGAGATCATGCGCCGCGGCGGTAATGTGATCGATGCCGCCGTGGCGGTGAGCTTCGCGCTTGGCGTGGTGGAACCCGATGCGAGTGGCATCGCCGGCTACGGTGAGATGGTGATCGCGCTCAAGGGCCGCGCCACACCCACCGTGATCGAGTTCATGAGCCGTGTACCGGAAGAAGGCGGACTGACGAATACGTCGCTGCTGGTAAATGGTCGGTATCCGAGCGACGGCCCGGTGCTGGTGAACGTGCCGGGCACCGTGGCCGGCATGTATACCGCGTGGCAGAAGTACGGCAGCAAGCAGGTACCGTGGTCGGACTTGCTGGCGCCCGCCATTCGCGCGGCGCGCAATGGCTACGTGGTGAGTCAGGGGCTCGCCACCACCCTCGCCACCGAACGCGAGCACTTCGCCAAGTACGAGGGGAGCCGCGCGCTCTTCTTCCGCAACGGGCAGCCGCTGGTGGCCGGTGACACGCTCAAAAATCCCGACTTGGCGTGGGTGCTGGAGCAGATCGCGGCCAAGGGTGCCGATGGCTTCTACAAGGGCGACGTGGCCACCAAGTGGGTGGCCGATCTGCGCGGCAAAGGCAACGCGATGAAGCTGTCGGATCTCGCGCGCTATTTCGCGCCCGAGCGTGAGTCGATCAGTGGGACCTATCGCAACTACACGATCTACTCCAGCGCACCGCCGGTGAGTGGCGGCGCCGAACTGGTGGCGCGGCTCAATCTGCTGGAGCAGTCACCTGCCCCGTCGCGCACGGGAAAGCGGTACACCGACGATCCGGCATCGCTGCACGCCGCACTTTCGGCGTGGTTCCTCGTGCCGTCGTCGCGCAACCGCATCGCCGATCCCGCGATGTGGCCGATCGATGTGGCGCCCATCGTGGACAAGGACACGGCGCGACTGCGGTGGCGCTGTTTCGACGCCAACAAGGCACTCACGCCGGCGTCGGTGCGCGGTGATACGCTGCCGTGTTTACCGAAAGCGACGCCCGCAGCCGTCCCGACCAAGCCGGCCGATGCAGCCGACCTCGCCACGAGCGTCGCACGCGCCGCCGAATCCCCCTGTGGCGACGAGCACGCGGCCGAGATGACGGTGTGCCATGCGGCCGGCACGACCTCGTTTGCCGTGGCCGATAACGAGGGCAACGCGGTGTCGGTCACGCAAACCCTCGGCACCTGGGGTGGCAACTTCTACGTCACGCCCGGTCTCGGCTTTCTGAGCAACGACAAACTCACCAGCTACGGCACCGACGCCACGCAGTACGGCTCGAGGTTGCCGTTCGCACGACATGGCAGCACCCTCGCGCCCACGATCGCCTACAAGAACGGGAAACCGTTCTTCGCGGTGGGGGCTGCCGGCAACGCGTGGATCACGTCGGCCGTGTACCAAACGCTGCTCGGCGCGCTCGACTACAACTTGGGGCCGCAAGCCGCGCTCGAACTGCCGCGATATCTGCCGGGTGGGGGCGGTGCACCGGGGGCGGCGCCGGCCACGCCGGCACCGTACACGTTACAGCTCGAAGACGGCTTCTCACCCACAGTGATCGCGCGCCTTCGCGCGTTGGGCTACGACATCAACTTCGTGTCGTTACCCGGCGAACTGCGCGAAGGCTACGGGGCGGCCGTGCGCATTGATGGCAAGGTGGTCACCGCCGGCGCCGATCCACGACGGGCCGGCGCGGCGGGAGCCATCGCTGGTACGAAAAAATAACGTTTACTGCTTCATACTCGGCGCCTTCTCCTTGTTCCACACGAACCGCTTGAGGAATACGCCCATGCGGTCGAAGGTGTCGATCCAGTTCGCGTGCAGCATCGACTCGTGCAAATCATCGGGCACGACGATGAGTTCGTGATACACATCGCGGGCGCGGAGCAACTGTACGAGTCCCACCGTCTGCGCGAAGTCCACGTTGCGATCGTCGTCGCCATGTACCAGGAATACCGGTGACTTCCATCCGTCGATGGCACCTACGGCGCTCGACCTGAAGGCGAGATTGGCCGTATCGATCACGTTGCCGTACAGGTGCACGCCGGCGAGATCGGCACCAGCCACGAAGATGTCGGAGTTGCGCGCCAGTGCCTGTGAGGTGAGCAGGCCACCGTACGAGAGTCCCCAGATGCCCACACGCGTGGGATCGACATCGGCGCGCCCCTGTAGATACTTCGCGCCAGCCACGACGTCCTGATACTCCGAGTTGCCGCGTCCCTGCGTGTTCGGCGCATTCGCGAAGCTCTTTCCGTAGCCCACACCGCTGCGGTAGTTGATGGACAGCACCACATAGCCCTGATCGGCCAGCCACTGATTCACGGCATAGGCCCAGTGATAGAACTGCATGTAGTGGTACCCGGGCATCATCTGTCGGCGCGGCCCACCATGCACGAAGATCAACGCCGGACGCTTCTCACCGGGCTTCATATCCTTCGGCATGAACAGCGTATTGCTGATCTCGAGCCCATCAGCCGCTTTCGTTTTCACGATTTCCGGGACCACGTGCGCGGCCGTCGGAAAACTCGCGGCCAGCGTGGGGAACACCCGCTTGGGCGCACCACCGGCCGACGGAACGATCGCGATCGACGCCGGTGTCTTCGCATCGAAATAGATCACCGCCAGCGACGTGCCACTGGCCAGCGGCTGCGGATACGTCTCGATGCCCTCCCCGCTCGACACCCGGCGCGGCGTGCCACCCGACGTGGGCACGGCCCAGATATGCCGACGCTCGATATCCGTGGCGTTGGTGCTGTAGTACAGCGTGTTGCCGCCGTCCTTCGACAACGCCACCGAGGTGGCGTCTTCGATCATACCGTCCGTGGTGGTGAGCAGCGTGGGATCGCCGCCCGCGACCGGAATGCTGTACCAGCGGTCCCACTCGTCCTTCGGCACATTCACCGGAAAGATCACGCTCGTGCCGGCCCACGCCATGTTGTTAAGCGAGGTGAACACGCTGTCGCGCGGGGCATTGCGCCACACCCGCTTCGCATCCCCCGTGGTCACGTCGGCGATCATGAGTTCGAGCGTGTGGCCTGCGGCAAAGGCGGCCGTGTAAAAGCCGGGTGAGCGGCGCAGTCCGGCGCGTGCCGTGTCCTGGCGCCCCTCCATCCCGACGCGAGCCGCGCCGCCACCACCACCCGGTCCAGCGGCGCACCCCCCCGACGGATTGCCCACCACAGGGGCGGCATTCGGATTGGCCGCTGGGCCAGCCGGATTGCCGATACCGCCGGTACCCCGCTGCTGTTGGTTGCCGAACGGCGTGCCCGGCCGGCGATAGAACGCCAGGCGCTTGCCGTCAGGTGACCACGTGGGCCCTCCGTCGCAGTCCACACTCGGCGCGATGTACTTCACCGTGCGCGTGGCCACGTCGTACACGGCGATGAACGCGTGATTCTCGCGGTCGCTCACGAACGCGACGCGCTTACCATCAGGCGACCACTTCGGTGTGCCGTTGCGTCCCCACGCCTGAATGAACGGCACACCGCCGGTATCCATGGCGGTCACCGGCGCGCCGCGCATCACCCGCGCGCGGTAGATCTGCCCGTCGCGCGTGAACAGCACCGTACGGCCATCGGGAGACAGCTCCGGTGCGGCGCCCTGCGCCACGCGCCACGCCGGTCCACCGGTGGAGCGCACCGCCCAGATGGCGCGTTCGGCCCCATTCGGATCGTGCGACGGATTGGCGACCCAGCCATAGCGATTGGGCGCGGAACCGCGCACGAACACGATGATGCTGCCGTCGTCCGACAGTTCGACATCCGAGAGGTCGGTGCCGTCGTCCTTGAGGAAACTGGTCACGCGCACGGCACGGAAATCGGGCGCCGCCGCGGTGTACACATTGCGAAGGCCGCGATCGTACACCATCCACGCTATGCGGTCCGCTTTCCCGGCCGACGCCAGTGTGAGCGGCGAGGCCGGCGACATGAACTGCTCGATGGTCGCTTTGCCGGCGCCCTGCGCACCGGCCAACACCGGCCACGTGAGGGCCGGACTCGCCAGTGCACCGAGGATGAGGGCACCGCGAAGTGTGCGAATGTGCGAACGCGCGAATGTCATGGACAGGTGGGTAGAAGGTCTACCCGAAACTACGTCCCGCCGTTGCGCCTCGCTGACGTCCGTCCCACCGAAATCACGAGGCTCTGCTCCGCTTGCTGCACGCGCGGCACCACCTGAACACGCACCCGCACGGTGACCCGTCCGCTGTCGGACGCGATGAACGACGCCTCGGGAATTGCTTCGCGCGCCGCGGGGGGTGTCGAGGCCGGAGGCGCTTCGTCGAACGACAGCTGCACCGTGCCCTCGCCCTGCAATGCCCGCGCGCGGATCCGATCGCCGGGACGCACCGGAACGCGCAATTTCTGGTCGACGCGGGCCAGTACCGGTAACAGGATGGTTGCCTGCGGACAGGCATCACTGAGCAGAAAGGGTTGGTCGGGAAAGTCCCGAACCAGCGGCATCGCCACCGCACGCGCGGAGTCGGCCGGTGGCAGCGCACTCAGGTCCCTTTGTGTGGCGCTCGTGCCAAGCCGCACGGAGCGCATGGCGCTGTCGAGCATGTACGGATTCGGCGTCACCGCCGCTTCGATCAGCGAATCCGCGACACCAGCCGGTATGGGACGGGCGGGGTTGGAGGTGATCGGCCAGCGCACGCTGACGCGGCGTGACCCATCACGCGAGACCCCCTCGAAGCGGTAGGTCCCCTGCGCACCGGGGACGAGGTAGCGCATCCCGCTCACGCTGTCGCCATCGATCAAACGGATCGCCAACGGCGGCATCGTGGTATCGATGGGCAACCCGAAGGGGATCGCCGCCGCGGCAATGCTGCGCGTAACCAGATGCCCACACAGGCGCGCGGTCATGCGGTCATCGCCACGAGGCGTGACCAACAGGCGTATGGCGCTGTCGCCAACAGCACGGGCTTCCCACCGCCCCGGCGTGGCGACCACCGTGAGGGCAAGCACAGCCGGCATAATTGGCGCCGCTGACGAATCAGACGCCGTTCGAGCCGCGGCGGGAACACCCTCCCGACAAGCGGCGAGCATCGTACAACACGCGAGGGCCGCATGCAGACGGACGGCGCGAGAACGAGAACGGAGTGGCATGCGCATAAGAAACCAACAAGACACCGGAATAACCAGAGAGGCCGAACGCGTATGCGCTCGGCCTCTCTGTACTCACGACCTGATCACGAGTTGCTGATCAGGTGCGTGCACGGCATTACGGCGGGGTCGGGCTGTTTGCGAGACCCGTGCCGCCGAACGTGTAGAACTCCTGGTTCTTCACGGCGAGTTCCTTGGCCGGCACCGGCATTTCGCGCGGCGTACCAACCAGCAGGCCGCCGGTCACACGACGACGCTGGTAGTACGGCGCAGCGCCGAGGCCGAGCAGCTCGATTTCCTGCTCGTAGATCAGCTTCGTGAGCAGCGACGCCTGCCCTTCACCGGCGGTCGCGGCCGAGAGTCCGCCACGATCGACGCGCGTGTTGTTGATGAGGTTCGCGGCCGTGGTCAGGTTGCCACCCGAGCGACGCAGTTCGGCTTCCGCCCAGAGCAGATCATTCTGATTGCGGGTGATCACCGGCGCCACACCGAAGCCACCGTAGATCGCGTTCGGCGACTGCTCGCCAGACTTGTCGTACCGGACGTGTCCGATGTTGGACTGATGGTACATGCCACGATCCGGGCGGAAAATTTCTTCCGTGGAGTACACGAAGTCGGAACCGCCCTTCGCCGTCTTGGGCAGCACGCCGAAGTAGCCCGAGAAGTCTTCGTCATCAGGCCCGAAGGAGCCATCGCCGAGACGCTTGTCGGGGGAATTCGGACGGGCGTTTCCACCCGCCGGATACGGCGTGCGCTGCGTAGCGGGATCGAGCAGGTTTGCCACGCGCGTGCTCACGCGGCCGCCATCGAACGCGTTGAACCAATACAGGATTTCATGGCACCACGACGAGCAGCCATCGCCGGTGAAGTTGAAATCGAACTTCGCGCCCGACGAAATGCCGCCGGCAGCGAGCGCCGACACGGCCGCCCAATCCACCGCCGTATTCTCCTCCGGCGTGCGCGGGTAGTACGCCAGCGTCATCGCTGCCATCGTGCGCGCCAGCTGCGCGATCTGCACGTTGGTGTACGACGTGCCGTTGGTCCAGCCGCTTGGCGTGGTGAACGTGTTGGCCGTGGCCAGCGTCGCCGCTTCGGCGAACGAAGCGACCGCCGCATCACGCACCTGCTTGCGCGTCTTGTACTCGAGCGTGGTGAGGTCCGTGTTCTCGTCGATCACGTACCCCTTGTCGTAGTTGAGCGCGATACCCATGAGCGAGGCGCCACGCATCAGCTGCGCGATCGTCTCCGCCCGCTTGGTATTCGCCGCCGTGGTGATCACGAGCTTGTTCTTGCGAATCGCCGTGAGCACATCGACTGCCGACGACAGGGTGGAGTAATAACCCTGCCAGTACCCGATCATCGTGGAGCGACCGGCCGACGCCAGATCGTTCTGATAGGCACGGGTGTTGCGCGTGCCATCGGCGTCGATCGACGAGTAGTAGTTCATGTTGTAGTTGTTCCACGAGGCCGAATACGCGCGGGCCATCGTGTTGAGCGGACCGCCGCCTTCCATGCCGTCGTAGGTGTTGAACCACGACCGCAGAGTTCCGCCGGCCACCGCTTCGATGGCGGCCGGATCGGCCAGCGCGCGCTTCGAATCGGGCGCGTTCGGGTTCTCCACGTCGAGCGTGTTGCAGCCGGCGAGGAACAGCGCCCCCATGCCGACCGCGAGGGTGCGATTTCGCATGAATTCAAAACTCCGGTTGGCGGCGCTCACAGTCCGAGCTCCAGCATGAACGTGAACGTCTTGAAGATCGGATACGTGAAGTAGTCGACGCGATACGCGAACGGATTGGACCCGCCACCCGAGACGTCCGGATCGTAGCCGGAGTACTTGGTGGACGTGAACAGGTTGCGGCCGACGATGCCGAGGCGCGCCGTGCGTCCTTCACCCATGCCCACGCGCTTGACCAGCGACGCCGGGATTTCGTAGTTCACCGCCAGTTCGCGCAGACGCACGTAGCTGCCGTTCTCCACGAAGTAGTCGTTGGCGTCGAAGTTGTTGTAGAACGTGGCGTAGTAGGTGGTCGGCTTCTTCTCGACTTCCGGCTTGCCGCGCTGGTCGAAGGCGGGGTCGCGCTGGTCGAAGAACGGCCACTGACGCGTGTAGTTGTAGATGTCACCGCCCTGCACCCAGTTCACCACCGCCGTGACCGAGAACTTCTTCCAGTTCATCTGGGTGTTGAAGTTCAGGTTGAAGTCGGGGTTCACGTCGCCGATCTGGAACAGCGTGTTGCCCGTGGCGTCAGCGAACTTGAGCGGACGCTCAGCGCCCGTGCGCCAGGCGCTCTTGGCGACGTAGAAGCCTTCTTCGTTCTGCACGTAGTCGGCGGCCGTCCCCGAGAGACGCTTGGAGGCGATCATCTCGTTCACCTGCTCGGCCGAGCGGAGCCAGCGGCTGCCGTACACGATGCCGAACGGCTGTCCGGCGGCGAGACGGAAGATGGTGGTGTTGCCCACCGGGCCCACCAGATACGGCGGCACGTCGAGGCTGCGCACCACCTGACGCGTGCGGTCACCGGCGACGTTCACACGCCAGAGGAAATCCTTCTTGCTGGCCAGCACCGCGCCAAGCAGGATTTCGTGCGTCTTGCCGCCAAGTGAGCCGGCGTTGAGCCACTGCGACTGGAAACCCGTGGCGGCCGACACCGGCACGTTCAGGATCTGGTCGTCGGTGATCTTGCTGGAATAGCTGTACTCGAAGGTGAACTTCTTGAGGAAGTTCACGTTGAGGCCGGCTTCGATTTCCCGCGAGAAGGCCGGACGGAGATTCGGGTTGCCGAGCGTGATCTTGACCGGGCTGCCACCCTGAATGGCGAACTGCTCGTACTGCGCATCGAACACCGGGCGGAGCCCCGCCTCGCCGTAGGACATGCGGAGCTTGAATTCGTCGACGCCGGGGAGCGTGAAGTCTTCCGACACGCGATAGGCGCCGGAAAGACGCTTGAAGAGCTTCGAGCGCTGATCGGCGCCGAACAGCGAGGACTCGTCGCGACGAATGAGACCGTCGACGATGAACTTGTCCTTGATGTCGAACGTGGTGATCGCGAAGAAGTTCTGATTGCGGATCGGCTGCGTGTACGAGCCCGGGATGATCGGACTCTCGGGATCGCGCGAGGCGGCCGAGAACTCGGTCACGCGCGGCACCGTGAGCGACGACGCGAAGACGCTCGTGCCCGTGTTGTTCTGGTCTTCGTACACCCACGCCAGCTTGGTGGTGTTCGTGAACCAGGACGTGGCCTTGGTGGCCGTCAGCGTGCTGCCGAGGTTGTAGGCCTTCGTCTGGTCGACGTTACTCGAGATGCTGCCCTTGCTGACCGTGCCCGTGGAGCCGATGTAGCCGAGCGGCGTGTACGAGCGCAGTTCACGCGAACCACGATCGAAGTTCGTGTTGGCTTCGTAGGTGAGCCACTGGAAGGGGCGGTACCGCACCTTGAGCGTACCCGTGAAGCGGTTCCGGTCGTTCAGGTTCTGGATGTTCGACCAGTTGTAGAGCGGGTTGCTGACGTTGCCCGAGGCCGGCGTCTGACGAATCGCGGCCTTATACGGCGTGCCGTTCGGGTTGTTCTCGAGCAGGTCGATGTTCGGCTCAAGGAAGCGGAGACCGAAGAAGGCGTCGCCCGAGCTGTCGTCGGCCGCATCGGCCTTCGACTGGCCGTAGAAGGCGCCCGTCTGCAGGTCGAGCTTGGGGTGCAGTTCGAGATCGAGGTTCATGCGGAAGTTCTGGCGGTTGTAGCCGCTCAGCAGATTCGCGATGCCCTGATCCTTCGAGTTCTGGAACGACGCATTGAAGTTCGACTTCTCGTTGCGCTGGCCGACCGAGATGTAGTTCGTCATGAACTGCCCCGAGCGGAACACTTCGCCCAGCTGGTCGTAGACCTTCGGGTACGAGTTGTCGGAGATCTTGTCGTCTTCCTGCACGCGGTTGCCATTGGCATCGCGCGCGAACTCGCCCGCGGCCGTGACCTTGTACGGGTGCGAGAAGTTGTTCGGGATCGTCTTGCGAAGATCGTTGCTGCCGTACTCGTTGCGCACCGTCACGCTGGTCTGGCCGGCGGCCAGCGCCGCGCCGCGCTTGGTGAAGATCTGCACGACGCCGTTGGCGGCGTCAGAGCCGTACAGCGAGCTCGCCGCGGCTCCCTTGATGACTTCGATGCGCTCGATGTCTTCCGAGTTGATGTCGGCGAGCGAGAGGCGCGAGATCGTGCCGTCAACGATGATGAGCGGATCCTGGCTGCCGGTGAGCGACGTCGGACCACGGAGACGAATGCGCGGGGCCGAGCCCGGCTCGCCGTTCACGGCGGTCACACTCGCACCGGCCACGCGGCCGGCGAGGGCGCCGAGCGGGGACGAGGCCGGCGCTTCCTTGATCTGCGCATTGTCGACCGCGGCCACCGCGAACGTCGTCTTCTTCTGCGACGTGGCTTCCGACACACCCGTAGTGACGACGGTTTCCAGATTCAGCACGTCCTTCTCGAGCTCGAAGTTCTGCTCGCTGCGTCCGGCCGTGAGCGTGATCGAGCGACGGATCGGACGGTACCCGATGGTGCGCGCGAGCAGGCTGACCGGCTTGCTGGCGCGCGCCGGATCGATGCTGAAGGAGTAGCGTCCCTGCTGGTCGGTGACCGCACCAACGGCCAACTCGACGATGCCGACCTGCGTACCGCCCAACGGCTGGCCATTCGAGGTAACGCGACCGGTAATGGTCATCGTCGCCTGCGCTTGCGCCGCGTCGGGTCTGAGTAAGAAGATCAAGGTGGCGGCGGCGGCGATGAACCGCCGCGTGACGTGATGCATTCCTGCTCCTTGCATGTGGAGTTCGTCCCTGCGGGGTGCGGCTCGTCGCAGTGTCGAGCCGTCTGGAACCATGGCTATATCTTAACTATGAATCGGATCGATCCGTCAGCAGCCGTCGAACTTTCCCGCAGGACGAGTGTATGAGCGCGGCCGCCCCCCATCTGGGAGTTATTATGTCGGCTTTACGACGCGCACCGCATCACGTCGCCGCGTCGGCACGCGCGCGGTGCGTCCGGCTGGCCGTCACGGTGATCGGGGCGGGCGCCCTTCTGGGCGGACCACTCACGGCGCAGAGCGTGGGCTCGGGCACGAGTCAGGCCGCCACGTTGCGCGGCCGAATCCTCGATGCGGTGTCGGGCGCCCCCTTGGTCGACGCCACCGTGGCCGCCACCACGACCGGAGCCAGCGTGCGGACGGATTCCGCTGGCCGCTACCGCATCGACGGGCTCAAGGTCGGGATTCACCGCTTTCTCGTGAGCGCCGCCGGCTATAACCGAGGGTCCGTCACGCTCGCCTTCGCCCAGCGGGAAGTGATGGAGCGTGATCTGGAGCTCGATCCGATCGGGATGGTGCTGTCGGCGGCCGACAGCGCGAAAATCCAGACACTGGCCACGGTGCCGATCACGGCCCCGATGTCGGCCGGGCGTCGCTTCGACGATTTCGAGCGCCGTCGCACCACCGGCCGCGGGCAGTACCTCACCCGCACCCAGCTCGAAGAGGGGCAGTTTGCAACGCTGCAGGATGCCATGCGCCCACTGCGCGGGGTCCGGTACTCCTGTGCGGGATCGACCTGCCTGGTGCAAATGGCCCGCGCCCCGCTGGGCTGTTCTCCCGAGTACGTCGTCGACGAGCGGGTCGATAACATGTTCGGCCCGCTCGTCCCGGTGCGCGATATTCAGGCGATCGAGGTCTACACCGGCGCCAGTGACGTGCCCGGCGAGTTCGCCGGCACCAACGCCGGGTGCGGTGTCATCGTGATCTGGACCACCAACGGGCGCGCGGCGAAGCGCGGTTAGCGGCGAAGCGCGGTTAGCGGCGAAGTGCGGTTAGCGGCGACGGCGGCCGCCGGGGTGGCCGACCCGCGGTGTGCTACCGGCGGGTCAGTACGTTGCTCTGGGTGTTGTACTGCGCCGCGAGATCCCAGCGGTAGGCCGTCGTAGGCTGCGTGATCGCGAAAAAGTCGAAGTTGCCGAACTGCCGGTCGCCGGCTGGGTTGAGCTTCGTCCATCCGGTGGCACCGTAATAGTTGCCGGCCGCCGTCACGAAGGCCGCCTTCAGCGCCGCAGGGTTGCCCCGACTTCCCGTGGCCGTATACGCCTGCGCCGTGAGCCACACGGCATCGTAGACCGCCAGCGCGAAGGCGTCCGGCTGCGCCTTGGCCACCGCCGCGATCCGCGTGGCCACGGGCTGCCAGCGCGCGCTCGCGGTGCCATCGAGCCCAGGCACGGGCGTCCAGAAATTCACCTGCTTCGCGAACGCGGCCGCCTTGGTGTAGCTGCGCAGCGGCTCGCTCTGCGCGGTGCCGTCGGTGCCAAACCAGCGCACCGCCGAGAGGACGGGATCACCCGAGGCGAGGTTGAAGATGTCGACCACCTCGTCGAATCCGGCGTGCGCAATCGCGACGCCGGCGGTACCGCCACGCTCGGCGATCGCCGCCTGCACCTGCGTCTTGAGCGCGGCCACCGACGCCGCGTAGTCGGTGGTCGTGGCGGCGTACTCGACGCCCGGCTTCACGGCGCCGACCGCGGCGAAGAGGGCCCGCGTGGCCACTTGCAGCCCCACGTTTCCGGCGTCCTTGCGCCAGAACGGGATCACGGTCTTTACACCGTCGGCCTTCATGAGCGCCACCAGCGCCACGGCTTCCAGCGTGTCCGACGGTGTGAGGCGGAAGATGTTGTCGTTGGCGATCGCCAGCGTCCCGGCCGTGCTGGACGGACTGATCACCAACATCCCGTTCGCATCGACGAACGTCTTGAGCGCCGCCACCTCGGCGCTCGACTGCGGACCCAGCACCACCTCCACCTGCTTCGCCTTCAGGGCGCGCACGGCGGCGAGGGTAAGCGCGGTGTCCAGCTTGGTGTCGATAATGTCGGCGGCGAAACGCAGCCCGCTGCCGGAGGCTGCCAACGACTGATTCACGTCCTCGATGCCGACCTCCATCGCAGCCTTGCTGGTGACCCCCAGCGTGGCCCAGTTGCCCGACACGGAGAACACCCCGCCAATGGTGATCGTGGTCGTGGCGGCCGGGGCCGCGCTGGTGCCATCGCAGCCCGCCACGGCGCCGGCGGTGAGCCACAGGAACAACGCGGCGCCGGCGCGGCGTGCGCGTGACGGACGGCCACGACGCGCGGCGCGCTCGGTGCATGCGGACGGAACGGTGTTGGGCATAAGCGTGGGTGGAAGAGAAAACGCTGAGACGTGGACCAGTGAAACCCGGGTCGTCAGCCCCGCCGCACCAACGTGAGAATCGAGTACACCGCGACGGCTTCGTTGTCCTGATTCATCACTTCGACATCCCACTCCACCACACCCTGCGGAATCCCCCCCTCGGGCGTGTCCTTGGCGGTCTTCTGCTTGACCGTAAGCCGCACGTGAATGGTGTCGCCCGGATACACCGGCTTCGTGAAGCGCAGCTTCTCCATGCCATAATTCGCGAGCACCGGACCGAGCGACGGTTCCACGAACAAGCCGGCCGCCGCCGACACGATGAAGTACCCGTGCGCCACGCGACCATCGAACACGCCGTTGCTGCGGGCATCGTCGTCGTTCATGTGCGCGTAGAACCGGTCGCCGCTGAGGGCGGCAAACGACTCCACATCCTCCAGCGTGATGGTGCGCGAGCCGGTCACGAGCGTATCGCCCACCGCGAGCTCGTCGAACGTTTTCCGGAACGGATGCACGGCGTCCGTGTGCACCTCGGCCCCCTTCGTCCATTCGCGCGTAATGGCGGTCACCATGCTCGGACTGCCCTGCAACGCCACGCGCTGCATGTAGTGCGTCACGCCGCGCGCGCCGCCCATTTCTTCGCCACCGCCAGCGCGTCCGGGTCCGCCGTGCACGAGCTGCGGCAGCGGTGATCCGTGGCCGGTGCTCTCCTTGGCGCTGGTGCGATCAAGCACCAGCATGCGGCCGTGAAACGCGGCCGTGCCGAGAATGACGCGGCGCGCCACCTGTGGATCGGCCGTGACCAGCGAGCCCACGAGCGAACCCTTGCCCATGCGCGCCAACTGCACCGCTTCTTCGATCGACTGATACGGCATGACGGTGTTCACCGGACCGAACGCCTCGATATCGTGCGCTTCGAGACGTGTGAGCGGTTGGTCGCACACCATCAACATCGGGGCGAAGAAGGATCCCTTGTCGCGGTCGGCACCGACCACGTCGAAGTCACCGCCGCCAAACACCAGTTCCGCGCCATGTCGGATCATCTCGGCGGCCGAGCGCACGGCGTTCACCTGCGCGCGGCTGGCCAGCGGTCCCATGCGCACCCCCTCGGCCGTGGGCGCGCCGATGGTGGTGGAGGCGAGACGCTTGGAGAGCGCCTTGATCACGTCCTCCTCGAGCCCCGCCGGCACGATCGAGCGACGGATGGCGGTGCACTTCTGCCCCGCCTTGGTCGTCATCTCACGCGTAACTTCCTTGATGAAGAGATCGAACTCCTCGGTGCCCGGAACCGCGTCGGGACCAAGGATAGAGCAGTTGAGCGAGTCGGCTTCCATGTTGAAGCGCACGGAGTTCTTCACCACCGCCGCGCCGCTCTTGAGCTTCTGGCCGGTGGCGGCCGATCCGGTGAACGCCACCACGTCCTGCTCTTCGAGATGGTCGAGCATGTCGCCCGCGCTCCCACACACCAGCTGAATGGCGCCAGCGGGGAGAATGCCCGTGTCCACGATCGTGCGGAACACCGCTTCGGCGAGATGACTGCCCGCCGTGGCGGGCTTCACGATGCACGGCACACCCGCCAACAGCGCGGGGGCGAGCTTTTCGAGCATGCCCCACACCGGGAAGTTAAACGCGTTGATGTGGACGGCCACGCCTTCGATGGGCACCAGGATGTGGCGTCCCACGAAGGTGCCGTTCTTCGACAACGGCTCGGTGGGGCCTTCCACGTGGAAGCACTCGTTCGGAAACTCGCGACGGCCGCGGCTGGAATATGCGAAGAAGGTGCCAATGCCGCCTTCGATGTCCACCCACGAATCGGTCTTGGTGGCGCCGGTGAGGTATGACAGCGCGTAGAAGTCATCCTTGCGCTCCATCAAGACCTTCGCGATCGCCTTGAGCATCGCCGCGCGCTGATGGAAGGTGAGGGCACGCATCTTCGGGCCGCCCACCGAGCGGGCGTAGTGCATCATGGCCTTGAAATCCAGCCCGTCGCTGGACGACTCGCCGATCTTGTCACCGGTGACCGCGTCGAACAGATCGGTTTTGCGGCCGGTGCCTTCGACCCACTGCCCCAGCGCATAGTTCTTGAGCATGTACATCACGTAGTTCCTCCCTCGCGGGTGTCCTTCCAGTTCTTCAACACGCTCGATTGCGTGGGGCGATCAACGGGGATTTCGCGCAGCGGCTCCACCGCGCGCCAACTCGCGCGCATGGCCGCCGGCAGCTGCTGATACAACGCAGTACCCGACGACTTCCAGTCCAGCATCTCGTCGGTCACGTCCTTCACGATTTTGGCGGGATTCCCCACCACTACTTTGCGCGGTGGAATCTCCATGCCGGTGGGCACGAAGCAGAGCGCGCCGACCACACACCCCGCCCCCACCACGGCGTTGTCCATGATGACGGCATTCATGCCGATCAGTGCATTGGCGCCGATGTGCGCGCCGTGCACGATCGCGCCATGACCGATGTGTGCGCTGGCCTCGAGCCGTACCACGACACCCGGGAACATGTGAATCGTGCAGTTTTCCTGCACATTGCATCCGTCCTCGACCACGATGCCGCCCCAGTCACCGCGAATGGCGGCGCCGGGGCCCACGTACACGTCACGACCGATGATCACATTGCCGGTGACCGACGCCTGCGGATGCACGAAGGCCGACTCATGCACGACCGGAATGAAGCCGTCAAACGCGTAGATCATGGCGCTCAGACCCGCTCGATGATCATGGCGAAGCCCTGCCCTACGCCGATGCACATGGTGCAGAGCGCGTAGCGGCCATTGCGACGACGCAACTCGCGGGCGGCGGTGAGCGCGAGACGGGCGCCGCTCATGCCGAGCGGGTGCCCGAGGGCGATCGCACCGCCATTGGGGTTCACGCGCGCGTCGTCGTCGGCCACGCCGAGTTCGCGCAGACACGCCAAGCCCTGCGCGGCGAAGGCTTCGTTAAGTTCGATCACGTCCATCTGCGCGAGCGTGAGGCCAGCGCGCGCGAGCGCCAATAGTGTGGACGGTACCGGCCCCATGCCCATGATGCGCGGCTCCACGCCGGCGGCTGCGCTCGAGACGATCCGCGCCATCGGCGTGAGGCCGTACTGCGACGCCGCACTGCCTGAGGCGATCAACAACGCGGCCGCGCCATCGTTGAGCCCACTCGCATTGCCCGCCGTGACCGAGCCGTTCCCGTCGTGGCGGAACGCCGGCTTGAGCTTGGCCAGGGTCTGCATGGACGTATCGGGGCGCAGGAATTCATCCTGCGACACCAGCATCGCATCGCCCTTTCGCTGCGGGATCGATACCGGCACGATCTCTTCGGCCAGCCGTCCCTCGCGCTGCGCGGCGGCGGCCTTCTGCTGCGAACGCACCGCGAACGCATCCTGATCGTCGCGTGACACGCCGTACTGCGCCGCCACGTTCTCCGCGGTCTCACCCATCGAATCGGTGCCGTGCAACTGCTTCATGCGCGGATTCACGAAGCGCCAGCCGAGGCTCGTGTCGAACAGTTGCACGTCACGCGCGAACGGCGTGGCGCCCTTCGACATCACATACGGGGCACGCGTCATGCTCTCCACGCCGCCGGCCACGTACAGATCACCCTCGCCGGCCTTGATGGCGCGCGCGGCGCTGGCCACAGCGTTCAGCCCCGAGGCGCACAACCGATTCACCGTCTCACCGGGCACCGTGACCGGCAAACCAGCCAACAGCGCCGCCATTCGGGCCACGTTGCGATTGTCATCGCCCGCCTGGTTAGCGCAGCCGAGGATCACATCCGCGATCTGCGCCGGATCGAACGCAGGGGACGTCTCGGCGACCCGCGCGAGCAACGATGCGATCGCGTGCGCCGCCAGATCGTCGGCGCGCACCGCACTCAGCGCGCCACCGATGTTGCCGATCGGCGTCCGCAGTCCTTCGATGATATAGGCGTCGTTCATGTGGTCAGATCACAGCTGATGAGGAATGGCTGTCCGATACACCGTGCCACGGAAGTGGCCGGCGATCACGTCGTCCTGATTGCGCACGGTCACGTCGACGAACGCCAGGCGTTTGGTCGTACTCTGCTCGATGGCCGTCGCGGTGAGCACATCACCGGGGCGCACCGCCACCGGGAAGCTGACGGTGCAGTCGATGGCCACACTGAGCACACCACCGGCGTTCGTCGCAAAGGCGAACGCGCTGTCGGCGAGCGAAAACAGAATCCCGCCGTGGGAGGTGCCGAAGCCATTCACCATGTCGTCCCGGATCGTCATGCGCAGCACCGAGCGACCGACGGCCGCCTCAAGCACCTCGATGCCGAGCCACTGCGAGAAGCGGTCGCGCGCCATCAGCGTATTGACGACGTCGGCTGCCGTGGGCGGGGTCACGAGTACCGCCGTGCGTCGCGCAGTGACGCCCCGGCCTGCACCGCGCGGCGCAGGCGTACACTGGGACGATAGCGATCGTCGCCGGTTTCCGATTGCAGCACCTGCAACTGGGCCAGCACGTTCGGCGCACCGATCTCGTCGCCCCACTGCAACAGCCCGCGGGGATAGTTCACGCCGGTCGTCATGGCGAGTTCGATGTCGTCCACCGAGGCGAGCTGCAGATGCACGGCATCCACCGCTTCGTTCACGAGCATCGCCAGCACGCGATCGACGATGCGCTGCGCGAGCGCTGGATCTTCATGCGGCGCCGGCGGCACCGCGCCGTCGCGGTAGTCATAGAAGCCACGCTGGGTCTTTCGACCGAGCCAGCCGGCTTCCACGAGGCGCTGCTGCGCGTGCGCGGGGCGATAGCGCGGATCGAGGAACATGCCCTCAAACACCGACCGCGTGACGGCGAAATTCACATCGAGGCCGATGAAGTCCATCAGTTCGAACGGTCCCATGCGGAACCCACCGACGGTGCGCAACGCCCAGTCGATCGTGGCGCAGTCGGCGATGCCTTCCTCGCGAATGCGCAGCGACTCCCCATAAAACGAGCGCGCCACGCGATTCACCAGAAACCCCGGCGTGTCGGCCGCGAGCACCGTGGTCTTGCCCCACGCCGTGGCCAGCGCGCGGGCGTCGGCGATCACGGCGTCCGACGTGGTGATCGCCGGAATGATCTCCACCAGCGGCATCAGTGGCGCCGGATTGAAGAAATGCACGCCCACCACACGCTCGGTGTTTGCGCACGAGCCGGCCAACGCCGCAATGGAGAGCGACGATGTGTTTGACGCCAGCATGGCGGTGGGCGCCACGATGGCTTCGAGCGCGCGCAACAGCTGCTGCTTGGCGGCGAGCTGCTCGATGATGGCCTCGATCACAACGCCACACGGGGCGAACGCCGTCAGCTGTTCCGGGCTCACGCCGTCCACGTACGTGATGCGCGCCAGCACCGCATCGGCCTGCGCGCGCGTCAGACGCCCCTTCTCCACGTCGCGCGCCAACGCCTTCGCGTGTCCCGACCGCGCGCGCGCAATCGAGGCCGGCTGCGCGTCGGCCAGCACCACCGCGTGTCCGTGCGCGGCGGCCACCTGCGCGATACCGGCCCCCATCGCGCCGGCACCGACCACACCCACGGCGGTCTTCTCCGCGTTCGTTGTCATGGCGTTCATGCTCCGCGGTACACGGGCGCCCGCTTCTCGAGGAACGCGCGCACGCCTTCTTCGTAGTCGGCCGTGCGTCCCGCTTCATGCATCGCCTGCGCTTCGACCTCGAGCTGCTCATCGAGGGTATTCGAGAAGCTGGTCAGCATCGCGCGCTTGGTGAGCCCGAAGCCGCGCGTGGCCTGAGTTGCGAGCGATGCGGCCATTGCCTGCACCGTGCTCATGAGCTCCGCCTTTGGGGCCACGTCCCAGATCAATCCCCACTCCTTCGCCTTCACGGCCGGCATCTTCTCGGCCAGGAAGAACATGCCCGTCGCGCGCTGCGTCCCCACGAGGCGCGGCACGAAAAACGTGCCGCTGGTGTCGGGAATGAGCCCGAGCTTCGCGAAGCTCTCCACGAAGCTGATGTCGTCGGCGGCGATCGTGAGGTCGCAGGCGAAGGCTAAGTTCGCACCCGCACCGGCGGCGATGCCGTTGACCGCACACAGCACCGGTTTTTCGATGGTGCGAATGGCGCGGATGATCGGGTTGTAGCAGGTCTTCACGATCTCGCCGATGTCCGGCATCGGTCCGTCGCCTTGCGGCAGCGCTTCGGCCAGATCCTGGCCGGCGCAGAAACCGCGACCGGCGCCGGTCAGCACGATCGCGCGCACCGCCACATCGCTCGCGGCGGCCTCGAGCGCCGCAAGGAGCCCCGCCGCCATCTCGCGATTGAAGCTATTGAGGACGTCGGGACGATTCAGCGTCAGGGTCAGGACACCGTCACGCTGGTCGATCAGAAGGAAGGGAGTGGGTGAGGACATCCCGAAAAGTACCATTCCGACGGCGTGCGAGGGGGATGAACACGGTTCGCGTCTTCGTCCTCAGATTTGCACGTCCTGCACTCGCGTACGGGCGCTCGCCGGCGTCCTGCGGGCCAATGCCGTCGCCATCTCGCCGCAATGATGGCGACTCCGCTCCCAATCGAGGGGCCCATTCGGCAGATTAACAGCATATGCCTGCCAAGCCCGCTGTCCGGCCAGCCACCCGCGCCTCGTCCGCTTCGCTGACGACTCCGCGCCCCGGGTTCGACTGGCGCCGCATCGCCTACCACACGCTCGCGTCTCGCTCGGTCGACGACGTTGAGGAGACGACGAATCGTCTGCGCAATTCCGTGCCACGCGAGCATCTGGTGCTCTACCAGTTCTCGGCGCGGGGCCATGACATGGCGCAAGTGATTCTGGGCTCGCTGATGAATGGCACCCATGACGGCGCGGGGGCGTATTACCGCTCGCGTCCGTTCCTGCTCTCCGTTGGCCTGTCGATCCCCGATGCGTTCGGCAGCCCGCTCGGCCGCGCCGGTGGATTCAGCGACGGTCGCGACATCGGGGTGGTGTGCAACCTGCCGAATCAGGCGGGATGTACCGTGCTGCCGATGTCGGGTGACGTGGGCTCGCAGTACACCCCCGCGGCGGGCTGGGCGCAGTCGATCATGTATCATCGCGACAGTTTGGGGGACGCGAGCTACGCCGGTTGCATGAGTGTGGCGCTGGGCGGTGACGCCTCGGTGGCCACGAGCGGCTTCTGGGCGTCGCTGACGATGGCGACCACGCTCAAGTTGCCGATGCTGTTCTACATCGAAGACAACGATCTCGGCATCAGCGTCCGCGGCGACATGCAGACGCCCGGCGGTGATATCGCGCGGAATCTCGCGTCGTTTACGAATCTGTTTATTCGCAACGGCAGTGGCACCGACCCACACGAAGCCGCCGGTCTGCTGCAGGAAGCGGTCACGCACGTACGCAGCGGCGAAGGGCCGGCACTAGTACGTCTGACGGTGCCGCGCCTGTGCAGTCACTCAGGTCCCGACAACCAAAAGGGCTATCGCACCGACGACGAGATCGCCGCAGACCTCGCGCGCGATCCGCTGCCGAAGCTGCACGACTACCTCGTGCCGGCGTTGATGTCTGCTGCCGAATGGGCCGAGCTCGAAGCAGACGTCGCGCGCGACATCGCCGCTGGGCTCGAGGAGGCGCGTGGTCGTGCCATTCCGAATCCGGCCACCATCGCGCAGCATGTGATGGCCGACGAGTCGGCGGATGTGGCCGAGGCGATGGGTGGATTGTCGCGCGCCGAGCGTGCCGCGTTGCCCAGCACCGACACCCCGAGCGACGACGGCGAATTGCTCCGGTACGCGGAGGCGATCCGTCGCACGTTGCGCCACGAGCTGGCGATCAATCCGAAGGTCGTGGTGTTCGGCGAGGATGTGGGTCGCAAGGGTGGCGTGCACCTCGTGACGGAAGGGCTGCAGAAGCAGTTCGGCAACGCGCGCGTGTTCGACACGAGCCTGTCGGAAGAAGGCATCATCGGTCGCGCCGTCGCGATGGCGATCAGCGGATTGATGCCGGTGGCGGAGATCCAGTTCCGCAAGTACGCCGATCCGGCCACGGAACAGCTCAATAACACCGGTACGATGCGGTGGCGTACGGCCAACCGGTTCGCCGCACCGATCGTGGTGCGCATGCCGGGTGGGTTCGGCAAGGATGTGGGTGATCCGTGGCACAGCTTGAGCGACGAAGTGCGGTTTGCGCACGCGTACGGCTGGCAGGTGGCGATGCCGTCGAACGCGGCCGATGCCGTGGGCTTGCTGCGGGCGGCGATGCGGAGTCCGAATCCCACCATCTTCTTCGAGCATCGCTCGTTGCTCATGACCGGCGACGGCAGTGCCCGCTATCCGGGTGACGACTACGTGCTCCCGTTCGGCAAAGCGCGCGTGGTTCGTGAAGGCACGGACCTCACGGTGGTGTCGTGGAGCGCGATGGTGCATCGCTGCAGCGAGGCCGCCGAGGCGTTCGGTGATCGGGTGGAAGTGCTCGACCTTCGTAGCATCTCGCCGTGGGACCGGGAGGCGGTGCTGGCGTCCGTGCGGAAAACCGGGCGCTGCCTGATCGTGCACGAGGACAACATGACGGCCGGGTTTGGTGCTGAAATCGCCGGGGTGCTCGCGCAGGAGGCCTTCTGGCACCTCGATGCCCCGGTGCGACGCCTCGCGCCGATGGATATCCCGGTGCCGTACCACACGGTGCTGCTGGAGGCCGTCGTGCCCGGCGTGGAACGGATCCGGACGGAGATGGACGCGCTGCTGGCCGTGTAACGGCGGATGGGGTCGCCTGACGACCCCATCCATAGCGCCTATGGTACCGGCCTCGCTTGTTCCCGAGGCCGACTGTGACGTATCGCACCGCGCCGAAATGGCTTACGATTCACTCGCCCGCCCGGACAATTCCTTGGCGGGCGTTCGGGCGATTGCTGTGCCCGTTCTTTGGCACTTACGCACAGGATTCCATGACAAAACGACTGATCGGTCTCTCGCTGCTGACGGCGATGGCGGCGGTCCCTTCGGCCCAGGCCCAGAGCCTCGGCGAACGCATTGAAGTTGGTGCGTTCGGACAGTACACCAAGCTCGACGACAAAGTTCGCATCGATAACGTGGCCGGCATCGGCGCGCGTGCGGGTCTCTCCGTGTACAAGTGGCTCGGTGTCGAGGGCGACATCCAGGTGGGCAGCACGAAGGCCAACCGCGCGCCCAACGAAGACATCATGTACCGCCCGTTCCGCGGCCTGGCCACGCTGACCGTTCCGTTTGTTCCGTCGAAGAAGGCCGCGCTCGTACTCGGCGCCGGTTACGTCAACTCGGTCTATGCGGGCCGGAGCACACCGAACGAATACGAAGACGGCGTGACGGGCCTTCTCGGCCTGAAGCTGTGCGGGAGCGGCCGGTGGGGCGCTCGCATTGACGGCATCATGGACAACAATCCGTCGCCCAACGAGCAGAACCTCGACGGCACGTCGCGCAACCTCGGCCTCCGTGCCGGCGTGACGTACGCGCTCCGCGGTGGCTGCGCGTCGGTCGAGCAGTTTGACTGGGCGCTCAAGATCGATCCGGCCACGGCCACGATCACGCGCGGCAGCAACCGTCAGTTCGCGCTCTCTGCGGCCGACATGAAGGCGCGTCCGATCGAGATGCGGAAGGTGATGAACCTGACGTGCTCCTCGAGCGACGCGTCGGTTGCCACGGTTGACAACAGCGCGAAGGTCACGGCCGTGAAGTACGGCACGGCGACGATCACCTGTAAGGGGCTCGTGAAGAAGATCGAGCGCTCGGCCTCGAGCACGGTCACGGTGCCGCCGCCGGCGTGGACGCTCACGCTCACGCCCGCCAGCGGTTCCACCGATGTGGGCAAGACGCTCTCGTTCACGGCGAAGGCCGTTGACGCGGACAACGTCGACCTCGGCGCGATCACCTGGAGCTCGGCCAATGCCTCGATCGCGTCGGTCAACAACGGCACGGTGACGTGCAGCGCCGCCGGGACCACCACGATCACGGTGACCAAGACGGCCTACGGCACCACGCAGACCAAGTCGGCCACGGTGGAATGCAAGGCGGTGGTCGCGGCGCGTGTGGCGCTCGACGAAACGCTGTTCGACTTCGACAAGGCTGTCGTGCTGAAGTCGGGCATGGACACGCTCAAGGTCGTGCTCGACGCCATGATGCGCATGCCGACGCTGCGCGTCTCGGTGGAAGGACACACCGACTGGTACGGTGAGGAAGCGTACAACAACACGCTCGCCAAGTCCCGCGCCGCCGCCGTGATGGCACGGTTGCTGAAGCTGGCCGGCAAGGACGCCGCATCGATCAAGGATCGTATCGTGTCGTCGAGCTTCGGCGAACAGTGCATCATCGCGCCGAATGGCGACGCTGATCCCGGCCCGCCGCGTCCGCGCGTCTCGAAGGCCAACAAGGCCGCACAGGCGCCGAACCGTCGTGTGGAGATCTGGCAGCTCCTGGATGGCAAGAGCGCACCGACCGCCTGCCGCTCGGCGGATGAGCGCGCCGGTCGCATGCCGTTTGGGGATTTGAAGTAGTTCTTGTGGGGCTGAAGGACTGAAACTGCAAACTCCCTAGGAAACAGGGGGGAGGGTCTCAGGGGGCAGGAAGCAGGAACCACGCGCGGTTCACCTGCTT
>CANHJV010000034.1 GCA_947461225.1 Gemmatimonadota bacterium | reverse complement strand
GCATAGTCGCCGCCCTGCGTCTTGCCGGTGAGCGAGCCAAGCCAGCTGCTCACCACCAGCACCCGCGCCCCGTCACGATTGGTCAGAAACGGCAACAGCGTGCGCACCAACAGCAGTGGCGCCACCGCATGCCGCCGGTAATGCTCGGTGAGCCCGGTGCCCGACAAGGTGGACAACGTTTCGTCGCGTTCCGTATCGGCCAACTTTTCGTGCTGCCCCGGCTCGGCCGGCGCGATGATCAACTGATCGAGCGTATCGGTGAGACTCTCGAGCACCGGCACGGCATCGGCCACCAACGACGGATCGGCGGGGTCGAGCGCAATCAGCTCCAGGCCACCGTACTCGGCGCGCAGATCCGCCAGAACCGGCACGCGCGCCGGATTGCGGGCCGCCGCGTACACTTTGTCGCCGCGAATCAAACACTGCCGCACCAGCTCGACGCCGAGCGGTCGCGCCGCGCCGGTAATCAGGGTGCGGCGGGGCGACGCCAACGCGTGCATCCCGGCGGCGGTCATAACGCGCTCCCACCGCGCGTGTTGCGCAGCACCGCTTCCACCGCGCTCACCGTGGCGTCGATCTCGATGGGACGATTAGCCCGCGCGTAGTCTTCACGTTGATGCAGCTCCACCAGCATGCCGGGATCCTTGAGCACGTGTCCGGTGAGCACCGCAACCACGGTGTCACCTGCTCCGATGATACCGTCTCGCACCAATCGGCGCACACCGGCCACGCTGGCCGCACTGGCCGGCTCGCAGCCCACACCCGCCCCGTCGATCGTCACCTTGGCATCGATGATTTCGTCGTCGGTGGCCGAAATCACCAGGCCGTCGGTCTCGCGGATCGCGCGCACGGCGCGATCCCACGACGCCGGGTCACCGATGCGAATGGCCGTGGCGATCGTGTCGGCCGGCACGCTGTAGCGCGTGGCGAAATCCTCGCGGAAGGCCCGCGCGAACGGTGCCGCGCCGGCGGCCTGCACGCTCACGATCCGCGGCACCTTCGTGATGAGCCCCAGCGCCTTCGCTTCGCGCAGCGCCTTCCCGAACGCCGCGGTGTTGCCCAGGTTGCCGGCCGGCAGCACGATGAAGTCGGGCGCGTTCCATCCCAGCTGCTGCAGCATCTCGAACACGATGGTCTTCTGTCCTTCCACCCGCCACGGATTGATGGAATTGAGCAGATAGATCCCGAGCTCGCGCGAGGCCTGCTGCACCAACCGCAGGCATTCATCGAAATCGCCCTTCACCAGCAGGGTACGCGCCCCGTACGACAGTGTCTGCGCCAACTTGCCGAGCGCAATCTTGCCGGCCGGTACGAACACCAACCCGGGAATGCCGGCCTGCGCCGCGTACGACGCCAGCGCGGCCGACGTGTTGCCCGTGCTCGCGCACGCCACCGCGCTCGCGCCAATACGCACCGCCTGTGTGGTGCCCACGGTCATGCCGCGGTCCTTGAACGAGCCGGTGGGATTGTGCCCCTCATGCTTGATCAGCAAGCCATCGCACCCGGTGTACCTCGAGATCGCCGCCCGCGACAACAGCGGCGTGTTCCCCTCGGGGTGACTCACGATGGCGTCACCCGCCCCGGGCATCACGATCGACTCGAAGCGCCACACCCCCGACGCATGCCCCATCGGCATGGCGCAGCAGTGCTGGGAGAAGCGGTGCTTGATGGCGTTGGCCGACAGCGGCGCGTTGAATTCATCGACCGGCGCGCGATGCAGGATCTCGAGCAACCCACCGCACGACGGGCAATCCGGCGCCGCGTCGAGTGGAGACAGCAGATTTCCGCACGCCGCACATCGCTGCACGCTGCGCTCGGCACCAACCGGCAACCCGGTGACGCCAGCGGGCAGAAAAATCGCGTCGGCCGGCAATAGATGAGGCAGCGGCGTGGTCATGACGGCGTAAGCTGAAGGATGTCGTTGAGCACACCGGCGGCCGTGACGGCCGGACCGGCGCCCGGCCCGGTGATCACCAGCGGATGCTCGCGATACCGCATGGTCGTAAAGACGATCTGATTATCGGTGCCACGCAAGCCCGCGAGCGGATGCGTGAGCGGCACCGCGCGCAATCCGACTTCGACCTTCTTCGGCGAGGCGTTCAACACGTAGCGCAACACGCGCCCCTGCTTCGTGGCCGCTGCAAAACGCTCGGCCCACGCGGCATCCTGCTGGGACAGCGTCGCCAGGAACGTCGGCAGCGGCATCTTCCGATACGCCGCCGGCACCAGCGACTCGACCGTCACGTCTTTCAGATCGCCGCCGAAGCCCATCATGCGCGCCAGGATCAAGGCCTTTCGGGCCACATCCATGCCGGACAGATCATCGCGTGGATCGGGCTCGGTGAAGCCGCGCGACATCGCGTCGCGCAACGACTCGCTGAATGGGCGGCCCTTGCCGATCTCGGTGAGCAGGAAGCCCAGCGTGCCCGACGTACAGCCCTCGATACGCAGCACCTTGTCGCCCGTTTCCACGAGCTTGGCGTAGCTGTCCATCACGGGCAGACCCGCGCCCACCGTGGTCTCGTGCAACAGCCGCGAGCCGTGCTTCGCCGCCAGCGCCCGCAGCGACTCCACCTCGGCGCGCGGCGCCGACAACGGCCGCTTGTTGGCCATCACGATATTCATGTTGGCCAGAATCGCGGCGCGAATCGCCGGCGCGGTTTCGTGCGCCGTGACATCCACCAGGACCGGACGCGACAGCGCATGCGTACCGATGTACGCCACCGCCTCGGCCGCCGTCCCCTTCTGTCCGCCGCTCATCGTCGCCAACGTGCCGCCCGCCTCCTTCCCCTTGGCGTACATCGCCAACTGGCGAGCGCTCAGCCCCTCGGGTTCGAATACGAACCCGCTGCGATCGACCAGGCCCACGATGGTCGGCTTCACACGGCGCCGCACGCGCGGCAACATCCGGATCAACTCACGGCCGATCAGTCCCACCCCCAGCAGCACCACATCGAGGCGGTCCTCCTCGCGCAACCCGCCACCGCCGATCTTATCCAGCTGGAATTCGTCGTGCACCGCCTGCGCGGCCACTTCGGCGTCGGTCTCAGCGATCACCACGGAGATATTCAGTTCACTCGAGCCCTGCGCGATGGCGACGATATTCACGCCGGCGCTCGACAGCGAGGTGAACATGCGCGAGGCGATGCCCGGCGACCCGGCCATCCCGAGCCCGACCACGGCCAGGGTGGCCATGCCGCGCTGCACGTCCATCCCCTCGAGCTCACGACGCGAGAGTTCAAGGGCGAACGCCTTCTCCAGCGCCACGCGCGCCTCGGCGCCACGTTCGGCCGGCACACACAGGCAGATCGAGTGCTCCGACGAGGCCTGCGAAATCAACGTGACGGAAATGCCGGCCTGTTGGAGCGCGGCGAACGTGCGCGCGGCGATGCCCGGCACGCCGAGCATGCCATTACCGGTGACCGTGACCAGCGCCTGACTGCGCACGATGGAGAGCGCCTTCACCGGATAGCGCGTGAGCGTGTGGCGCACCGAGATCTCGGTGCCCGGCGCCGTCGGGTCCGCAAACGGCCGGACGAAGACCGGCACGCGAACCCGCGCCAGCGGAATGAGCGCGCGCGGATGCAACACTTTCGCCCCGTAGTACGCCAGCTCGGCCGCCTCGCGCACGTTGAGCTGCGGCACGATGCGCGCCGTGGGCACCAGACGTGGATCGGTCGTCATCAGCCCCGGTACGTCCTTCCACAACGTGATCCGCTGCGCGCGGAGCGAGCGGCCCAGCACCGTGGCGGTCAGATCGCTGCCCCCCCGACCCAGCGTGACCAAGGCGCCGTCGCTCGTTCCCCCGACGAACCCCGGCACGACTGGCAGTACGCGCTTCCGCAGCAGCGGGCGCAGCTGCGCCCGGACTTCGCGATCGGTGGCCACCAGATCCGGGAACGCACCGCCGAACACCCCGTCGGTACGAATGAGCGTGGCCGCCTCGACGTATTCGGCATTCGCCCCGCGCGCGAGCAAACCCGCCACCACCAGACGCGCCGAGAGCTGCTCCCCACGCACCAGCAGAAAGTCTTTCGTGCGCGGCGTCAGCTCGCGGAGGCTGGCCACGCCGTAGCCGAGCGTACGGAGCTCCTCGAAGGCGGCATCGAGTTCGCGCAGCAGCCGCGCCCGCACCCGGGCGTTGCCGATGATGCCGGTGGCCACCGCGGCGTGGCGCTTGTGGAGCTTCGTGACCTGCTCATCGACGGCAGCGACGTCCCCGGCGCGCGCCGACTCGGCAATCGCCAGCAACGCGTCGGTGACACCGGCCAGCGCGGAGACCACGGTGACAACGCGGGACGGGCGCGGTTCGAGGATCACGGCGATCGCGTGGCGAACCGCGGCCGCATCGGCCAAGGAGGCGCCGCCAAACTTGAAAACGTCGATCGCGGGAGACGGCGAAGCGGAACGGGAGCGCAATGGCGGCATGTGGCAGCTGGAAAATGAGACCAATGGGACGCCCCGGTCGAGCACTCGAGCGGTCGGTGTACAACCCTCAAGGGGCACATCCGCACACTACTCCGGGCCGGTTCACCTGTCCACACCGGTGCGCATACCCCTAGGTTTCACGTGGCTTGTTCTAACGTGACCATTCCGGGTCGCGTTTTCGTCCCGTGTTCCCGTGGATATGACCGCACCTGTTGAAGCGACGCCCGCCCCGTTCCTCCCCGAGCCTGCCCCACTGCCGGGTCGGATCGCCGGACTCGCGCACCTTGCGCACAATCTGGCGTGGAGCTGGAATCGCGAGGCGCGGATGCTCTTCAAGGAGATCGACGAGAGCCTCTGGCATCGGCTGCGCAACAACCCGATCCGCCTGCTTCAGCTCGCTGATCCGGCCCGTCTGACACAGCTCGCCGGTGACGCCGTGTTTTGCGCGCGCTACGACAGCGCCATGCAGTGGCTGGCCTCGGAGCGCTCGGACGAACATACGTGGTACGCGCGCACCTTCCCCGAGCTGCGCGGACAGCCGGTCGCGTATTTCTGCGCCGAGTTCGGCGTGCACAACTCCGTGCCGATCTATTCCGGCGGCCTTGGTGTGCTCGCCGGTGACCACCTCAAGACGGCGTCCGATCTCGGCATCCCCCTCGTGGCCGTGGGCATTCTCTACCGCCAGGGGTACTTCGATCAGCACATCCGCGTGGACGGCTGGCAGGAAGACTCGAACGACGCCATCGACTTCAACGCGGTGCCGATCGTACCGCTGCCGGGCAAGGATGGCGAGAAGCACCTCGTGACCGTTACGACGTTCGGTCGCGACATCAACATCCGTGTTTGGAAGATGCAGGTGGGTCGCGTGCCGGTGTATCTGCTCGATTCCGACCTTCCCGAAAACCATCCCGACGACCGGCCGTTACTCTCGAAGCTGTACTCGGGTGGCCCGGCGATGCGCCTCCGTCAGGAATGGCTGCTGGGCGTCGGTGGCGTACGTGCGCTCCGCGCCATCGGCATCGCGCCCGCCGCGTGGCACGCCAACGAAGGCCACGCCGCCTTCATGATGGTGGAACGGGTACGCGAGCTGTGTCAGCAGGGCGTGTCCTACACGGAATCGGTGAAGCGCGTACGAAACTGCAGCGTGTTCACCACGCACACGCCGGTACCGGCCGGCCACGACCACTTCGGCGTGAACGAAGTGCGTCAGTGCGCCGATGGTTATTGGAACGAGATGGGCATCGACGCCGACACCTTCCTGCGCATCGGCTACATGCCGGAGTCGGGGACCGGCGTGTATCACATGACCGCTGCGTCGGTACGTCTCTCGCGCCGGGTGAACGCCGTGTCGCGTCGCCACGGCATCGTGACACGCACCATGAGCCGTTCGCTCTGGAACGGACGCGAGGCCGAACACATTCCCGTGGGTCATGTCACGAACGGCGTGCACCTCGCGACGTGGATGGCGAACCCGATCATGAAGCTGCTCGATGATCACCTTGGTCCGGCGTGGGGGCACAGCAACGACCCCGCCCTCTGGGAACAGGTGCTCACACTCGATGACGAAGCGCTGTGGCATACGCATTCGCGCCTCAAGCACACGCTCATGCGACTCGTGCGCGAAGACGCGCGCGGCGCGTTTGCCCGGCGACAGCTCGAGGCCACGCAGCTCGTCGGTGCCGGCACGTTGCTCGACCCGAAAACGCTCACCATCGGCTTCGCGCGACGCTTCGCCACGTACAAGCGCGCCGACCTCATCTTCCGCGATGTGGAGCGGCTGCGGAAGCTCGTCACGAACGTGCAGCGTCCGGTGCAGATCGTCTTCGCCGGCAAGGCCCATCCGGCCGACAATCCGGGCAAGCAGGTGCTGCAGAACGTGTATCACTTCACGCGCGATCCGCAGTTCGAGGGACGTGTGGCGTTCGTGGAAGACTACGGCATGCACCTCGCCCACCTGCTCGTGCAGGGCGTCGACCTGTGGATGAATCTGCCGCGCGTGCCGCTCGAAGCCTCGGGCACCAGCGGCATGAAGGCCGCGCTGAATGGCGTGCCGCAGATCTCCACGATCGACGGCTGGTGGGAAGAAGGGTACGAAGGCAACAACGGCTGGGCGATTACACCGGAAGAGGACGATGAGGCGGGCATCAGCACATCGAACCGTCTGTACGAGCTGCTCGAACAGGAGGTCGTGCCGCGTTATTACGATGTGGACAAGAACGACCTGCCGCGTCGCTGGCTCGCCACGATGAAGCACTCCATCCGCGTCGCCGGTCAGCAGTTCACGGCGCGGCGCATGGTGGAGCAGTACGCCCGTGCCTACTATGCACCCTCGATCCTGGGTGACGCCCTGCCCGACGATCCACCCATCGCGTAACCCGCAGTCAATGCCATCCCCCGCCATGCCCACACCCAGCGCCGGGTCGCCCGTGATTCGGGCGCCCGAGGGTGGGGCGCCGACGATCGTGCATCTCACGTCGGAATACAGTCCGTTCGCCCGGACGGGTGGGCTGGCGGAGGCCGTGATGGGCTTGGCCAATTATCAAGCGAAAGGTGGCGCGAACGTGGTCGTGTTCGTGCCGCTCTACCGCACGGTGCGAGATCATGCGCCGGATCTCGCCCCGCTCGGCCGACCGATTCAGATCGCACTGGGATTCCGCAGCGAGGAAGTGCGTTTCTTCCGTGAAGTACAGCCGCCGGCCGGCCCGAAGGTGGTGTTCGTCGACATCCCCTCGGCGTTCAGCCGCGCGGGGCTCTACGGCGAAGGCGGTCGCGACTATGCCGACAACGCGCGACGGTTCGCGCTGTTCTCGCGCGCCGTGCTGGATGGGATTCCACGATTGATCGCCGGCCCCGTGCTCATTCACGCGCACGACTGGCACGCGTCGCTGGCGCTGATGTACATGCGCTCGTACCGCGAACTCCAGGAACGCTACGCCGGTACGCCGACCGTACTCTCGGTGCACAACGCCGGCTATCAGGGGCACTTCCCGGCCTCGATGCTGAACGACTGCGGCATTCCGCCCGAGGTGTACAACTTCCGGCAACTCGAGTGGTACGACCGCATCAACTTCCTGAAGGGCGGACTCACCTTCGCCGACATGGTCGTCACCGTGAGCCCCACCCATGCACAGGAATTGCGCACCCCAGGGGGCGGCTTCGGACTCCAGGACGTCTTCGAGTGGCTCGGGCCGCGCTTCACCGGGATCACGAACGGCATCGACCAATCGCTCTGGAATCCGGCCACCGACGATCAGATCACGGCGACCTACACGCGCCAGGACCCGTCGAACAAGGCCAAGTGCAAGTCGGCGCTACAGCGATCGTTCGGCCTGCCGCAACGCAAGCGTATTCCGCTGTTCGGACTCAGCGGGCGCATGGTGGTGCAGAAAGGGCTCGACCTGGTGCTCAACTCACAGCGGATCTGGACCCTCGACGCGCAGTTCGTCTTTCTTGGTGCCGGAGAGGCGCAGTACGAACGCGCCTTGTTGGCGCTGGCGAAGGCGCGTCCGCAGCATGTGGGCGTGCAGCTCAACTTCACCGACCGGCTCGAGCATCGCCTGATGGCCGGTGCCGACATGTTCCTCATGCCGTCGCAGTATGAGCCGTGCGGCCTGACCCAGATGCGCGCGCAGCGCTACGGCTCGCTGCCGATCGGACGCCGCGTGGGGGGCATCGCCGACACGGTGCAGGACGACACCACCGGCTTTTTGTTCGACGAGTTCCAGCCGGTGGCGCTCGACCGGGCGATCTCGCGTGGCCTGGCCCGCTTCGCCGACCCCAGTGCGTGGGCGCCGCGCATGAGCGCCGCCATGCAACAGGACTTCGGATGGGAGCGCTCGGCTGAACGTTACGCGCAGGTGTATCAGCAGGCGATCGAAATTGCCAAGGGCCGTCGCTGATGCATTCCGTCATTATTCACCATCACCTGTATCAGCCGCCGCGCGAAGATCCCTGGCTCGAAGTCGTGCCGACCGAGCCCTCGGCCGCCCCCGACCACGACTGGAACGCGCGCATCAATCGCGAGTGCTACGCGCGGCTCGCAGCCGCCGAAGCGCATTTGCGCGATCAGCGAGCGGCCGCGCGCGATCCCGACGCGCGTGCCGGGATTGCGCGCGTGGTGAATCTGTATGCATGGTGCTCGTTCGACGTGGGCGCGACCCTCTGCGAATGGCTCGACGCGGAAGCGCCCGATACCATGCGGGCGATGCAGGCGGGTGATGCGGCCAGTGTACGTCGGTGGGGTCACGGCAATGCGATCGCCGCGCCGTATCATCACGTGATCCTCCCGCTCGCCTCGCCGCGCGAGCGCACGGCCGAAATCCGCTGGGGCATTCGCGATTTTCGTCGACGCTTCCACCGCGAGCCCGAAGGGATGTGGCTACCGGAATGCGCGGCCGATGAAGACACCCTCGACGCCGTCGCTAGGGAAGGCATCGCCTTCACCATTTTGGCGCCGTATCAGGTGCACGGTCACGACGGCAGCGGCATGCCGGTGCGTTGGCGCGGCGCCTCGGGGCGCTCCCTCACGATTGTGCCCTACGATGGCTCACTCGCCGGTGACGTCGCCTTCGGCGGCCTACTGCGCGACGCGCCAGCGCTGGCGCAGCGGCTCGCGCCGTATCGCGAGGCCACGCATCAGCCGGCCGATCGCTGCACCACCCTGGCCACCGACGGTGAAACGTTCGGCCATCATCACAAGAGCGGCGACGCCACGCTCACCGAAGCGTTGTCAATGGTGGTGCAGCAGTCGCGCTCGCGTGTCACGAACAGCGCGTCGTTGGTGGCCATGTATCCACCCACGACCGACGTACGACTCGTGTCGCCCAGCGCGTGGAGTTGCGCGCACGGCGTGGAGCGGTGGCGCAGCAACTGTGGCTGTCGCCTCGACGGCAGCAAGCCGCCGGCGCAGCAGTGGCGCGGACCGTTGCGCGCGGCGATCGAACGCCTCTCGCACCACGCGTACGACGTGTTTGAGCACGAAGGCCGCGCGTTGTTCCGCGACGATCCATGGGACGTGCGCGATCGCTACGGTGACGTCGTCGCACAGGATGGCGAGGCAATCGAGCAGTTCGCGCGACGCGAGCTGCCCACCGATGCGTCGGCACAGCAGGTGCAGCGGGCCCGCGAACTGCTCGAGCTCGCGCGGGCCACGATGCGGACGTTCACCTCGTGCGCCTGGTTCTTCGACGAGGTCGATCGCATTGAAGTGCGGCAGGTCCTGCGCTACGCCGCGCGTTCGATTGAGCTGTCCGGACATGCCTCACGACTGATGCCGGAGTTCGTGCAGTGGCTGGCCCCCGCCACCAGCGGTGCGCCGAATGCTGGCAGCGCGAGCGAACTGTTCGTGCGCGAAGCGATGCCGCACCGTGATGCCACCACCGGTGCGGCGGCGGGGGCAATCGCCTGCGCGTCCGTCGGCATCGCGACCCCGCGCATCGCCACGTTCGATGTCACCGTGGCGCCGGTCATCACGGCGTCAGGCACTCCGAGTGCATCGTGGCGCGTCACGCTCGCGCATCGCCGAACCGGCGCCGTCCGCTCGTTTGTAGGACACGTGCACGGCACCGGCCCCGGTCTCACGGTCGACCTGTCGGAGAGCAATGCCGACATCGGCGACGTACACGGGATCAACGTGCACGAGTTCCCGGAAGTCATTGCACGGCAGCTGCTCCGCCCGATGGCGCTCTCCGACGAGGCCCTCTGCGACAAAGTCGGCCCCAGGCCCTGAGGCCGGACCGACCGCGTTACGGCGCCACGCTCCACCGCCACCGCAATCCGACGTAGAATTGCCGCGCGAACGCCGGCGTCCACAAGGTGGGCTGCTGGTTGAGCAGATTGTTCACGCCACCCGACCCTTCCAGTTCGCGTGTGACCGCCAGCCGCAGCTGCGCATCGATGGACAACAGCGCCCCCTGACGCCCGATCACGCCACTCTCGGTCGAGAATGGTCCGGTAATCGGGGCGCCGCTCGGAATACCAACAAGCGGCGCGTTGCCGGTGTAGCGCACCGAGGCATCGGTGGAGAGTCCCTGACGGACCGCCCACTCACGGGCCACACGAAGGCGCGCGGTATGCGACGCGCGTCGGCTGAGCGGCAACCCTGAATTCAGATCGCGCGCGCGCAGAAAATCGTACCCTAGCGTGACGTCGGTCGCGCCCGCGTTGACGCGCGCATTGGTTTCCACGCCCTGCGTGCGGGCCCGCGCCACGTTCACGTAGCGGTATGCTTGAAATCCCGCGGCGTTGTCGCCCTCGTATCGCCAATCCACGAGCCCTGACACGTCGTTGCGGTATCCTTCCACATCGAACGATAGCCTCGTGCTCGGCGCCCACGTCCCACCCAGGCTGGTGCTCCACGACGACTCTGGCAGCAAATCCGGGTTGCCCGCGAGCGTATAACCGCCCGCCGGATTCGTGAACGTGTAGCGAATCTCCTTGAAGCCGGGCGCACGGAATCCACGCGCCACGTTGCCCCGCATCCGCACACGCGACGACGTCTGCCACGCGACGCCGAAAGACGGATTGGTGCTGCTCCCCCACAGCGTGCTGCTGGTGTGCCGCGCACCAGCCGTCATCAAGAGCGCGCCCAGCGTCCACGAATCGCGCGCAAAGACCTCGGTGATCTGTTCGTCGGCACTGTCGCCGGTCACCTTCTTGGGGGCCACGAGCGTCCGATGCGAACGCTGCGCGCCCACGTCGATCGCATGCGTGCCCACCACATGGGTGTACGACAGCAGATAGCGGCCCTGCCGTTCACGCTGCTCGAGTGAGTCGGCCGAGCCCTTGATCGGCAGCAGCCCGCGAGACTGGCGGTACTGATAAACGAAACGCTGCTCGAAGGCACGCGCCCGGATGTTGCCGCCGAACAACGGGCCACGCACTTCGGCAAACCCCTGCCCGCCCCGATTGTCGATGAAGCCATTGAACGCGGCATCCACCGGAAAACGCTGACGCTCCTGCGATCCCTGCATGTCGAGCCGAAGCGCCCAGCGGTCGGTGAGTGCATAACGGAAGTCCGTGCGCACATCATAGATGCGGTTGAACGTCGAGCCGACCGCGTTGTAGCCGGTCACGCGATCGGATTGACGCCACCCGCCGTTCACGCGGTATCCGAATTTCCCCACCGTCTGACTCACCCCCGCCGACGACTCCTGGCGTCCCAATCCGCCTTCGCGCGCAAGCGCTTCGACGGTGAGGCGCTGCGTGGGTGCCGCCTGCACGATGTTGATGACGCCACCCAACGCGTCGCTGCCAAACTCCACGCTCGACGGTCCCTTGGTGACTTCGATGCGCTCGGTGGCAATCGTGCTCAAGCGACCGATGTCCCGGCTCTCGATGAGTGCACCAGCCACCGGCTCGCCATCGACCAGCACCAACACCCGCGAATCATCGAACCCGCGAATGGAAATCGACGTCTTGGACGGCGGCGACGGCAGCTCCTGCAGCCCCGGCAATTGCCGCAACAGCTGATTGGCCGACACCGCCGCGACGGCATCGAGCTCCTCGCGGCCGATCACCGTGACGCTCCGCGGTGATTCGCTGGCGCGGATCACGCGCTGTCCCATCGTGGTCGTGAACACCGGCAGCACCGTCGCCAACGCCACCAGTCGTACCACCGGCGTGCTGCTCTGCACCACCGTCCGCAATTCGGCAAAGCCGAGCGCCCGCACGATCAGTGAATCACCAACCACAGCCGCCACGCGAAACGCGCCACGTTCATCGGTGCGCGCACGCACACCGGTGCGCGATACGCGCACTTCGGCCGACAACACCGGCGCCCCGTCGGACTTGCCCAATACGGTGCCTTGCACCGTGCCCGGCATCGTGCCGACGCCCTGCGCGAGTGCCAGTCTACCAGACACGACGGCCAGGAAGATCGCACCGCACAGCGGCATCATCCGACACGACATCGAGGGGCGCCGGCCGTAGCTCATCGAATGCGGGCGTAACGAATCGTGGGAAAGCCCGCGACACCGGTGTTGCTGTAGTAGTCGGTGACCTGGAGCTTGTAGACACGCGTACCCGACTTCACCAGATACGTGTTGAACGCCGCGTGGAGGCGGTCGTTCCCCTGCAGGTTGTAGCGGAACGGGGCACTCTTATCGAGCACCGAGTTCGGGATCGGCCCGACCAGGGTGGACAGGAACGTCGCGAACTGCGGCGCATCGCTGGCGATCGTCGCGTTGGCGAAGGCCGGCGACGTCGGCCCCGGATACGTCCCGGCGTTGCACGCGACGTTCGGCACGAGCGAGAGCTGATTCGCCGCCGGATTGAACTCGAGATCCCAGTTGCAGCCGGCGCCGCTCACCACCGCATTCGTCGCAAGGCTGATCTGACGCACACCGTTCGCCGGCGCGATCGCGAGCGTCTGCACCGCGCCGAGCGTACTGCCGGTCTGCAGGCGCGACTCGAGATACAGCGTGTCCACGGCGAACGTCTGCGTGAACTTGATGCGCGCGGCGCGGAATACCGCGAAGCCGCCGTTGGCCAGACGCAGCTTCCAATAGTTCGCCGGGTTGGCCGTCGGGATACCGCTCAGGTTCAGGTAGCCCTGCTTGTTCTCGGTCAGACGGTCGGTCTGGAACTGATCGTCGGCGGGAATCTGCGGGGCGCGCACGGCGTCGAAGGTGGCGAGCGTCGCGGCCGGCGTGAAGGCCAGCACCTGCGCGTCAGTGGCCGTTTTGTTGTTGTCGAGCGCAAAGCCGAGCACGTTCTTGCTGGTGGCACCGCCCACCGCCGGTGAATTCAGCCGCACTTCGTAGCGACGGAACGCCAGATCCCAGTCACCGGTGCGCGGCACCAGAGCGCCCGACGCAAAGCTGAAGTACACCAAGGTGTCCGTGCTGCTCGCGTTGAGCGGCCCGAACGACACGACTTCATTGACGGCGGGCTCCGGTGTACCCGAACCGGGACCCGTGGCGTTCGCCTCGCCTTCGCACGCGCCAAGCACGGCGAGGGACGCGACAGAGCAGAGCGACCGCATCAGCATCGACTTCATATGAGAGCGCAGCAGAGATTCGAAGGAGTGAAGCAGCACCGACGGAGATCGCCCGCCGGTGCGCGAGCATGCACACTAGCCCGCACACCACCGAAGCTGCATTCGTATTTCTAACGAGGTGAGCGTCAGGGAATCCCGGCATTACTGTTCAGGCCATGAGCACACCAATTCTCTCCGAGCGCCCCGTGGTCGTCATCACGGGGGCGAGTGGCGGCATTGGCGCCGCGCTCGCGCGTCACGTCGCGCCCACGCACGCCTTGTCCCTCGTCGCGCGGCGAAGCGCCGAACTCGCGAAGGTGGGCGACGCGCTGACCACTGCTGCTGGAACGCCGGTCCTGACCATCACCGCCGATGTCACAAGTCGTGCCGAGGTGCAGCGCGTCGTGCGTGACACGCTGGCCCGCTTCGGTCGCATCGACGCGTGGGTGAACAATGTGGGTCAGGGCATCACCCGCATGCCGTCCGAGCTCACCGACGACGACATCGACGAGATGATGCGAATCAATGTGAAGGCGGCGCTCTATGGCATGCAGGAGGTACTGCCGCACTTCCAGGCCGCCGGACGGGGACATGTGGTCAATGTTTCGTCCATGCTGGGACGCGCGCCCTTCGCCCTGCAGCGCTCGGCATACAGCGCCGCCAAGCATTTCCTGAACGCACTCACGGCGAATTTCCGGACCGAGGTGCAGGCCACCCACCCGGAAATTCAGGTCTCCCTGATCTCCCCGGGCGTGGTTCGCACGGAATTCGGCCTGAATGCCCTACACGGCGGCATCGACTCTCGGCAGCTACCCGAGTCCCAGAGCGCCGACGAGGTGGCGGCGGTCATCGCCGCCGTCCTCGCCGACGGCCGGCCGGATGTGTACACGCGCACCGGATCGGCCGCGCGGATCGCCGGCATCTACGCGTCGATTGGCGTAGACCCCTAGGCGTCGGCAACGCCGTCGACCTACGGGACCGACGGCCCGCGCACCGGCGAGAGTGGCGCCGTGGGCGCGGGCATCGACCCGGGCACGGCTGCCTCACGGGAATCCATCGAGTCCAGCGGCGGCCCCAGGAACGGCTCGCACACGCCTTCCGCCGTTTCGCGGATCAGCTGATCGACCACCGCGCGGAGATCGCCCGTCCGCGCGTAGGTCGCCAACTGGCGCTGCGCGCTCGAGCCTTCATCGAGGATACGGAACGCATATTCGACTTCCTTCCGAGTGCCGAGCTCGTCGAGCACGTCGTCGAGGAACCACTCCACCAGCTCGCGGATGAGGACCGGCGCCGGGGATTCGACCTTTTTGCCAAAGTCGATCAGCTTGCCGCCGAGCCCCCAACGAACCGCGCGCCACTTGTTCTCTTCAATGAGATCCTGGGCGTACACGCGGAACGTCATGTTGTCGCGGCGCAGCTTCCACATCTTGGCGACCACCGCCTGCAGGATCGCGGCGATGCACACGGCCTCGTCCACCTTCGTGTTCACGTCGCAGGCGCGGAACTCGAGCGTCGGATAGATGTGGTGCGGGCGCACGTCCCACCAGATCTTCGAGCCGTCGGGAATGCTGCGCGTTTTCACGAGCGTATCCACGAGATCCTCGTAGTCGCTCCACCCGTTCAGGATGCGCGGCACGCCGGTACGCGGAAAGTTCTTGAACACGATGCTGCGATAGGAATGCAGCCCCGTGTTCCGCCCAAACCAGAAGGGGGACGATGTGGACAAGCATAAAATGTGAGGCAGGATGTATCGCGCGGCATTCAGGCAATCGATCCGGAACTCCGGATCTTCAATGCCCACATGCACATGCGTCCCGAAGATGAGCAGGCGATGGGCCAGATCCTGCAGCTCCGCCTTCACACCGAGGTATCGCTCCTTCGGCGTCATCTCCTGATTCATCCAGTTCGAGAACGGATGCGTGCCGGCGGAGACGATCGTCAGTCCGTGCTGTCCAGCGGCGTTGATCACGAGCCGTCGCAGATTCACCAGCTCCGACCGGAGTTCCGCGATCGAGGCACACACCTTCGTGCCGATCTCCACCTGACATTGGTGGAGTTCCGCCTTCACGTCGGCCAGCTGGGCGTCGGTGCTCGACACCAGCGTATCGAACCCGGGCGTGAGGTCACGCGTGACGGGGTCGATGATCTGATACTCTTCCTCAATGCCGACAGTCAGGCTCGGTGCGCGCATTTAACCCCCCCACGCCCTCGCGGGACGTGCTGTTCGCCGTGGACCAATCCATAGCGGCACGAATGAAGCCGCCGAACAGATGTCGGGTGTGTGGATCCGCCATCTCGAGCACTTCCGGGTGCCACTGCACCCCGACCAGAAACGCGTCGCCGTTGCCTTCGACCGCTTCGATCAGCCCATCATCGGCGGTGGCCGAGGCGACGAGATTCTGCCCCAACTGCTTGATGCCCTGATGATGCATACTGTTCACCGGCGCCCGTGTGGATTCGAGCAACCGTGACAACTTTGTGTCCGCGACGATGTCGACCTCGTGCGCGAGGTGGTCGCGCTCGTAGCCCGCGGTTGGAAAAAAGTCGTGTTTGTTGAAAGCTGGATTTTGTGATGCAAGGTCCTGCCAGAGCGTACCGCCCGACGCCACGTTGATGACCTGGAGCCCGCGGCAGAGACCGAACACGGGCTTGCCGTCCTCGATCGCCCAACGCACCAATTGCAGTTCCACGCGGTCACGCGCGGGGTCGAGATTCCCGCATTCCTTGCGGACCGCTTCACCGTATTCGACGGGGTTAATGTCGACCCCTCCCGGAATCAGGATGCCGTCCAGCCGCTCATAGATCTCACGCAGCGTGAGCAGATCGTCGTCGAGCAGCGGGATCATCCAGGGGACGGCGCCGACCATGGTGGCGGCCAGGAAGTAGCGCTGATTCATCACCCACGACGAGGGCAACCCCGGTGGAATGCCATCGATCGAGTGCAGCGTTTGGGTGGTAAGCCCGATCACCGGGCGCTTGAATGACGACATCAGCGTGGTTCAACGAGAAAAGTAGGAACGTTCGAGCCGCCACCGGCGGTGACGTTGAGCAGCGGATCGGTGGCAATGCGGGTGAGACACCCAGACATCGTAACGCCGTCGGCGAGAAAGGGGGCGGTGTCCAGCATGCGCTCCCCGAGATGGAGCGCACCATCGGTCCAGGCCGGCCACAATTCGCTGGGCACTTCCACCCGCTCCTGCACGATATACGGCTCGGCGATGGCGGTCTTGATGGCCGCGTCCCACTCGGCGTCGCTCACCGTCCAGCCCAGCACGATCCCCTTGCCGCCGTACTCGTCGTTCGGCTTCAGCACGAGGGTGGCGCGGTTGGCGGCGGTGAATTCCAGCAGATCCACCGTACTGGCGCCATGCTGCGTGTGTCGCGCCTCCACCACACGTGTCCACGGCACATGGGCGGCAACCGCCGCCTGTTCGTCACGGGAGAGCAGCGAGGCCTGCCGCTCATCACTTAAGACGGCAAGTGAGGCCTTCTTATGTAAAAGCTTACAGCGGAATGGGTTGACCATACACACCGAACCTTCCCGTACAGCGCGGACGACCGGAGAATCGAGCCCCTGCCGGGTGACCAGTTCGTCGATCAAGACGCGCTTGTAGATCAGCGTCACGTGCTTGCCGCCGATCATCAGCTTGCCGTTCGTGTACTCCGCGTCGCGCGGGTCTCCGATGAAGGCGTCGATGCCGAGCGCCCGGAATTCGCGCTCGAAGAGCACGAACTCGCTGTAGGTGGGCACTTCCTTCCAATCCAGAATGCAGATGGTCGGCGCCTCGCGGACGCCGCGCCAACGGTAGTAGGCGGTAAGGAGCGCGTGCACGACCGACGGCGCGGCCGGGAGCGGCAGCGCGATGTGGGTACGGCTGAACTCGTGCATGACCGGCAACGACAGGAAGGCGCGCGAGAGGGCGTCGTTGTACGCCGCTCCTGCCGGGGTCTCCGCGTTGTACTCGGTGAACTTGAGTCCACCCTTCCCTTCCGCGAAAAAGGCATCGAGTCGCGAGGTCGGGCTGGCGACATCGAAGCCGGGGTCGGCGTGGATCAGCTGTTCTTCCCACGCCGTCAGACCGAACTGGGCGCGTAAGGCCGAGTCCGCCATGGCGGCGCCCCGGACCTTTTCGAAGGCTGAGCCGACCAAGGCGCAGGCGGTGGCCAGCTGCTGGTATTGGCCCAAGGCAAGGAAGCGCGGGCGCAAGACACCGCACAACGGTCGCTCCCCAAAGAAGAGCCCGTCATGCCGCAGCTGCCGGTCGAGCACCTCGGCGCTCGCCTGCGCGATCGCGGGATCCTGCAGGACATCGTGGTACCGCGCGACCGCGGATGTGGACATAAAGCGTAGGTAATATTTGTGATTGGCGCGCGAGCCGGCGTGTACAAACAACAGTAGGGGGTACGGAGTATGGGGTATGGGGTCGCCTACTCCCTCCCCCTTACTCCCTACCCCTTACTTCGCTGTTGCCGTCTCGCCAATCGCCACGCCGCTCGGCGCCGTTCGCGGCGCCGTCGCCAGCGTGATTGCAAGGTCGGCCATGTGCTCCACCACCCACTCGAAGTAGGTCGGGGTGAGCGAATTGATGTCCATGTCCGGGGCGGGGTTCATGAAATCGATGGCGTAGGGAATACCATCCTTCACGGCGAACTCGACGGTATTCATGTCGTAGCCCAGAGCGTTACACAGCGTCAGCGAGTCCCTGATGCAACGGGCCTCGAGCTCCTTGCCCAGATAGCCCGGATCCGGGATGTACCGTCGCTGGCCGGGGTCGTACGGCATTGGCAGGACGTCTTCGCGCCCCAGGGCCATACAGCGCACGTAGGCGTCCCACTTGATGAACTCCTGCACCACCATCGTGAGCAATCCACTGTGGTTGTAGTGGTGGATCAGCTCCTCCATGGTCTCGCAGATGTACACGTCGCGCCAGCCACCGCCGTGGGCGTCCTTCAGGACGCAGGGGAACCCGATGTAGTCGGCGACCCCCTTCCAATCCAGCGGGTAGGCCAGATTACGCAGCGATTCGCTGTGGGAGATCCCCGCGATGTAGTCCTTGTTGGGCAGGACCATGGTCTTCGGGTGCGCGACGCCATGCTGGATCGCCACGGTGGCGTCATAGAACTTGTCGTCGGCCGACCACATGAACGGGTTGTTCACGACCGTCGTCCCCATGCGGGTCGCATGCTTAAGGAAGGTCCGGTAGAACCCGACCTCGTGCGAGATGCGGTCGATGATCAGCGAGTAGGGCACCGCCTGCCCCATGCGCGTGGCGTCGAGCGTGATGTAGTCCGCGGTCACACCGGACTGACGCCGCGCCACCGCTTCGAGAAAGGCGGGAGGGAACGACCATTCCCGCCCAACCAGCAATCCGATCCGTGGTTCCATCGACACGTCTGTTCTCCTGATGAGGGGCGCCTGATGACCGGAGAATGGGCCCAACGGCGCCACTCCGCCATGGCCTCGCCTATTTCACCGTTGGCACAGACGGGCTCGCCGTGTCCGCACGGAATCCGGCCGCGGAGATGTGTTAGCAAACAACAAAAAGACAGATTTGTGACACTTCGCGATGTGGACAAAATGCCGAACCGAACCGTACGACGTCGGCATATCACGGAACCACTTTCCCACAGCCGCACGAGCGCGATCTCACCAGCCGATGCGGACTTACCGAGTTATCCACACACCTTTCAACGCATATCCACAACTAACTCAACAACTTAGCAGCTTTCAGTCGTATTGCGCGTGCACTTGGATCGTCATAATTTCACCGCCCGCCGCTGATCTGACGTATGTCGAAACACCGGTGCTCACGTTTCTGCCTTTCTAGGAAAACGATCATGCACGTCGTCGTCTGCAACGCCCCGCTCGGCATCCTCGATCCGGCCCCGCTCACATCCCTGCCTATCCACATGGGCCTGGACAGTGACCGGATGTCCGCATTCTGGACCAGCGACGACCAATACGTGGTCTGCGTCGAAGGGACGGCCGGCACCGCCTGGTATCGCATCGAGGCCGAAGCCTCGGCACCGGCATCGGATGAGGCGACGCGCGTCGCCATCGGGGCCATGATGGCCGACATCCTCCCCCTCGGCGCGGGGCGGATTGCCTTCCCCGTGGGCACCAGCGGACGTCGCGTCTACCGCGTCTGGCACGCCTCCAGAGGCGCCGCCAACGGCGGCACCGAGGGCGCATCGAAGGCCGGACGGACTAGAATCCTGGGAGTTCGAGCTGGGCGGTCACGCCGCCTGCCAGCGTAACGCCGGCAGCTTGCAGCCACGCCAACAAGACGTCCTGTCCATGATCGCCAGCCATGGCGGAGCGCGCCGCGCTCACGTGCAGCTTGAACTCGCCCGACACATCGGGCAGAGTGCGCCGCAGCACGGCCACCGTGAGCAGCTCGGTCGCATCGGCCAGATGCCGGATCGCGAACTCGGTCATCCGGGCGCGCAGGGCGGCCGTGTTCAGGAGCGGCCCTTCGCCCGGCACCTCGTGGTCGGCCCGCCGTTCACGGAACGCCGCCAGACGGCTGCGCGTGGCGGTCAGCATGGGCAGTTCCTCGGCGGCGTTATCGGCGTGCGCTGCCACCGGGGCGCCCATCAGCCCCAGCCAAGCCATCCAGAGCGTTCCACGAGCGTACGCTTCCCACGGCTCGTGCTCGAGACGCAGGGCGGCCTGATGCACGGTCTCGGTGACTTGATTGCGCACCTCCCACCAGCGGAGGTAGGCGTCGGTCTGTCGAGACACCAGCGCCAGCGCCCCCAGCTTGAGGGCCCACTTCACTGCCGATTCCCCGTCGTCGGTGGGCGGCCGGAGCGCCGCCGAGCAACGGAAGGCGCGAGCCGCACCGAGGGCCAGGACGGCCTGAGCGAGATCCCGGCCGGCGCTGGGCGTCGGCTGCAGCGCGGCATCGAGCTGACCCAATGCCGCCAGCTCGTAGGCGGTGCCGAGCAGGGCCAGTCCATCAGCGATCGGTTCGCCCAGTCCGTCCCCCGGGCGAAGGGCCGCCGCGTCGGCCCGCTCCAGCAGCAGCGCCCGCCGCTCGCCGGGAATCGCGGCGACGGCCCAGTGATCGTCGAGGGTGGCTCTGGCGAGTTCCGCCAGATCCCTCGACGCAAGATCACGTTCGGCTACGGGGGTGAGGACGTGCATCCAGCCTCCTCCAGGGGAGAGCTCGAACCGTACCCTGTCCGACACCCGACGTGGTGTGGGAACAGGCCTCAGACCTCTGATCGACGTACACACCGGCGACGACCGGGTGACCGATCGCAACCGTTCTGCCCCGCGCCGACGCTGTTCTAAGGCGCCCGTTCGGCACCGCCAAACCGCCGAACCACGAAGCAACTGCAGTAAGCAACGCCATAGCATGCGGTTATCCCGCCTGCACCGCATCGCCATCACTGTCGCATTTATGTAACAGGTCCGTTCCTGTCAAGAGCAAACTCGGGCGAAACCCGCGTAAACCACTGACAGACGGCACTTTCCGGAGATTTCGCGTGGGATTTGAGTCATCGCAGGTGGCGCGCCGCCGTTTGGCCGCACTGGCGTCAAGCAATGGGCGGGTGCAGGAAGCCTTGTCGACGTCGGCGTTTCCGGGATTCTGGGGCAACACATCCCACCACGAATCGCGCCACGACCGGGAAGTGCCGCTGAACGCCAGCGCCGCGGACAGCGCTGGTCAGGCGGGCGCGCACGGTAGCGCGCACGGCAGCGCACTGGTGCGCCACCTGGACGATCTGGCGCAGGACATCGTGGCCATCCCGGGGGCCGGTGGTGCCCTTCTTGCGGCGTATGCGGCACAGGCCCGCGCGCTCTCGATGGTTGTCGAAGCCGCCAAGCGGGCCGGTAGTGCTCCCCTGCCCGCCTCGGTCCTTATGGCTGCTCAAGACGCCCTGTCGGCCCCGTCGCCCCTGACCGGGCTGGTGATCGGGTGACCCGCCTGCCGCGGCGCGCACTGCTCGCCGCCGCGGTCCTCGTGGCGACCGCGGCCGCCAGTGACCTCGCCGCGCAGTCCGGCGACGCCGTCGTTTCGTGGCGAGCCGGCCGCGCTCACGCCCTCCGCGGACAGGTCGACTCCGCCCTCCGCACGCTGGAGCAGGCCGGCGCCGGCGCCCGATCCGCCGGTGACTATGCCACCGAGCAAGCGACCCGACGCGGCCGCGCCGATCTCTGGATGCTGCGTGGCTGCGCCGATAGCGCCACCCGTATCCTGCGCGAGGCCGTGTCCGCCGCCCCACCGGGCGACCGTTCCAGCGCCGATGCGTTCGTTCGGCTCTTGGCGTCCCGGAAGGCGGTCGCCGACGCACGCACGGTGCTCGTGAAGGCCTACGGCGACGTCCCGTCAGTGGGCAGCAGCATCACCCGCGAGAGCGTGACCTTCCTGCAGGGGATGGCGGCCGTGGAACTGGCCGGTGGACAGGAATCGGCGGCGATGGCCACCCTCAACTCCGCCCTCGCCATCGCGGTCCGCCTGCACGAAGGGGATGTGAAGGACCGCAGCACCCATGCCGTCGGTGAGATCACCGATGAGAATGCCTGGCTGATGTTCGACCTCGCCCAACTGCGTCGGACCGCCAAGAGCACGGGGATTCAGTCCCCACGCGAGCACGCCCGCATCATGGGCAACCTCGTGAAGGCGTGGCCGACGCTCGACGTGCTCCCCGACGACGGATTCCCGATCACCCGCTTCGCCGATCGCCTTGTGATGCGCGCCGCCCTGTGCGCCGCCGACGGCAGCGCATGCCCGGCGCCGATCGTGGCCAAGGGGTGTCCGTAGTCCCGGCCTTTTGTAAAGACAACGCAGAGACACAGAGAACGCAGAGGCGCAGAGAAAATCGATCTTCTCTGCGCCTCTGCGTTCTCTGCATCTCTGCGTGATCGGTTCCCGTCAGACGGTGTCGCCGATCAGTTGATGCCCTTCACCTCGACCTTCTTCTCCGCCTTGGGGTCCTCGAGCGTCTCCAGCACCTCGCGCCACGAGAACTTCTTGCCGCTGCCGAGCACCCAGTAGTTCATCCACGCCATCTCGGCGGTGCTCTTCACCAGCCGGTTGCGCGCATCGGGAATGCCGTGTGACGCGCCCGGGTACATGAACAGCTCCGTGGGCACGCCCACCCGCTTGAGGCCCATGTGCAGTTCCACGCTCTGCGGGCTTGGCACGCGCGGATCGCCTTCGACCACGTGGATCATCGTGGGCGTCTTCGCATTCCGGATGTACTTGATCGGCGACTGCTTCCAGTAGGCGTCGAAGTCATCGTACGGCAGCTTGTTGCCCAGGTAGTACTGGCGGTTCCGCTGCACGTCGGACTGCGCGTACATCGAGATCCAGTTCGACGTACCGGCGCCGCTCGAGATGCCCTTGAAGCGATCGGTGTGCGTCAGGATCCAGTTGCTCCAGTGACCACCGGCGCTCCATCCCAGCACGCCCATCTTGGTGCTGTCGACCAGGCCGTCCTTGATGAGGACATCGACGCCAGCCATGATGTCGTTGAAGCCGGGAGCCATGTAGTTGCCGACGATGCCGTTCTTGTGCGCTTCGCCGTAATTCGTCGAGCCCCGGTAGTTGGGCATCAGCACCGCCCACCCCTGCCCCGCGTACACCTGCGCGCCGTAGCCGCCGTTGAAGCTCAGCAGATCCGCCGCCGCCGGCCCGCCGTGGATGGCCACGATGAGCGGATACTTCTTGCCCGGCGTGTAACCGACCGGCTTGAGCAGCACGCCGCCCACCTTCTTGCCGTCCTTCGAGGTCCACGTCACTTCCGTTTCTTCGCCGAGCGCGATCTGCTCGCGCACCCACGGATTGGGATCGGTGAGCTGCGTCCACGAGCTGCGTGAGGCCAGCGCGGCCAGCGACGCCACGGTGAACATGGCCGGGGGCGTGGTCGGGTCCTGATACGACACCATCAGTCGCTTCGAGGTCTCGTCCTGATTCACCGAAATCACGCCCTGCACCTCGGTGACCGCCTTCACCTTGCCCGTCGCCACATCGAGCGCAAACAGCTGCTGCGTGGCCTTGAAGCCTTCGTTGAAGTAGATGGTCTTGCCGTCGGCCGACCACCACTCGGCACTCACATCTCCATCGAGATCCCCGATCTTCCGGAAGGCGGCGCCCTTCGCGTCGGTCGCGCGCACGTACACGCGACGGTTCTTCATGTTGTACGCCGCCATGTCGTCGGACGCCGAGAAAGCGATCGTCCGCGAATCCGGCGAGAAGGAAAACCCTGACTCGGCCGACTCGTCGTTCTTCGTGAGGCGCTCGATGCTGCCATCACGCGTGTCGAGCAGGAACTGGTCGGCGTAGATCCCTTGCTCGGTGATGTTCCGCTTGTAGCGGTCGTTCGGCACCGCGCTGAAACCCACCCAGCGGCTGTCGGGGGCGATCACGAAGCCCGTGACGGCCAGCGACGTATCGCGCGTGACGCGGGTGGTGGGGCGCGCCGCGGACGCGAGATCCACCATCCACAGCGAATTGATCGACGTCTCGGCGTTCCGCACGGCCACCGAGAACTTCTTCTCCACCCGCGCCTTCTCGTCGGCGTCGACGGTGTCGGCCGTGGTGAAATAGATGCGACGGGAATCGGGGGCGAGCTCCCAGCTGCCCACGCCGGTGGGGTGCTTCGTGAGCGCCGTCGGCGTCAGCGAATCGACGGGGGTACCGCGATCGAGCGATGCCACGGCGAGGGCGTAGAGCTGCTCGTCATTGGCCTTGCCGCTCCGATACACCAGCCACTGTCCGTCCTTGCTGAAGGCGAACGTGCTCACGCCTTCCTTGGCACTGGTGATCCGTCGCGCTTCGCCGCCGTCCGCGCGCATCAGGAACAGCTGCTGCTTGGCATCCCCCGCGGCGCCTTCGCGGTTGGACGAGAACACAAACCACCCGCCGGCGGGCGCCCAGCGCGGCTGCGACTCGTTTTTGTCCTTGGTAAACGTCAGCTGACGCGTGCTTTCGAGCCCGCGGTCGGTACGCACGAGATAGATGTCGCTCTGGGTGGTCGCCTCTTTCCAGTCGGGCGTCGAGAGCGCGTACAACATCTGGTTGCCATCTGGGGAGATGGCGGTGCCGGCCACCGAGCGGAGACGCTGCGCGTCCACCCAGGCCATCGGCCGCTTCGCCTGTGCCCAGAGGGGGGACGCGGAGAGCACGAGCAGGGTGCCGCCTGCCGCCAGCCGGGCAGCAGCCAGACACGCGGCGGAGGGAACGGACGATCGGTCGGGCACGGGTCGCATGGGCAGCCTCAATACGGATGGGAAATGCCAACAGTCGGCTGATCTTGCACCCGGCGACGAAGACTGGCAACGTCCCCGGATGCGTTCATCATCCCTATTACGTCGCAGTGGTGCCACCGCTGCACTCTTGGCTCTCGCCGCCCTGCCGGCCGCTGCACAGAAGGTCGCACCCAGCGGTGCCTCGCCCCGCCCCGCGTACGATCCAGCCCTGTACAGCGATGGTGCGAAAACCAATCGCGCCTTCAAGTCGCTGCGCTGGCGCAACGTGGGGCCCTCACGCGGCGGTCGCGCGACCGCGGTGACGGGTGACCCCACCAAGCCATTGGTGTTCTACTTCGGTGCCGTAAATGGCGGCGTCTGGAAGACCACCAATGCCGGGCAGTCGTGGGAGAACCTCACCGACGGCAAGACCGATATCTCGTCGGTGGGCGCGATCACCGTGGCCCCCAGCGATCCCAATGTCATCTGGGTGGGCACCGGCGAAGGCAAGCCCCGTGAAGACATCACCTACGGCACGGGCGTGTACCGCTCCACCGACGGTGGGCAAACATGGACCCCGCGCGGCCTCGCCAATGCGCAGCAGATCACGTCGCTACGCGTGCACCCCACCAATCCGGACGTCGCGTTCGTGACGTCGCTGGGGCATGCCTTCGGTCCGTCGCCGGATCGTGGGGTGTTTCGCACCACCGACGGTGGCACGACGTGGAAGAAAGTGCTGTTCCTGAATGACAGCACGGGCGCGGCCGACCTGTCGATCGACGTGAACAACCCGCGCATCGTGTACGCGTCGATGTGGAAATTCCAGCGCACGCCCTGGGGCATGGACGCCGGCGCCGGCCGCAGCGGCCTGTGGAAGAGCACCGACGGCGGCGACACGTGGACGGAACTCACGTTCAATCCCGGCATGCCGAAAGGCCTGATCGGTAAGATCGGCGTAGCGGTCTCTCCGGCCAATTCGCAGCGCGTGTACGCGAACATCGAAGCGCAGGACTCGCTGGGCGGTGTGTTTCGCTCCGACGACGCCGGTGCCACGTGGTCGCGCACCAGCGGCGATCAGAAGTTCGTGGTGCGGCCGTTTTACTACATGAGCCTCACGGCGGACCCGGTGAACGAGAACACCGTGTACGTCATGAATCTCACGGTGCACCGCTCCATCGACGGCGGCCGCACGTTCACGCCGGTCCGCGTTCCGCATGGTGACACGCACATCATGTGGGTGGATCCGCGGGATCCCAACCGTCTCATCAACGGCAACGACGGCGGTGCGACGATCTCGCTGGACGGCGGCCGCACGTGGAGCACGCAGGGCAATCAGCCCACGTCGCAGTTCTACCACGTGACCACCGACAATCAGCAGCCATATCGCATTTACGGCGCCCAGCAGGATAACAGCACGGTGTCGATCGCCAGCCGTTCGGACAACGGTTTCATCGGGGAGCGCGACTGGTTTCCCGTGGCGGGCTGCGAAAACGCGTACATCGCGATCGACCCGAAGGATCCGAACGTCACGTTCGGCGGCTGCTACATGGGTCAGCTCACGCGCCATGACAAGACGACCAACACCCGTCGCGACGTGTCGGTGTGGCTTGGCAATTACGACGGCATCGCCGTGAAGGACGTCCCGCAGCGGTTCCAGTGGACCTTCCCGATTCACTTCTCGCCGCACGATCCGTCCACGCTGTACACCACCTCGCAATACGTGTGGCGCTCAAAGAATCAGGGTGCCTCGTGGGACAAGATCTCCGGCGATCTCACGCTGGCCGACACCAACACCATGGGCCGCAGCGGCGGTCCGGTGAGCGGTGACATGACCGGCACCGAGTGGTATGCCACGATTTTCGCCTTCGCCGAGTCACCGGTAAAGGCCGGCGTGCTCTGGACCGGCAGCGACGACGGCCTCGTGCACGTGTCCACGGACAACGGCGGCACGTGGAAGAACGTGACGCCGAAAGCGTTCGGGAAGTTCACGCGCGTGTCCATCATCGACGCCTCGCCGTTCGATGCCGGAACGGCCTATCTCGCGGCCAACCGCTATCAGCAGGACGACTACACGCCGTACCTGTTCAAGACCACCGACTACGGCGCCACCTGGACACGGATCGACGCCGGCATTCCAGTGGGCGCCTACACGCGCGCCATCCGGAGCGATGTAAAGCGCAAGGGACTGCTCTTTGCCGGTACGGAAACCGGCATCTACACGTCGTTCAACGACGGCGCGAGCTGGGAACCGCTGCAGCTCAACCTGCCGCGCGTGAGCATCCGCGACGTCCATGTGCACGACAACGACCTCCTCGTCGCCACGCACGGTCGCGCCTTCTGGTCACTCGATGACATCTCACCGCTGCGCGTGCTGGGCGACTCGATCACGACCAAGTCTGCGTATCTCTTCACGCCGGCGCCGGCCATCCGCTGGGCGAGCGGCGGCGGACGTGGCGGCGGCGCCGGTGCCAATCCGTCGTTCGGCGTCACGGTGGACTACTGGCTCCAGAACAAGCCGACCGCACCGATCACCCTGCAGGTCCTTGAGTCGAACGGCACCGTGATTCGCACCTTCGCGAGCGATGCCCCAGACAAGAAGGACAGCACCGGCAACGTGCAGGCTGACTCGGCCGCGAACGCCGCCCGCGCGTTGCAGCGCGTGATGCAGCTCGCGTATGCGCCGGCGGACTCGGTGGTGCATGCCCGCGCCGGTGCGAACCGTTTCGTGTGGGATCTGATGTACAATGGCCCCAAGCGCATTCCGGGGTCGATCAACGACGACGGCTCGTACGAAGGCGCGATGGCGGTGCCGGGTGAGTACACGGTGCGCCTGATCGTGGGCAAGGACACCCTGTCACGCCGCGTCACGCTGCGCCCTGACCCGCGCGTGCAGCTGACGGCGGCCGAGTACAAGGCGCAGTTCGACGCCGCCACGGCAGTCGGTGCGCGCATCACCAGCATCACGGATGCCGTGGCGCGTATGCAGGATCTGCAGCAGCAGCTCGATCAGCGGGCGCGTCAGGCGAGCTCGCAAGCCTACGCCGATTCAGTGAAGTCCATGGCCACCGCACTCCGCAAGAAGCTCGAAGCGGTGCGCGCCGAAGTGTACGAGGTGTACACCAAGGCCGATCAGGCCACGCTCAACTATCCGATCAAGCTGTACCAGATGTTCGTGACGCTGAACGGTCAGGTGAATGAAGGCACCAACCCGCCCACCCGCCAGCACGGCGAGATTCTCACCGATCTCTCCACGAAGCTGAACGTACAGCTCAACACACTGCAGAGGCTCGAGGACAACGAACTGCAGCAGTTCAATGCGCTGCTGACACGGCTCGGCGTGCCGAACGTGTTCGTGGCCCCGAAGAAGCCGATCGGCTAACCGAGGGGGCGATGCAACACGGGGGGCGGTGTGCCATGGCACGCCGCCCCCCGTGTTGCATCGTGGTGGGACTCAGCCCAGCGCCGGACGCTTGGTGTGATGGTCCGTGGCTTTCTGGAACTGGTGCGCCACCGACAGAATCAGATCGTCGTTGTACAAGTTGCCTGTGATCACGCCACAGATCGGCTGTGCCTTGTACACCGGCGCCGGCGCGGCCGCATTCGCGCCACCACCACCGCCACCGCCAAACTGCGGCACATCGAACTTGTACGGCACCACCGCACACGGATGTCCGGTTTGCGCGTTCGGGCCGACATCGGCATTCGGACCGGCAATAAACAGGTCGAGGTCTTTCATGAACTCGCCCCACTGCGCAACCAGCAACATGCGACGACGCTGATTCTGCATGAACTCGAAGCCGCGCGTGGCACGGCCGCCCACGAAGCGCGGATTCCAGTCAGCTGCGGCCATCGGGTTCGTGGCGCCCGGCTCGATACCCTTCGGTAGCGCGGCCACGTTGTTGCCGAACGGCGCGTTACCGGTGCGCGGCGCGTCATAGACCGTGTTGAGATCGAGGCCGATCTCTTTCGCCTTGCGCTGCACATAGAAGTCGAACGCGGCCGCATACTCCACGTTCAGGCCACCGCCCTGCATACCGGCGACCGTGGGTCGTGCGCCGATCGTCTTCGGATTCATGCCGAGCGTGCGCAGCGTGTCGACCAGTTCCTTCGGGGCAGCCGGGTCCACGCCGATGCGCAGTGACGCCAGCTTGAGATTGCGATCGAACTGAAACGGCATCGTCACCGTGCTCGAGTCCTTCGTGTCTACGCCGTGCAGCACACTGAACACCATCGCACAGTCTTCAACGGTACGGCACATCGGCCCCACGCGATCCTGCGACCACGATAGTACCATCCCGCCATGGCGGCTCACGCGCCCGTACGTCGGCCGCAGCGCGCTGATGCCATTGCGGGTGGCCGGCGACACGATCGAGCCCTGCGTTTCGGTGCCGATCGCAAAGGCCACGCAGCCGGCGGCCGTGGCCGATCCCGGTCCCGCCGAACTCCCACTCGCGCCGATGTTCGTGTTCCACGGATTATTCGTGCGCCCACCGAACCACCAATCGTTCTGCGCATACAAACCCGTGGACAACTTCGCCAGCAACACCGCGCCCGCCTCACGCAACCGTACCACCACTTCAGCGTCGTAGTCGGGAAT
>CANHJV010000033.1 GCA_947461225.1 Gemmatimonadota bacterium | reverse complement strand
CAGACAGTGGAATCACACGGCACGCTGGGAACCATCTGGGCCTCGTTGGGGATGACCGCCTATTACATGGCGCTCATCTGGATCAACATTCTGCTCGGACTCTTCCTGTCTCCGCTGTTCATGATCCCGATGACGTGGCTGCAGGATCGGAAGAAGGCCTGAGGCTTGTTGGGGTTTGGATAAGGAAGGGGCGCTCACCGTGACGGTGAGCGCCCCATTCGTTTTAGGTTCTGAAAACTGCCAACTCCCTAGGAAGCAGGGGGGAGGGTATCAGGGGGCAGGAAGCAGGTGAACGGCGCACCACCTACATCCTCTTCCCTGATACCCTCCCCCCTGCTTCCCAGGGAGTTGCAGTTTTTAACGCGTTTTACGCCCGCCGCGCCGCCGCCCCCCGCATGTCACTCGCCGACAGCACCACCGCGTCACCGAGAGCCGTGCGACGCCCCGTGAGGTCGCTGAGGTCTGACCCGTGATACGCTTCCTCGCCATGTTCGGCCAGGTCGATGCCCTGCACTTCCGCGTCGACCCGGATACGCAGCGGCATCACGAGCTTGAGCGCCGACAGGATGCCGAAGCTCGCGGTGCCAGCGAAGGCGACCGTGGCCACGACGGCGAGTACTTGAATGCCGACGAGTGACGGATTGCCATGCAGTAGACCGTCGGCGCCGATCGGGTTCACGGCCTTCGAGGCGAACACGCCGGTGAGCACCGCGCCCGTGATGCCGGCCACGCCGTGGCAGGCGAAGACGTCGAGCGTGTCGTCCAGCGACGTCTTCGCGCGGTAGTGCAGCACGAAGAACGACACCGGCGCCGCGAGGGCGCCGATGGCGAGCGCCGACATCGGCGTCACGAAGCCCGCCGCGGGGGTGATCGCGACCAACCCGACCACCGCTCCGGTGGCCACACCAACCGCCGTGGCGCGTCCGCTCTTGTACAACTCGAGCAAACTCCACGTGAGCAAGCTCGCCGCCGCGGCCGCATGCGTCGTCACCAACGCGTTGGCCGCGATCCCATCGGCGGCCAGCGCCGAGCCGGCGTTGAAACCAAACCAGCCGAACCAGAGCATACCCGCGCCGAGTAGGGCGAACGGCACGTTGTGGGGCACCGTGGGGACGCGCTTGAAATCACGTCGCGGTCCGAGCACCTTGGCCAGCACCAGCGCGGTGATGCCGGCGCTGATATGCACCACCGTCCCACCGGCGAAGTCGAGCGCGCCGAGCGTGCGCAGCCAGCCGCCGTCGCCCCACACCCAGTGCGCCAGCGGGTCATAGACCAGCGTGGTCCAGATCAAGCCGAAGGTGAGATACGCCACGAAGCGCATGCGATCGATAATCGCGCCGGAGAAGAGCGCGACCGTGATGCCGGCGAACATCGCCTGAAACGCCGCAAACAGGATATGCGGCAAGGCTGCCGCGTACGTGGGATTCGGTGCCGCCGTGACGCTCTGGAAACCGAAGAAGCTGAGGCCACCGATCCAGTTCGAGCCCGGACCGAAGGCTAGGCTGTAGCCGAAGAGCACCCACTGCACGGTCACGATGGCCAGCGCGCCGAGGCTCATCAGCATCGTGTTGAGCGCACTCTTGCTGCGCACGAGTCCACCGTAAAAGAACGCCAGCCCCGGCACCATGAACAACACGAGGGCGGTGGAGATGAGCACCCATGCCGTATCACCCGAGGAGATGGTGGGCGCCTGCATCAGGAGTCCCCCTTGTCGGAGACCCGCATTTCGAGCTGCGTCTGACGCATGATCTCGTCGGCATTCACGGCCGTGAGGGCATAATTGTCGCGCTCGCCGGTGCGGATGCGCACGGTGCGATCGAGCGGCAGCACGAAGATCTTGCCGTCGCCCACGTCACCGGTGCGCGCGCCTTCGCAGATCGCGTCGATGGTGCGCTCCACGAACTCCTCCGAGCAGGCCATTTCGATGCGGACCTTTTCGTGGAACTCGAGCACCACCGATTCTCCGCGATATTGTTGTACAACGTCACGCTCCCCGCCGTGCCCGCTTACCCGGGACAGCGTCATGCCGGTCACGCCGACTTCAAAGAGCGCACGTTTGACGTCCGCCAGCTTCTCCGGGCGGACGATGGCGACGATCAGCTTCATGGTGTTTGGGGCGAAGGGCGGCCGGTCGCAGTACGATCCCCGAGTTCAACCACGCGCAGCGGGGGAGCGTTTCCGGTGTCGGTCTATTTTATGCTGTTGCACGCCAGTGCGCTGCCCTCGCTGCCATCCTGACCCTGAGATGCCTGACATGTCCACACGCGGCACCATCGCCATCCTCGTCGGCCCCGACTACGAAGATCTCGAGGTCTGGTATCCCAAGCTCCGTCTGGAAGAAGCCGGCTACCACACGCCGCTGATCGGCAACGGCGAGGCGCACTATCACGGCAAATGGGGCTATCCGGCCACGATGGACGGCCAGGTGGCCGACCTCGACCCGGCCACGCTCTGCGGTCTCGTGGCACCGGGGGGATGGGCCCCCGACAAACTGCGGCGCGACCCGGCGGTGCTGTCGCTCGTGCGGCGCGTTCACGAGCAGGGGGGCATCATCGGCACGATCTGCCACGGCCCGTGGATCCTCATTTCGGCCGGCATCGTACGCGGCACACGCATGACGTCGTCGCTGGGCATTCGCGACGACCTCACCAACGCCGGCGCGATCTGGGTCGACGAGCCCGCCGTGGTCGACGGCAATATCGTCAGCGCCCGCGTGCCGAAGGACCTGCCGGCCTTCACACGGGCGATGCTCGGCGCGCTGGGAGACTGACGCTCGGCCGGCAGAATCCGGCGGTTGAACGCGTGGCGTGACGCGCTTTAAAAGCAACAGCCTGAACACGGATCAGGCGGATTCACGGAAACAACACGGATAAGATAAAAAGCGCTGTTCGCTTATCCGTGTTTTTTCCGTCGATCCGTACGATCCGTGTTCAGGCTTTTGCTTTTTGCTGTTTGCTGCCGCCGCGCCTAGTTCGCGCCGTCGGTGACCAGCGTGTCGTACTGACGGCCGCGCCAGCGCGTAGGCGTGCGAAAGGTGCTCAGCGTGAGGCGCCACGCGGCGGCGATGTCGGACAGCCACGACAGCCAGAAGGGCCAGCCGCGTTCCGCGTAGCTCTGGCGCAACGCCACGAGCATCATGAGGCGCACCAGCAGCGCGGATGCGTTCACCAGCAGCAGCGCTTCCAGCAGCATGGTCTGCGGGTTGTCGGCGGCCGGCCATCCCATCCACGCGAGCACGGCGGCGAGCACGAGCAGCATGGGCAGCGGCAGCGCCTGGGCGCTCCACACCAAGGCGACGTCGATCCAGCGACGCCAGGTGGGCGTGGCGTCTTTCAGGTCGAAGCTACGGCCCCATTCGCGCCACATCTCGGCCAGCGACACATACGCGCTCACCTGAATGATTTTGGAGCCGTCAAGGAAACCCACACGGGCGCCATGTGACGCGAGATGGCGCGCCAACGTGACGTCGTCGCAGAACGAGGCCCGCGCGGGCGCGTAGCCGCCGTGTTGCTCGAGCAGCGCGCGCCGCGCCACGAAACACTGCCCGTTGGCGAGCACGCGATCGGGGGGCGGCTGGGTGGCACCGGCCGCGCCGCAGCGATACACCAGCGTAACCAGCATGGCCGGCTGCACGAAGCGTTCGGCCGACGTCTGGTCGCGGAACTGCGGTGAGAACGACGCCACGTCGTAGCCGTCCTGCTCGACGGCGTCGACCACCGCTCCAACCAGTCCGGGCGCGGGCACGGTGTCGGCGTCGATGCCGAGCACCCAGTTGCCCTTGGCCTGCCGAAGGCCCGTCTCGAGGGCCCACACCTTGCCCACCCATCCGGCCGGCAGCGGATCGTCGGTGACCAGGCGAATGCGCGGATCACGGGCCGACGCCGCTTCGACCAACTCCCGCGTGCCATCGGTGGAGCGACTGTCCACGATGAGCACTTCCAGCATCGGCTCGGTCTGCGCCATTAGTCCCTCAAGGCATGGACCGATGCGCTTGGCTTCGTTGAGCGTGGCCACGACCACCGTGACCGTCGTATCGGTGCGCGGCGTGAGGCGCGGCGCGATCGGCGGCCGTCGCGTGCGTCCCGGCATCAGGCGCACCAGCAGCAACAGCAGCAGCGGCACCTGCACCGCCAGCAGCGTAAGGCCGACGCCTCGCACGACGTCTATCAACAGGGGCGTTCCGTTCATATGGAGGGCTCGTTCGACACGCGCGCGCGCATCGGCGGCGACACCACCGGCTCCGTCCGCGCGAGTTGCGCGACCGCCTTCGCCATGTCGCCAAAGATGAAAAGGTGTGCCGGATACATCGCGTACCAGTAGAAAAGTCCCCACAGACCACTCGGCGCGAAGAGCGCCGTCCGCATCAGCCGTGTGCCCTCGCCTTCCGGCACCGCTGAGAATTGCAACCATGCCTGCCCCGGCACGCGCATTTCGGCGCGCAGCCGTAACAGGCGCGGACGTTCGACCATCTCCACCCGCCAGAAGTCGACCGCGTCTCCAAGATACAACCACGCGGGGTCCCGCCGCCCGCGTCGCAGTCCGGGACCTCCAACCATGCGGTCCAGAAATCCCCGGATTTTCCAGAGCCAATTCCAGGCGAGCCACCCCTGGTCGCCCCCCAGGCGACAGAAGGCGCGGAACACCTGATCGGGGCTGGCCTCCACGTAAACCGTGCGGGTCTCCTCGAGCATGCCCTCGCGGTCACGCGGCTCGTCGCGCGAACGGACCGAGACCACGGCAACCTACCGGGCGACGGTATCCGCGTACTGGCGTGCCTCGGCGATCGCGACGTGCAGCTGCCGTTCCGAAAAGGGCTTGGCCAGAAAGACGAGCACGCGCTGCGCCGCCAGCGCGGCCACGACGGCATCCTCGAGGAAGCCCGACATGGCGACGATCGGCGGCACGATTTCCCGCTCGCGGGCCACGGCGATCACGTCGGCCCCACTGCCCCGAGGCATACGCAGGTCGGTGACGATCAGGTCAATCGAGGTCCCCGCCGCGATCGCCCCGCGCAGGTACGTCATCGCGTCCTCTCCGTTGTCGACGGCATGCACGGTCGCGCCGGCGAACTCGAGGTAGCGGGTCACGAGCATGGACAGCAGGGGGTCGTCTTCCGCCACCAGCACGGCCATCCCCGCCAACAAGGTGGAGGTGTCGTCCGGAATCTCGACGACCGGAATCTGGACGACCGGTGCGGGTGACAGCATCGGCGCCTGCGCGCGGTTCCAGACTGGCTCGGCGACCGCCACCGGCGGCGCGATCCGGGGGAGTTCCAGCGTAAACGTGGCCCCGCCGCCTGGGGTGTCGCTCAGCTGCAGCGTGCCGCCGTGCTTTCGGGCAATCACGAACGCCGATGCCAATCCCAGGCCGGTGCCGCCAGTCGTGCCCTTGGTGGTGAAGAAGGGTTCGAAGATCTGCTCCCGCAGCGCATCGGGCACCCCCGGCCCGCGATCGATCACGCGGCAGACGACGTGCTCGTCGTGGGCCTGCACGGTCAACGCCACGGCGCCGCCGGGGAGCGTCACATCACGCGCGTTCACCGCAAGGTTCATCAGCAGCCGCTCGATCTGGGAACGGTCCATCATGGCGTAGGCCGGCGACGACGGCCGTTCAACGCGCAAGGTGACCGCAGGGGCGAGCAGTTGCGTGAGATCCGCCGTGAGTTCCTCCGCCAACGCCGCGATGTCCGTCGGTTCCAGCGGGAACCCGTGCGGCGACGCGAAATCGAGCACCTCCCGCGTCATGGAGGAGGCGCGCGACACGGCGCTCGCGAGCTGCTCCAGCTCGGCCTGCCGCGGCGTGCCTGGCGTGACCCCTTTGGCGACCAGATCGGCGTAGCCGCGGATCACCGTGAGCTGATTGTTGAAGTCGTGCGCGATACTCCCCGCCATCCGCCCCATCGCTTCGAGCCGCTGGGCATTCACCAGCTGCTCCGACAGGGCATCGCGCGCGCGGAGGGCCTCCTCGAGCCGCCGGTTGCTCTCGCTCAGGCGCCCCGCCTGGCTCCTTCGCGATCTGAGCCCGCCCATGAGCAAGTCGCGGTACTCCTTCATGTACACCGCAACGAACGTGAACGAGAGCACGACCCCGTTCACCACGGACGCCCGGCCCGGAGTATTCGGCAGGACGGGATCGATCAGGAGACCGAACGTGAAGACGGCCAGAAAGGCCGCCACCCACCACTTAATCAGCCGAGGCCGCTCCAGGATGATCAGCACGCCGACGATGCCCGTGCAGAACACGAACAACTGCGGCGATGCCCCCAATCCGGCCCACCACCCGAATGCCGCCAACAGCAGGAGGGTGACCGCACCGGTAATTCGTCCCGACAGCAGCAGGTAGCCGGGGCGCGAGAACAGCAGGCAGGCCCCGATGATCAGCGCGGTGAACAGATTGGCGATCAGCCGCCCGTGCGTGGCGGGGCTTGCGAGGTCCTCGCTCGCCGCGACCACCATGGCCTGCATCAGAAACGAGAAGGCCGAGGCCGCCTGCACGATCACGATGGCTTGTTGAAAACGCCGATCGAGCGCGTCCTCCGGCGTCTGCAGACCGAGCAGCGCGACCAGGCGCGCGGCCAGATTCAGTGGCCGATCATTGGGAGGAGGCGAGACTTGGGTCACGGGTGTCGCTGCAGATGCGTCCAGGTATGCGCTGGCCATAGAAGTCCGAGCCTCGAAAGAGACTACATCACCCACCGCGGCGCCAGCGTCGGCTTGCACCGACTCCTGCGTGGGGGAGTCACCCGCTCTGCGTGAGTCGTGGAGTCGCGGACACTCCCGTCGGCCGTCGTGGCGGCACGTCGGCGTCGACCGCCGCGCGTCGGCCGCCGCGCGTCGCGGTTCCGTTGCGCCACGAGGCGTCCGGAGGCAACATCCACGAGCCGCGAGCTCAACGCGACGCCACGTCCCTCTCTGCCGTTCCCTCCGTATGCCTCGCGCCAATCCATCTCCGGGACGTCTCCTCCTGCAGAACTGGGACCGACTGTCCGGTCTGCCGTTCGGCAAGCGTCTGTTCAGCTGGGCGGTGGGGCGCACCGCGCCGTACACGGGATCGGTGGGCGGCGTCTTCACCGACGTCCGCCCCGGCTACGCGCGCGTGCAGCTGCGCGACCGGAAGGCGGTGCGCAACCACCTCACCTCCATCCACGCCGTGGCGCTGGTGAATCTGGCCGAAATGACCAGCGGCGTGGCGCTCATGACGGCGTTACCGCCGGGCGTGCGTGGTATCGTGACGGGGCTCCAGATCGAATACCTGAAGAAGGCGCGGGGCACGCTGGTGTGCACCACGACGGCGCAGGCGCCCACCACCGTGAGCGCGCCCATCACGCACGATGTGCAGGCGGACATTGTGAATGCCGAGGGTGAACTCGTGGCGCGGTGCCTGGTGCACTGGCGCCTGTCCCCGCCCGACCCTGCTCGCGAGACGGCCCGATGACCGAGACACCCGCCTACGACACCCCGCTCACGCGCCACGCACACATGCGCGTGCCACTGATCTGCGGCCCGATGTATCCGTGCAGCAATCCAGAGCTGGTGGCGGCGGTGAGCGCCGCGGGCGCACTCGGCATCGTGCAGCCGATCGCCCTCACCTACGTGCACGGCTACGATTTTCGCGAGGGACTGCGCACGATCAACCGGCTCAGTGGCGGCGCGCCGATCGGCTTCAACGCGCTCATCGAGGCCTCCTCAAAGACGTATCACAACCGCATGATGAAGTGGGTCGACATCGCACTCGACGAGGGCGTGCGGTTCTTCCTCACCTCGCTCGGCAATCCAAAGTGGGTGTGCGACCGCGTGCATGCCGCGGGGGGCGTGGTATACCACGACGTGACCGAATTGCAGTGGGCGCAGAAGGGGCGCGACGGCGGTGTCGACGGGCTGGTGGCCGTGAACCGCGAGGCGGGCGGGCACACGGGCTCCCGTGACCCACGCGCGCTGCTCGATGAAGTGGGCGGGCTCGGCCTGCCGGTGGTGGCGGCCGGCGGCGTGGGCGCGCCCGCGCAGTTCAAGGCGCTCATCGATATGGGCTACGCCGGCGTGCAACTGGGTACGCGTTTCATTGCCACACCCGAGTGCAACGCCGACGACGCCTACAAGTACGCGATCGTGGAAGCGCATTCCCGCGATATCGTACTCACCGAACGACTCACCGGCGTGCCGGTGTCGGTGATCCGTACGCCGTACGTGGAGAAGCTCGGCACCACAGTGGGCCCTATCGCCCGCTGGATGTTCAAGGGACGGAAGACCAAGCATTGGATCCGCACCGTCTACGCGCTGCGCTCGCTCCGGCAGCTCAAGCGCTCGAGTGTGGACGGGGCCACGCAGGACTATTGGCAGGCGGGACGTAGCGTCGATGCCATTCATGAGATCACACCCGCAGGAGAGATTGTGCGTGCATTCGCGAGTGCGTTAACGGGAGCCGCCGTGCAGGCGGTGCTGGTGCTGGCGCTGTTGCTGGGCGGGGTGCAAGCGGTGCACGCCCAGCAGATCACGACGAAAGGCCTGCGCGCCCCGGTTACACTGGCGCGCGACTCGGCTGGCATCGTGCACATCGAGGCGGCCAACGAACACGACTTGTTCTTCGCGCAGGGATACAGTGCGGCACGCGACCGGCTCTTTCAGCTCGAGCTGTGGCGGCGGCAGGCGACGGGCACGATGGCCGAGGTGTTGGGCGCACGCTGGGTGTCGCGTGATCGGGCGTCGCGACTGCTGCGCTATCGCGGCTCGATGGCCACGGAGCTGGCACACTATCATCCGCGCGGTGCCACGATCATCGGCGCCTTCGTGGATGGCGTGAATGCGTATATCGATCAGGTGCGTGCCAATCCGTCGCTCATGCCGCCGGAGCTCACGTGGCTGGGGATCGCGCCGCAGCATTGGACGCCGGCGGTGGTGATTTCGCGCCACAACGCGTTGGCGTCGAACGCCGCGGATGAACCGACCACCGCGCGCGCGGTGCGCGAGATCGGCGAGGCGGCGGTGGCGCGCCGACGGCGCTTCGAACTCTCCCCGGTCCGGCTGGGGCTCGACTCGCTGGTGGCGCGCGCGCTCGACGCGGCGCCCGGCGCGCGAATGCTGGCCGACTACAACGACTTCAAGCAGGTCCCGAATTTTCGCACGGCCGAGTTGCCGGAGGCCCTCCGCCGTGTGGCGTCCCCGGCGGATACCGCCACGCCCGGCTTCGATCGGTGGGAGAGTAACAACTGGGTGATCGCCGGTTCGCGCACCGCCAGCGGTAAGCCGATCGTGGCGAATGATCCGCATCGCACGATCGCGGCGCCGTCGTTGCGCTACATGGTGCATCTGAAGGCACCGGGCTGGGATGTGATCGGCGGCGGCGAGCCGGCCATTCCGGGCGTGGCCATCGGGCATAACCAGCACGGGGCGTGGGGGCTCACCATTTTCGGTATCGATGCCGAAGACCTGTACACCTACGCGCTGGACTCGAAGGACGCGCGGGCGTACCGGTATCGCGGCGTCAGTGAGCGCATGCGTCAGATCATCGATACGATCCGCGTGAAGGGCGCCGCCCCGGTGGTGGTCACGCTGCAGTACACGCGGCATGGCCCGGTGCTCATGGCGGACAGCGTGAAGCGCGTGGCCGTGGCGCTGCGGGCGGCGTGGCTCGAGCCGGGCGGCGCGCCGTATCTCGCCAGCTTGCGTCTCGATCAGGCGCGCACCTGGCCCGAAGCACGTACGGCGCTGTCGTTCGCGCGGATGCCGGCGCTGAACTGGATCTGGGCCGACACCAGCGGCGCAATCGGCTGGCAGAGCGCCGGCATCGCGCCGATCCGCAAGAACTGGGATGGCCTGGTGCCGGTGCCGGGTGACGGACGGTTCGAGTGGAGCGGCTTCCTACCCATTCCACAACTACCGCATGAAACGTCGCCGTCGCGTGGGTACGTGGGCACCGCGAATGCGCTCAACGTGGAGGCATCGTACCCCCACGCCAACGCGCTGGCGCGTACCTGGGCGGAGCCGTTCCGTCGCGATCGTTTGCGGGAAGTGCTCGACACCACGCGTCAGGCGACGCTGTCGCAGATGATGGCGCTGCAGCACGACGAAACGCCGCTCGCCGCGCGGGCGCTGGTGCCGCTGATCAAGCAGATCGCGCTCACCAACCCCGCGTCGATCGCGGCGCGCGATACGTTGCTGCGATGGGATGGCGTGCTGTCGGCGAACTCGCGCGGGGCGGCGATCTATGCGGCGTGGGAACGGAAGCTGCTCACGCACACCGCCGACATCGTACTGCCGCTCGAGGCGCGTCCGCTACTGCGCACGGTGTCGTTGGCGCAGACCATCGAGTGGCTCACGAGCCCCGACTCGCTGCTGGGTGAGAACCCCACGGTGGCGCGCGATTTCATTCTCTTCCGCGCGTTCAACGAAGCGGTATCGGACTTGTCGCGTCGCTTCGGCACGAAGATGGCAGACTGGCGCTACGGCGACGCCAAAATGCACCACGTGCGCATCGCCCACCCGCTCGATGTCGTGATCGCCGATTCGATCCGCCCACGCTTGTCACCGGGCCCGCTGGCCCGCGGCGGCTACGCGAACACCCTCAACGCCACGGGCAACACCGATAACCAGACCGCCGGCGCCAGCTTCCGCGTGGTGATGGACCTTGCCAACTGGGACGGCGCCATGGTGACGAACACCCCGGGCCAGAGCGGCGATCCGCGAAGCCCGTACTACAGCAATCTCTTCGGGCCGTGGGTGCGGGGAGAGTATTCGCCGTTGCCGTACTCGCCTGGCGCGGTGAAAGCGCGCACGGCGGAGACCGTCGTGCTGCGGCCGTAACTGCAACACGTGAGTTGGGGGTTGTGAGTAAAAGTTCGGCGTTCTGAGTTGTTCACCCACGACTCCGAACTTTTACCCACCACTCCAAACTCACAAGAATCCGTTCAATCCCCCCAATCCCCGGAGCCTCCCGATGCTCGCCCTGCGACTGCCCCTCAGCCTCGCCACCGCCTTCCTCGCGACGACCGCGCCGACGACTCCCACGCCGCAACAGGACATGTCGTTCTTCATCACCAGCGTCGGCTCCGGCAACGGCGCGGCACTCGGCGGACTCGAAGGGGCCGATAAGCACTGCGCCACGCTGGCCGAAGCGGCCGGCGTGCGCGGCAAGACCTGGCACGCCTACCTGAGTCAGCAGGCGCTCGACGGCAAGTCGGCGGTGAATGCGCGCGACCGCATCGGCAAGGGGCCGTGGAAGAACGCCAAGGGCGTGGTGGTGGCCACCAGCGTGGATGATCTGCACAGCGACAACAACAAGTTGTCGAAGGAGAACAGCCTCACCGAAAAGGGCATGGTGGTGAACGGCCGCGGCGACACGCCGAACACGCACGACGTCATGACGGGGTCCACGCTCGACGGCCGCGTGTCCACCGACGCCGGAGACAGCACGTGTAAAAACTGGACCAGCAGCGGCGAGGGTGCGGCGCTGGTCGGGCATCACGATCGTCAGGGCGGTGGAGTCAATCCGACGTCGTGGGTGTTTGCCCATCCCTCGCGCGGATGCAGTCAGGAGAATCTGAAAGCATCCGGCGGGGCTGGACTGTACTACTGCTTCGCGCTGTAAAACGGTGGAACGGCGGGCCTACTGCGCCGTCGGTCCCGGCTTCACACCCTGCAGCCAGAACGCGAACCACTGCCGGATCCGCCCGAGGCGGTCCACCAGCAACCACGGCTCGCCGGTGCGAGAGAGATCGTGATTGGAGCGCGGATACCGCACCATCTCCACCGGCACGCCCTGCTTCTTGAGTGACATGAACCAGATCTCCGCACTCCCCATCGGGGTGCGGTGATCTTCTTCACTCTGCACCAGCAACATCGGCGTCTTCACCTTCTGCACATAGCGGATCGGCGACAGCGTGTCGTACAGCGCCTGATTGTCCCACGGCTTGCCGTAGAACTCGAACTCGGTGAGTCCCTGCGCATCGCTGCTCCCGTACCAGTAGGTCCAGTCGGTGATCGTGCGGTCGGTCTCGATCGCCTTGAAGCGATCCGTCTTCGTGGCGATCCACGTGGTCATGAACCCGCCGTACGAGCCGCCCGTGGCCCCCATCTTCGTGCTGTCCACGTCCGCACGCGCCGCCACGATGTCCACGGCCTTCATGAGGTCGTCGTAGTCTTCCATGCCCCAGCGGCCGCGCGTGCTGTACGTGAAGTCGCCGCCGTAGCCACTGGAGCCGCGCGGGTTCGTGAACAGCACGAACATCCCCTGCGCCGCGAGATTCTGGAACTCGTCGAACCAGCCTTCGCCGTAGGCCGAGTGCGGGCCGCCGTGGATGTAGATCACCATCGGATACTTCTTGCCCGCCGTGTAGCCGTATGGCTTCATCAGCCAGCCTTCGATCTCCAGGTTGCCGACGCTCTTGTAGGTGAAGCGATCGGCGTCGCTCCACACCACATCCTTGTTCACGCCGTCATTGAAGTGCGTGAGCTGACGCTCGCCCAGGCCGTCGGCCGTGGCTACGAACAACTCCGTGGGCTTCGTCATCGACGTTGACGTGTACGCCATCACCTTGGCCGCCGCGTCGTAGCTGGCGCCGCGCAGCTGTCGGCGTCCCCCCACCAGTTCCTTCGGCGCGGTCTTCCCCGTAAGGTCGGCCCGCAGAATGGCCGAGCGTCCGCCGATGTCGGCCGCGAACTGCAGCGGTCCGGTGGTGAGCCAGGACAGCGAGCCGGGCTCGAACTGCCAGTCGCCGAGGAGATTGCGCGGCGTCCCGCCGGTGGCGTCGACGACATAAATGCGGGCCGACTTCACACGCGTCGGACGGCCCACGAATGCCAACTGCTTGCTGTCGGGCGACCACGTGATGTCCGACTCGGCGCCCATCCATTCGCTCACCTTCCGCGGCGTCCCGCCGGTGCTGGCCACCACGTAGAGGTCGGTGTCGTTGCGGTCGGCTTCATCGCGGGCCTTGTTGTACGGCAGCTTGGCAAGCGAGTCACGCTCGAGATCGACCACCGAATCCGGGCGCAGCCGTGCATCGGCCACGAACGCGATCCATTTCCCATCGGGCGAGACTTCGGGTGAGCGGTGCGAGTAGAGCACCGTCGTGAGCTGCTGCTTGACCGTGTCACCCACCGTCTGTCGCCACAGCTGCGCCGGACGCCAGCTGCGCGCTTCGGCGCGACCCGGGACAAAGCCCACGCCGTTCACCTTGTACGACATGTCGGTCACGTGACGGCCGTCGAAGCGGGCCGGCTCGGCAGGACGGGTGATCGCGTCATACGTGGGCTTGGCCATCGGCTGCATGCGCGCAAACGGATTGGCGCCGTTTCGCGCGGTGGTGTCACGACGGGCCGGCTCCGTGAACACGGCGAACGAGCCGTCGGCCGGCATCGAGCCGTTGGCGTACGTGGCGATCTGGATCGCTTCGCCACTGGGCTGATCGAGGCGAATGGCCCACGTGCTCCCCTGCCCGCCCGCGCGCGGCGACGTGAAGAACAGGTACTTGCCGTCGGGCGACCAGCGCGGATTGCTGCTTTCCGTGCTCGGGGACGTCCACCGTTGCGGCTCACCACCGGCGGTATTCACCACCCAAATCTCGTTATGCCGCTTGTTCTCGGCTTCGACGGCCTTGGTGACGGTCATGGCCACTCGCTTACCGTCGGGTGACACGGCCGGGCTGCTCACGTTGACGACGCGATACCAATCGGCCAGCATCATCGCGCGCGGCCCCGTGGGGAGCTTGGTGGTGCTCGGCGCGGCCGGCGCCTGCTGCGCCATACTCGCGGTGGGGGCGGCAATGATGAGAGCGGCCATCGTCGCCGCGCAGAAGGACAGAGGGCGACGGGAGGTCAGTTTGACCATAGCGTTACTCGAGGAGGGGAACCGGGGGATCCAGAGCGGGACTCTGTGTCCGAAAAGTACCGATCTGTGATAGACGGCGCATTTCTCGCTTGCCACGGAGCCGTCCGGGCCGTAGCATGGTGGCTGCGCGGAGGAGCGACCGCGCAAAAACCCGCGCGTCCCCGGTCTCCAAGCGGCCAGGGAAGCATTGTAGGATCTCGGTGGCAGTCTGCCCGAAGTCCCACCCTTTTTTCGAGGAGGTGATCATTTGTCTAGTCACAGTTCCTTTGCCGGTTCGTCCTGGGCAACCGATCTCCTGATCGACGCCCGGTAACGGGTACTACCGGTTCGGGATCGTTTCGAACTGGCAAGGAGTCAGAAGGGCCGCAACGGATCACTCCGACGCGGCCCTTCTTCCGTTTTCACCCTGCTCGCGTTCTACGGCTTCGCGCGGGCCACCGACGCCAGCGTTGCGTCGGCCGAGCGAACCAGCGCGTACGCGAACTCCACCGTCCCGCGATAGAACGCCGGGTCCACCCTGTCGGCGTCGTCTCCCGGCTTGTGGTAGTCGACGTGATCCTCGACCCCCAGGTACAGGAACGGGATCCCCTTGTTGTGGAACGCCGCGTGATCCGACGATCCGGTCCAGTCGTCACCCGGCTTGAGGTCTTTCGTATCGTGCCCGAAGCGGATGGGAACCGACGATGTCTTGGCCGCCGCGTCGGCGATCGGCTTGAGCCCCGGAGAGTGCGAGGTACCCGACACCCAGAGCGCCTTGCCGTCCTGACGCGCGACCATATCGAGATTGATGTTCATCGCGATGCGATCGAGTGGCACCGGCGGCGCATTCACGAAGGCCTTCGAACCCACCATGCCGGACTCCTCGGCATCGAAGAACGCCAGAATCACATCGTGTTCGGGCGGCTCGCGCAGCAATCGTTCGGCGATGGTGAGCAATGCCACGCAGCCACTGGCGTCATCGTCGGCGCCGTTGAACACCTCCCCGTTCCGTACACCGAGGTGATCGTAGTGGGCGCTGAGCACCAGCACGGGTCCACTGGAGTGCTTGCCGGGAATGCGCGCCACGATGTTGGCGCCGGCGGTATCGCTGCCGGCCCGCGCGCGAAGCGTGACCGGTACGACAAAGCTGGACCCGATTGGTTTCGCGCCCATCGCGGTGAGTTCCGCCACAAGGTAGGCGCGGGCCCGCACGGAACCGGGGGTCCCGGCGCGGCGCCCTTCCATGCTGTCAGCGGCCAACGCGCCGAGCCGCTGCATGATGCGTGCGGTCGTGACGTCGAGCGTCGCGGGGCGTTGCGCCTGGACGGCGGTAACGCTGCCGGCGGCGAGCATCGCGATAGCAGCCGCGATCGCGGCCGCACGATGGTGGTGTTTGAAACGCCAGTTCATTGAAACCACACCCCTGACTGTCCGGTAAGTCGCGCTTTCACCACGAAGGCGGTTGCCGTCGCGGTCACCTCGGTAATCTGCAGGTCGCGCACGCTACTGCCCATCACCACACCGGGCGCCATTGGCCCGTTCAGCTTGCGCATCAACTCGGCACGCACCGAATCGAGCTGCGCACCAAGCGCCACCCGCCCGCCATTGGTGGCGCGGCGCACGGCCCGTCCCACCAGCGGCGCGCCCAACGTGGCTTTTACCCGCGACAGCTTCCCACGGCTCTCCAACGACCAATCGAGATCATCGAGGCGGATTTCGCGCGTGGTGGCATCCCATCGCAACCGCGAGGTGAGCGAGAGTCGTCCACGCAACGAACCCGAGACCGTGAGATCGATGCGCACACTGTCGCGCATGCCGCGCACGTGCACGCTGTCCACGCGCACACTGCCACTCGTGGTTTCCTCCGCCAGGAGCAGGGCGGCGCGCCGTTCGAGTTCGGCGAACGGCAGTTCCACACTCACGGGCACGGTGTACTCGAGCGGCGCCGAGCCCAAGGCAAGCACCGGCAAGGGCCTCGAGCGCACGGCCGGTTTGGCGCCGGCGATCACGCGCGGACGCGCGTACAGCACCATCGTGGTAATGATGCTCGGACCATTGCCGGCAAACGGTGTGACCTGCACCGCCTGTGGATCGAGCACGAGCCAGAGTGCATTCGTGGAGTCGAGCGCGGTGGGCTCGAGAAAGCTCTTCCAGAGCGAATCGGCGAGTGGCCTGAAGTCGCCGACGGTGGGAATGGTGGTGTCCGCTTCGGCGGCGAAGAGCGCGAGTTGCTTGTCGATCACCCCCTGCAGGGTCTTGGTGGCATCGACCGCGAGCGCCGTGACGGTACACGGGTCGACCAGCACGGCCGCCAGTTTCGTGTCGCGCGCCCCGATCTTCCAATCGCGGCGCCAGTACAGCGAGGTGCTCATCGACGTGGTGGCGCGCCGCATGGCTTCGGGGGCATAGCCGCAGCTGGCCACCCGGGCGCTGCCACCGATGGTGCCGAGGCGCGCGCGATAGGCCAGCTTCGTGTCGATGAACAGCTGCGGCCCCTCGGCGCGCAGCCGCAGTGGCTCGCGCCGATACACGTACTGGTGGCACACCAGACCGCTGGCGGCGCAGCGGGCGGCGCTGAGTGAGTCGCTCACAGGGAAGAGCGAATCCAGCGACGGGGTGAGGGTGCGCAGCACGAAGGTGACGCGCACCGGGACGATGGCGAGGTCGCTGGGCGACGCGGGCGACGACGCGGTGGTCGTGCCGGCGGTGGCGGTGGGCACCGCCGCGGGTACTGGCGTGGGGTTGGCCCCCGGGGCCGTGTTACCTGCACAGGCGGCGAGCAGCACGACTGCCGTATGTTGAAGGAGGCGTCGCCACGGGATGCCTTGTGTTGCCACTCTACTCCCCCCGACCATGTCTGCTCGTCACGTCTCTGTCCGTCGTCGATTGTGGGCGGCGTCTGCGCTTGCCTGTACGCTAGCGACCATCACGCCCGCCGCGCTGGCCGCGCAGATGGGTGGCATGGGGGGCGGTGGCATGGGCGGTGGCATGGGCGGTGGTGCCGGAGGGCGCGGCGGCGGTGGTATGGGTGGACGGGGCGGCCCACCAGGCATGGGCGGCAGTATGAAGTCGCCGGCGGCCATGGCGAAGGAGCGGATTGAGCAGGCCGACCCGATCGAGTTCCTGCTCGACCGCAAGAAGCCGCTGGAGCTCACCAAAGAGCAGCAGGACGCGTTCAAGTCGCTGCGAAAAGCGATGCAGCACACGCAGGCCCCACTGTTCAAGGATCTCGACAAGCTGTTCGGCGACATGGCGCCACGCGGTGGGCGTGGCGTCGGATCACCTCCGGGTGGCGGCCTGGGCGGCGGGGCACCCGACACGGTACGCGCCGTACTCGGTATGCTCTCCGACATTCAGGACAGCTTCCGTGACCGTGCCCGCGAACAACTCACTGCCGAGCAGCGCACACGGGCGGATTCCCTGCAGCAAGTGATGCTCGCCGAGGAGCGCGCGAAGTTCGAGAAGGAGCGCGAGAAGCGGCAGCAACGGCGGTAGGTCCGTCGAGCCACCGCTGGCGCCCCAATCGCACGCGCGCTTGTTTGGGGCACTCGTCCATTCCCCTCAGCGAAGCGCACATGAAAGAAGGCACTCGCGTTCTCGTCGCTCTTGGCTCGGCCGTCGTCCTCGGCTTGCTCATTGCGTCGTCAGGCAACACGCTGGCGCTGCGCGCGGCCGATGCGCTCGCCCCCGTGGGTATTCTCTGGGTCTCGGCCATTCGTATGACCGTCATCCCGCTGCTGGTGGCACTCATCGTCACGGGTGTGGCGTCGGCATCGGACGTCCGCGACATCGGCCGCATGGGGGCGAGCGCGCTGGTCGTGTTTCTCGCGCTGCTCATCGCGGAAGCGGCGATCGTGATTCCCGCAATGCCGTTGCTCTTCTCCCTGCTGCCGAACGGCGCGCGCCCCGCCCTGCCTCCCGGCGCCGCCGAGGCGGCGAGCGACGTGGTGCGCAGCGGACAAACACCGACCGTCGCATCGTGGATGACGTCGCTACTGCCCAGCAATCCGGTGAGCGCCGCCGCCGACGGTGCGATGGTGCCGTTCATTCTGTTTGTGCTGCTGTTCGCCCTTGCGGTGGCGCGCAGTGCTCCCGAGTCGCGCGCAACGCTGGTTGCGTTCTTCCGCGCGCTGGGCGACGCGATGATGACGCTGGTGCGCGGCGTGATCTGGCTGGCGCCCGTGGGCGTGTTTGCGATGGTGCTCCCGCTGGCGGCGCGGGCCGGCGCGTCGATGGCGGGCGCGATCGGCTTCTATATCGCGGCCTACGCCATCGGGACGCTGCTGGTGCTCGCGCTGCTGTATCCCGTGGTCGCACTCTTTGGCGGCATTCCGATACGTCGCTTTGCCCAAGCGGCACTGCCGGCACAGTTGATCGCCTTCAGCTCGAGCTCGTCGCTGGCTGCACTCCCGGCGCTGGTGGAAGCGGCCGAGGATACGCTTGCACTGCCCAAGCCGGTCACCGGCTTCATGCTGCCGCTGGGTGCCGCGATGTTCAAACTGGCCGCGCCGACCACGTGGACCGTGGGAGCCATGTTCATCGCCTGGTTCTACGACGTGCCGATGCACGCGCCGCAGCTCTTCACGATCGCGCTGGCCTCGGTGTTTCTGGGCTTTGCTGCACCGGGCATCCCTCGCGGCGGATTCGTGATGCTCACCCCGCTGCTGCTCGCCGTGGGGCTGCCGGTGGAAGGTGTGGGGATTCTGATCGCCGTTGATGCGATCCCCGATACGCTGGCAACGGTCTTGAATGTGACGGGCAATTTGGTGGCCACGGTCTTGGTGGCGCATAGGTCGAGGACGTGGCTGGTGCAATGATACGACGCAACACCATCTTTCCTCCTTCTCCCCCGCCCCACCATCGCACTGCCCGCCTGCCATGACCCGTCGCCTGCTGACTCTTGCCGCGCTCGTGCTGTTCCCACACGCGGCCTCGCTCGCACAGTCCGCGCCCGCCACGACGCCGGCGAACACGCTCACGGCCGCCGAGAAGAAGGCCGGCTGGACGCTGCTGTTCGACGGCACATCGCTCGCCGCCTGGCGCGGATATCAGCAGACGGACCTGCCCCCAGAATGGAAAGCCGTGGACGGCACGATGACCAAGGTGAAAACCACCAACGACATCGTGACACGCCAGCAATACGGCGACTTCGAGCTCATGCTTGACTGGAAGCTCGCGCTGCGCGGCAACGCCGGCATCTTCTACCGCGCCACCGAGAAGGAAACGAAGGTGTATTGGAGCGCACCGGAGTATCAGCTGGCCGAGGACTCGCTTACCCCGGACAGCCGCAACCCCATGACGTCGGTGGCCGCGGTGTATGGGTTCTATCCCTCGAAGCGCGGTGTGGTGCGTCGCGCCGGGGAGTGGAACTCCACGCGCATCGTCGCCAAGGGCCCGCACGTGGAGCACTGGCTGAATGGCGAGCTGATTGCCCAGTACGAACTGTGGTCGCCCGAGTGGCTGCGCACACTGCGTGGTGATCCGACCGATCCTACCAAGAAACCGCTCAAGTTTGCCGCCTACGCGGACTTCGGTATGGCGAAGAAAGGCTTCATCGCGATTCAGGGCGATCACGACGGTGAGCTCTCCATGCGGAACATCAAGATCCGCGAGCTCAAGTAGGAGATTCCCAATGCCGCAGAGCCGCGAGATCGCGATCACCCGGTTCGACGGCCAGACGTCGGGCGACACGCGCGACTGCGTGGCACTCGAGGAGCCTTTGGAAATCCGCCTCGATGCGTCCGACGGCGCTGAGCGCGGCACCCGCAGTCTCTCAATCACGATGCGCACGCCGGGGCACGACCACGAACTCGCCGCCGGCTTCCTCCTAACGGAAGGGCTGCTGCATCACGCGCACGAGATCGGGTCCATCACGCACGACGGTGACCACGTGGTCACCGTGCATCTGGCCGATCACGCCCGTGTCGCGTGGCCCACCATGGAACGGCACTTCTACGCCACGTCCAGCTGCGGCGTGTGCGGCAAGTCGTCGCTCGACGCGCTCGAAGTGCCCGGGTTGCAGCGCATCGCGCGGGACGGCTTCTCGTGCCGCGTGCAGACCGTCCCGCTGTTGTCTGATCAATTGCGTGCTCGTCAGTCGGTATTCGACCAGACCGGCGGCCTGCACGCCGCGGCCCTGTTCGACGGTGACGGCGAGTTCGTCGACATCCGAGAAGACGTGGGACGGCACAACGCGGTCGATAAACTGCTGGGCGCGCAATTTCTGCAAGGCCGCCCCCCGCTCGCGGATCGCCTGCTCTTTCTCAGCGGACGCGCCAGCTTCGAACTCGTCCAGAAAGCATTGACCGCGGGGATCCCCATGATTGCCGCCGTTGGTGCGCCATCGAGTCTGGCGGTGGAGCTCGCGCAGCGATTCGACCTCACCTTGCTGGGGTTCGTGCGTGGTGCACGATTCAATGTCTACAGTGGCGCTTGGCGCCTACGTGAGGCGTGACATGACCGACCATGTGCCTGAGGATGGGCGCCGCCGCGGCCACCCGTCGTACCTGAGCCCCGAGGTCCTCGACGCCGACATCCGCACGGGGGCACCGTCAGCCTACGCCGGTGGCATCCCCTCGGTGACGGTGGCGCTCACGATGGCCATCAAGCAGATGGGCGTGGCGCGCACCGTGTCGTCGCTGCTCGACGTGAATCAGGAGGCGGGCTTCGACTGCCCAGGCTGCGCGTGGCCCGATCCCGATGGCGAACGCTCCCGCTTCGAGTTTTGCGAAAATGGTGCGAAGGCCGTGGCCGAGGAAGCCACGCGCGACCGTGTCACGCCGGCGTTCTTTGCGGAGCACTCCGTCGTGGAGCTGAGCCAGCAGAGTGACTACTGGCTTGGCAAGCGCGGTCGGCTCACCGAACCGATGTACCTCCCGAAGGGTGGCACACACTACGCGCCGATTCCATGGGACGCCGCGTTCGCGCTCATTGGCCGCGAACTCAACGCACTCGCGTCACCGCACGAGGCCGTATTCTACACGTCAGGACGCACGAGCAACGAAGCCGCGTTTCTGTATCAGCTGTTCGTGCGACAGTTCGGTACGAACAACCTCCCGGACTGCTCGAACATGTGTCACGAGTCGAGCGGCGTCGGCATGCTCGAATCTCTCGGCAGCGGTAAGGGCTCGGTGTCGCTCGCCGACTTCGAGATCGCCGATTGTATTCTCGTAATCGGCCAGAACCCCGGCACGAATCATCCGCGCATGTTGTCCACGCTACAGCGGGCAGCGCGCCGCGGTTGCCGCGTCGTGAGCATCAATCCGCTCGAGGAGTCCGGGCTCAAGCGCTTCAAGCATCCGCAGGAGGTATCGGGCGTGCTGGGCGCAGGCACGGCGCTGGCCACCGACTACCTGCCGGTGCGCATTAACGGGGACGTGGCCCTGTTGAAGGGCATTCAGAAGGTGATCATCGAGTCACACCCCGATCGCATCGACCGCGCGTTCATCGGCGAGTTCACCGACGGCTTCGAGCAGTACTGCGAAGACCTCGCCACCGAATCGTGGGATGCCATCACGGCGAGCGCGGGCATTCCCGAGGCGCGCATTCGCGAGATCGCCGCGGTCATCGCGGGCTCGAAGGCGATGATCTGCTGTTGGGCTATGGGCGTTACCCAGCATGAAAATGCGGTGGCGAACATCAAAGAGATCGTGAATCTGCTCCTGCTGGGTGGCCACGTGGGTCGCCCCGGAGCCGGCGCCTGCCCTGTGCGCGGACACAGCAACGTGCAGGGCGACCGCACGATGGGCATCTGGGAACGTCCGACGCCCGCCTTCCTGAATCGGCTTGGCGCCGAGTTCAACTTCACACCACCCGCCGAGCACGGCTTCGATGTGGTGCATGCCATCGACGCCATGCACGAGCGGCGAGCACAGGTGTTCATCGCCCTCGGTGGGAACTTTCTCTCGGCTACGCCCGACACCGCGTATACCGCGCAGGCGCTGCAGCAGTGTCGCCTAACGGTTCACGTGTCGACGAAGCTGAATCGATCACATCTCGTGACCGGCGAGCAGGCCCTGATCCTACCGTGCCTCGGCCGCACCGAGCGCGACCTGCAGGCAAGCGGCGCGCAGGTGATCACGGTGGAAGACTCGATGGGGATCGTGCACGGCTCGCACGGGCATCTCGCGCCGGCGTCCGAGCAGTTGCGCAGTGAGCCGGCCATCGTGGCCGGCATCGCGCAGGCCACCTTGGGCGTGGATTGGAGCGGCTTCGTGGCCGACTATGACCGCATTCGCGATCGCATTGCGCGCGTGATTCCCGGCTTCGAGAACATGAACACACGCGTGCGCGAGCCCGGCGGCTTCGCGCTCCCGCACGCCGTGCGCGATCGTCGCGAGTTCGCGACGGCGAATGGCCGTGCGCAATTCACGGTGCATCCCATTCCGCACATCGAGATCGCGCCTGGACAGCTGGTGATGATGACGATCCGCTCGCACGATCAGTTCAATACCACCATCTATGGCCTTGACGACCGCTATCGCGGCATCAGCAACGGCCGGCGTGTCGTCTTGCTCAATGCCGACGACATCACGGCTCGGGGATTCTCGGAGGGTGACGCCGTTGATCTCGTGAGTCACTTCCGTGGCGTGCAGCGTCGCGCACAGAACTTCCGGATCGTGTCCTATGCCATTCCACGCGGATGCGCGGCCACGTACTTCCCCGAGACCAATGTACTCGTGCCGATCGACAGCGTCGCCGCGGGAAGTCGCACGCCCACCTCGAAGTCGGTAATCATCACGCTCGAGCGCCCGACGGCGCATGGCTGACCCGCCACTCCCCGCGCTGCAAGGCCTGGTGCTGACCGGCGGAACGAGTTCACGCATGGGACGCGACAAGGCAGCGCTGGTGTACCATGGTGAGCCACAGTGGCGGGTGGCGGCCGAGCAGCTGCGCGCGTGCGGTGCGGATCCATTCTGGTCATGCAGCGTAACACAGGCCGCCAACTGGCATCTCGGCGCGCGCGCGGTGCTCGACGTGGTGCCGGGCCATGGTCCGGCCAGTGGATTGCACGCCGCCTTCTCGCGTGGCGGAAACGCGGCCTGGCTCGTCATCGGCTGTGACTATCCGTGGCTCGAGGTGCAAGACCTACAACGCCTGCTCGCGGCGCGTGCACCCACATTCGATGCCGTGACGTATCTGAACCCCGCCACGGACGACATCGAGCCGCTGATTGCGCTGTGGGAACCCGCGGCGCAGCGGCAATTCCTGCGCGCATTCGCCAACGGCGAAGATAGCGCGCGTCGCATTCTCCGAACCTGCGCGCTGCAGATACTCGCCCCGCGCTCAGCGCAGGTACTCGAGAACCGCAACGCGGAGTGAGCTCCAAGACGAGGTACGTTTCGGCCAGCGGATGTGATTCACCCGGGAAGACCCTGACGAGACCGTTACGTTCGCACCGGTGCGCCTGAACTCGGTACGCTAATTGCTCTGCGTAGTGCCGTACGCCACGCCGTGCCCTCACGGACTCCCGCTGGCGTCACATCACGGGCTCGCTGAGGAACACATGCCGAGTGCGGAGGCGAGCAGACCAACGGCGGCGTTCGCTGAGCTGCGAATCGAGCACGATTCGCTCGTGGTCGCGCTCGTCAGCGACTGGTCGCTGAAGCACCCCTCACCGCGATTCGATGATCTCGTCGAGCGCTCTGCACTCGCCCGCGCCACGATTACCTCGATCTCGTTTCAGTCGGTTGCGCTTGGCGCCTGGGACAGCAGCCTGCTGATCTTTCTCACGCAGTGCCAACGCTTCTGCGATGAGCACGCGCTCGAGTTCGACACGGCGATGCTCCCCGAACAGATTCCGCGCCTGCTCGCTCTGGCGCGCGCCGTACCCGAGCAGATCCAGACGAAGCCGCCCGATCGTGCTGGGCTCGTCACGCGGCTCGGCGAGGCCGCGCTCAGCTGGTGGAGCGACGGCCTCGCCGCCATCCACTTCACGGGCGAGCTCGCCATTGCAGTATCCGGTTTGGCCACGCGGCGCGTGCATATGCGTTGGCGCGCGTTCTGGGTGGTGGTAGAAACGAACAGCTCGGGGGCGCTGCCCATCGTCACCTTAATCGCGCTCTTGGTGGGGGTCATCATCGCGTTTCTGGGCGTCGTCGTCCTGAGACGATTTGGCGCCGGCTACTACGTGTCCTACCTGGTGGGCTTCGGCATGCTGCGCGAAATGGCCGCCCTCATGACTGGCATCATCATCGCGGGGCGCACCGGCGCGGCCTTCGCGGCCGAACTGGGCAGCATGAAGATCACCGAAGAGATCGACGCCTACACGACGCTTGGGATTTCGCCAATCGAGCATCTCGTGCTCCCACGCGTCCTCGGCGTGTTCGTCATGATGCCGCTGCTCATCGTCTACGCCGACTTCGTCGGGATTCTTGGCGGCATGCTCGTGTCGGCCACCCTGCTGGACCTCTCCCTCACGCAGTTCCTGAATGGCTTGCTGCAGGCGGTCACGCTCTCCGACGCGCTGTTTGGCGTGTTCAAGGGAACGATCTACGGCGTCATTATCGGCGTGGCCGGTTGCCTCAAAGGACTGAACGGCGGCTCCGATGCCAGCGCGGTCGGACGCGCGGCAACGTCGGCCGTCGTGTTTGGGATCACGCTCATCATACTCGCGAATGCCGTCATCGACTGGCTCGCAGCGGTCCTCGATATATGACCGCGCCCGCCATCGAAGTCAGCAACCTCACCATGCAGTACGGCGAGCGTGTGATCATGCGCGATATCAGCTTCTCCGTTGCACGCGGGGAGGTGTTCGTACTCATGGGCGGGAGCGGCAGCGGCAAGAGCACGTTGCTGAAACACCTTATCGGCCTCAAGAGGCCCGCGACGGGTTCGATTCTCTTCGATGGCGAGACGTTCGACATCCATGACGATGCCGCACGGAAGCGCGTGCTGCGGCAGATCGGCGTACTGTTCCAGAATGGCGCGCTCTGGAGCGGACTCACGCTGGCCGAGAACGTGGCGCTGCCGCTCCACGAGTTCACGGAGCTCGATGCGCCGACGATCGCTGACGTGGTGTCGCTCAAGCTGGCGTTGGTGGGTCTTCGCGGCTTCGAAGACTTCTATCCCGCCGCACTGAGTGGGGGGATGCGAAAGCGTGCCGCGCTCGCCCGCGCTCTCGCGCTCGACCCCGACGTGCTCTTCTTCGACGAGCCATCCTCTGGGCTGGATCCGATCAGCGCCAGCCGGCTCGACGATCTGATTCTCGAGCTGAAGGCGAGTGTCGGCACCACCATCGTGGTGGTCACGCACGACCTCGACAGCATCTTCCGCATCGCCGACCGGGCGCTGTTCCTCGACATCGTGACAAAGACCGTAACGGCCATCGGCCCGCCCGCAGCGCTCCGCGACCATTCTCCCACGGCCGAAGTACACCGGTTCCTCACCCGCTGCCGCGAGGACCTGCCATGAGCGTACGCGCGAATCCCACCGCCGTCGGACTCTTTCTCCTGGGCGCCCTCGCGCTCGCCGTCGCCGGCACGGTCGTCTTGGCGTCGGCGACGTGGTTCCAGACGCGTACCACGTTCATCAGCTTCTTCTCCGAGTCCGTGAACGGACTGGAGAACGGGGCACCGGTGAAATTCCAAGGGGTGCCGGTGGGTCGCGTCACCGCGATCAACATCCAAATCGATCAGCGCGACGATTCCTTTCAGGTGCCGGTGGAGTTCGAGATCGATGTGCCGCGACTGACCACGCCGAGCGGAACGTATGTCAACCTCGCCGACACGGTCGTACTGAAAGCGCAGATTGAGAAAGGGCTCCGGGCGCAACTGCAGATGGAGAGCTTCGTGACCGGCGTGCTGTACCTCGAGCTGAGCTATCGGATGGATTCGACGCCGCCGCAGCTGGAACCACGCGCGACCGACTGGCCGGAGATCCCCACCACGCCGTCGCTGATGGCCGCCATCGGTGGCGGTGCGGGCAGCCTCCTCGCCGAGATGATGAAGATCCTGAACCGCGTGAACGGGATGCTCGGCGACGTCAACATGCGTGAGATCAACACGGCGGTGGTGCAGTCGGCGAAGGCCGTGCAGGAGCTGGTGAGCACGCCGGAGCTTCGGGCCACGCTGCGACAGATGCCTGGCGCCACGGCGCAGTTGAACCGCACGATGGCCGAAGCCGAGAAGCTGGCGGTCCGCGCCACTGGAGCGATCGACCCGATGCAGACGCAGATCACCGGCGCGTCGACGGAGGCCATCGCGACGCTGCAAGCGCTTCGCAAAACGCTCGACGACACGCACGGATTGCTGTCCGCCGACACGGGACCGGGCTTTGCCCTCACGGGCGCGCTGACGAGCCTGCGAGACGCCGCCGACGCCCTCCGCGTGTTGATCAATTCTCTGGAGCAGAATCCCGATATGATGATTCGCGGCAAGAAGACTCCGGCCAAACGACCATGAGCATCCGCCGTCGCGTTACACCCGTGTTGGTCCTCGTCGCGCTGCTGTTACCGGTGGCGTGCTTCAAGCTCTCGCGTGAGTCCCCACGCCTGCAGCGCTTCGTGCTCAGCGGCGCGGCGCCGCCGACGACATCCGCCGGCGCCGCCATCACGCTCGGCCTGCGGCGGATCGACGTGGCCGCATATCTGGCCGTCCCCGCCATCGTCGTGCGACGTGGCGAGAGCGAGGTGGTGGTGTCCGAGTTTCACCGGTGGGGCGAGAGCCTCAGTGACGGGATCAACCGCGTGGTGGCGGCGAATCTCACCGGGGTGCCGCCCGTCGGTGCGGTCGACGTGGCGCCGTGGCCGGTGGGGGCCCGGCACCACTACATCGTGCAACTGCACATCGCCCGGTTCGAGGGCGTCGCCGATTCCGCGGCGACGCAGGGCGGCATTCACCTCGTGGCCACGTGGGACATTCGGAGCCCCCGCGACGGCGCCGTGTTGATCCGCGGGACCACCAACGACCGCCGCGGCGCATGGCGGGTGGGCGACTACGCGGGCCTCGTGAACGCACTCGACGCCGCGCTCGTGCGCCTCGCCGGTGACATCACCCACTGCCTGTCCGGATTTCGCAATGACTCAACCCCGCCGGCGCGCTGCGAGCGCGACGTGCAGGCCGCGCCGGTCAGAACGCCAGCATCTGCGTAAACTTCACGATCAACGCCCGCCCGGCCACCGGACTGTCCGGCGTGAGAATCCGCTGGTCGTTGTACACGATGAACAGATCGCTCAACGGATGGTGAATGATGTTGAAGCGCACGTTGGCGTTGAACTGCTTGGTCGTTTCGTCGTATTGCGACAGCGCATCGATGAACATGTTGGTCGTGAACGAGTAATTCACTCGGGCCGTGACCACATTGTTCACAAAGGCGAGATTCGGCTGCGTCAGGGTGGCGGCGGTGCGCTGCACACCAAGCGTGGCCCGTAGCTTGTAGTTGGCGCGGAGCGTCATCGATCCGTTGATCGTCCGCTGCGTGCCATTGTACAGGCCGCCGAACAGATAGCGCACGTTCGCCGACACCGCCCGACTCTGGTCGGTGATCCCATATAGCGACCACTCCGTCCACGAGTAGCCGCCGGCGGCGAGCGGCGCGGCCATCTTGCGATTGGGTCGGAATGGCGCATCGAGACGATTGAACGTCGGATTCACCGCGACCTCAAAGACCGCGCCGTTGTTGAAGAACCAGGACTGCCCGGAATGCAGCTTCTTGGCCACCATCCGACCTTGCAGATCCTCCTGATAGTCCCACGTGACATGCGGGTGCAATTCGCGGATGCCGTGTGCACGCAACCACGCCGACCGCGGACGAATGCCGGTGTCAAGCAGGTACTTCCGCATGTCGGTGCGACGATAAAAGCCCAGATCGTTCTGGAACCCCGCCCCGAGCTGCATCACCCCGCCCTTCACATGCAGGAAGTTGCCTTCCCGGTTGATGGTGCTGCGCCACGCGTAGTCCCCCGAGGTGATTCCGGGCGTTTGCGTCTTCACCACGTACGAATTCCAATCTAGCGTGCCGAACAGGCGGATGTTGTTGTCCACGCCGTACACACGATTGGCGTAGTCCGCGCGACGCGTCTGCACGCCGGTGTCGGCGCCGCCGAGATTCACGCGCTGCATGGCGAACACGCCGATATCACTGCCGGTGCGCCCGAGATTTTGCCGGAAGCGAAACACGCTCGAATTGGCGCGTGGATTCAGATCGTCGCCACGCTCGGAGATCGAGAGCAAGCCCAGTCGGGTGGACTCGGTCAACTTGCCGGTGAGCCGCACACCGCCATCGATCGGGATCTGCAGGCCAGAGGCGCTGAGGCCGATACGCCGCGAGAAGAAGAGGAGGTTGTCCTCGTCGGGCGTGGGGGTGGGGTTCACTCGGTTGTTGCGCGCCGCGTCACCCACATAGAACACGCCGGAGTTCTCGAGAAAGAAGTCGCGCTTCTCGGGAAAGAACTGCGAGAACTGCGTGAGGTTCACTTGTTGCTCATCGGCTTCCGCTTGACCGAAGTCCGAATTGAGCGTGACATCGAGCGTGAGGCCCGGCGTGAGCGCGGCCTTGAAGTCCGCCCCCACTTCGGCATGCTTGGCGAACGACGGATTCGGCCGCGCCTTGGTGCCGAGGTCGCGCACGGTGTTCCCAACCACGAAGGGCTTGACGCGTAAGTCACGACCCGACTTTCCGGTTTGCAGGCCGGACAGATTGCCCGCCAGCGAGATGCGATTGAGGTTGAACGCGCGCGGCACCGGCGACCAGAAATCCACTTCGTTCTTGCGTCGCACATGGCGCGAGAAGTTGATCCCCCACAAGGTCGCGCCGTCCTTGTCGAAGCGCAGCGCCCGGAAGGGAATGCGCAATTCGGCAATCCACCCGCCCTCGTACCGACGGGTGCGCACTTCCCACACCGCGTCCCAACTCTGGTTGACCTCACGACCCTCCAGCGACACCTGACGATCGTGACGCGCGCCTTCCACGTTGGTGCTGAACACATACCCGTTGCGTCGATCGCCGAACGTATCGAGTAGCAGCTCGAAGTCGTCCTGATCGTCCTCCTTGAAGTCCTTCTTGATGTCCGTGACCAGCAGCGAGCCTGGCTGGGAATCATGCATCTTCGCGGCCACGAACAGGTTGTCGTCGTCGAACGCCACCCAGACCTCGGTGGCTTCGGTGGCCGGTTGCCCGGTTAGCGGTTCGCTCTGGACGAAGTCAGCGGCCGGCGTGGCCGTCGTCCACACGGGCTCGTCGAGCACACCATCCAGACGGATAGGCCCGCCCGTCCTCACCGCCACGACATTGCGGCGCGCGTCCTGTCCGGCTTTGGGCGCCGTGGCGTCGGCGCGCGCTCGTAGGGGGGCAGCGGCCGACTGCTGGGCGCGCACGGTCTGGGGGAACAGGGCCAGCGCAGCGGCGAGCACCGCACGTCCGAGACGACGGGGCCCGACTATCGGGAGCGAGAGAAGCATAGCACGACGGAGAAGACGTGAGGTGGACGCGACGGCGCGCGTGAGTGTACGCGCCGGCGCTGTCGACTGCTGAACCCGTCCCGGCGGGCGACAGCAGACGCCGCGCCCTACCTCACCACGCCCGCTCCGCCCCCGTCCAGTCGAGAAAGCTCCCCGTCCTCTCGCGCGGCAACCGTTCCATCTGACTCAGCAACCCGATCGCCGCTTCATCAATTGGCACGCGGAACGTCGGTCCATCGGGTGTCGTGGCGAAGTGCCCGGGATTGCCCAACATCAGCACGATGCGCGCTTCGCTCAGATCATGTGACAGCGCGCGCATGTGCATGTGCAACGCCGCACTGCTCGCGCACGTGGCATAGTCGCCGCCCTGCGTCTTGCCGGTGAGCGAGCCAAGCCAGCTGCTCACCACCAGCACCCGCGCCCCGTCACGATTGGTCAGAAACGGCAACAGCGTGCGCACCAACAGCAGTGGCGCCACCGCATGCCGCCGGTAATGCTCGGT
>CANHJV010000032.1 GCA_947461225.1 Gemmatimonadota bacterium | reverse complement strand
TTCATGCCCGCGTCGAACGAGAAGCTGCTCACGGGAGCGATCGCACTGCAGACGCTTGGCCCCGACTATCGGTGGCGCACCCCCGTGCTCTTGCAGGGACGTCAACGCGGAACGACCTGGCACGGCGACATGCTGGTGTCGGGGAGCGGCGATCCGGGTGTGAGCGATGCCTTGAGTGGCGGTGCGGCGCTGAACGCATTCGCGACGGTGCGTGAGGCGCTGGCCGCCCGCGGCATTACGCGCATCGCGGGTCGGGTACGTGCCATCGGCGATGCCTTTCCCGGGCCCACCACTGGATTCGGCTGGGCCTACGACGATTTCGATGCCGCCTACAGCGCGGCGGTGGACGAGTTGCTGTTCAACGAAGGTGTGCTGGTGCTGACGGCCCGCGCGGCCACGCGCGTGGGACGTGCGGTCACGGTAACGAGCGCCCCCACGCGATCGTATCCTCGTCTGCTGGTGCAGGCGACGACGCGCGACTCCGTGGCGCCGGTGGCGGGTCGCGCGCGTCCGCCGCGTCTCGAGGCAGTGTACGACAGTATCGGTGATCGGGTCGTAGTGACCGGTACGTTGGCGCTGGGCGACAGCGCCTCGATCACGCTGTCGTATCGCCATCCGAGCGATGCCTATACGGCCGCGCTCACGCAGTCGCTGGAAGACGGTGGCATCCGCGTGACTGGACGCGCCGTGGCGAAGGCGGACACCCTCGGTCGTGCCGCCGACACCGTGGTCGTGCTGCAGTCGGCGCCATTGTCGGATGTGCTGCGTCGCATGCAGAAGCCGTCACAGAACCAGATCGCCGAACTGCTGTTCCGCACATCCGGCCTTCGTGCCAGCGGTGACGGGTCGGCCGACAGTGCGCGTGCCGTGGGCGCGCGGACGCTGGCGGGATGGGGTGTCTCGACGAGCGATGCAGCCTACCGCGACGGGAGCGGCCTCTCGCGCCACGATTACGTGACGCCACGGGCCATCGTCAAGGTGCTCGATGCGATGCGCCGGTCGCCGTCGTTCGCGACCTATCGCGATGCGCTGCCGATTGCCGGCGTGGATGGCACCATTGGGAACCGCATGAAGGGGACACCCGCGGCGGGCAATGCCCGCGCCAAGACCGGCACCGTGGACAAGGCGCGCTCGCTCTCGGGATACGTCACCACGGCCGATGGCCGCTTGATCATGTTCTCGATGTTGAGCAACAACTTCACGGTGCCGACACGGGAAGTGGAGCGCGTGCAGGATCTGTTGGTCACCACGCTGGCTGGCCGCGCCTTAGGCGGCATCGTGCCGCGCGCGCAGCGTTGACGCATTCGTTGCCACCGGCGGGCCACATGCCACTCTCGTTCGACGAAGCGCTCGACGCCATTCTGCTGCAGGCCGATGGTCGCACCACGGAAACGGAACAGGTCGCGCTCGAGCACGCGCTCGGCCGCGCGCTCGGCGCGCCGATACGCAGCCACGTCGCCCTCCCACCGTGGGACAACGCCGGCATGGATGGCTACGCGGTGCAGCGCACCGACGTGATGGGTGCCACCCGCGGCGCGCCACGCGTGCTGCCGGTGCTGGGCATGAGCGCCGCCGGTGCCAACGCAACCACCCTACCGCGAGTGCAACAGGGCACAGCGCTGCGCATCATGACCGGCGCGCCGATGCCGCCGGGCGCCGACGCCGTGATTCGCATTGAAGACACGGACGAAGGGATCGAACAGGTCACGGTATTCGATGACCGCGACGCCAACGGGCGCGCGAACGTACGACCGCGCGGTGAAGATGTCGCGGCCGGCAGCGAGCTGTTCGCGCGAGGGACCACGATCGGCGCCTCTCATCTGGGTGTGCTGGCGAGCATCGGTGCGCACACGGTGCCGGTGTATCGCGCGCCTCGGGTCACGATCGTGTCCAGCGGCGACGAACTGGTGATGCTCGATCGGTTCGACGAGGTGGAGGCGGGCCAGCGCATCGTGTCGTCCACGAGCTATGCACTTCCGGCGCTGCTCCAATCGGCCGGGGCCCAGGTGCGCACGCTGCCACTGGTACCTGATACCCTCCGAGCCTTGACCGACGCGCTCGCAGGCGCCCTCGATGACGGCTGTGATCTGCTGATCACGACGGGCGGCGTATCGGTGGGTGCGCACGACTACACGCGCGACGCGCTTTCGGCATTGGGCGGACGGCAAACCTTCTGGCGGGCACGAATCCGTCCTGGTGGCCCGATCGGCACCGGGACCGTACGCGAGGTGCCGTGGATCGGGCTGCCCGGCAATCCGGTGTCGACGATGGTAACCGGAACGCTCTTCGCGTGGCCGCTGATTCGCCTGTTGGGTGGACACGCCGGACATCGCCCGCTGCGTGTGCCGGTACGCTTTGTCGACAGCGCTGACACACCAGCGCCGCTGACGCACTTCCTGCGCGTGATCGTATCGGCCGGGGCCGACGGCATGCCGGAAGCACGACTGGCCGGCGCGCAGGGATCGAACCTGCTGCGCACAATGGCCCTCGCGAACGCGTTGCTCCTGATTCCGCCCGAGGTGTCTCGCGCCGAACCCGGCATGCTCTTCACCGCGATCCTGTTGCCCGACGTTCCCCTGATGACGACATGACCCGACCGATCCTGACCAATCTCCATGGCGAGGCGCTCGACGAGGCGCTCGGACGCTGCTTTTCACTCGCCACGGAAACGGTCGACGTCGGAGGGCGGGCGGTGACGCTCGTGAAGCCGGAGAACGCCGATCATCTGATCAGTGAAGCTGACTACGTGATGGACGAGCGCCTGCCGTATTGGGCCGATCTGTGGCCGTCGGCCCGCGTGCTGTCGGCCACGATGTCGCGCGAGGCGGGCGCAGGGCGACGGTTGCTGGAGATGGGCTGCGGACTTGGCCTCGCGACGGTGGGAGCCATGCTGGGCGGTTTCGATGTGACCGCGACCGACTATTACGAAGACGCGCTGCACGTTACGCGCGGCAATGCCGCGCGGAATTTGGGGCACGAGCCCACGGTGCGGATGGTAAACTGGCGCGAATGGCCCACAGATCTGGGCGTCTTCGATGTGGTGATGGCCGCCGACGTGCTCTATGAGAAAGAGTACGCCATTCTGGTTGGCGCGTGCATGGCGCGCTCGCTGGCCCCCGACGGCGTGGCGATGGTGGCCGACCCCGGCCGTCTCGCGTTGCCCATGTTCCGCGACAATCTCGTGCACGTGGGGCTCGAGATCTTCGATACCGTCACGACGAAGTTCGAAGAAGGGCCGGTGAAGCAGGAGATTCAGGTGATGCGCCTGCGCCACCGGCCGAGCGAGGGCCAGCGCTAAGCTCGAATCGCTAAGCGCTGGCCACGATGGGCAACAACCGCGACGCCACCACCTCGGAGATATCGAGCACCGGCACGCTGCTGCCGGCGCCAGTGACGCCATCGGTGATCATCGTCATGCAGAACGGACAGGCCACCGCGATCTGATCGGCGCCCGTGGCCAGCAGCTCTTCGCTGCGCTCTACGTTCACGCGCTTGCCGACGTTCTCTTCCATCCACATGCGACCACCGCCGGCACCGCAGCACATGCCGCGGCTCTTCGTGCGCGTCGGCTCCACGAGCTCCATGATCGGCAACGCCCGTTTGAGCGTGTTGCGCGGCGCGTCGTAGATCTCGTTGTAGCGGCCGAGGTAGCAGGAGTCGTGGTACGCCACCTTGAGCCGCTGCCCATGCTCGGTATCGAGCGGCACACGCCCGGCGTCGAGCAGCCGCTCGATGTAGTCGGTGTGGTGAATGACTTCGTAGTTGCCGCCGAGGTCCGGAAACTCACTGCCCATCTGGTGGAAGCAGTGCGGGCAGAACGTGACGATCGTCTTCACGTGGTAGCCGTCGAGCGTTTCGATCACGCCCTTGGCGAGCATCTGATACAGATACTCGTTACCCATGCGACGGGCCGGATCGCCGTGGCAGGTCTCTTCCTGTCCGAGGATCGCGAAGCGCACATTGGCCGCCTGCAGAATGCGGGCGAACGCCACCGTGATCTTCTTGGCGCGATCATCGAACGATCCCATGCAGCCGACCCAGAACAGGATGTCGGCCTTCTCGCCCTTTTCCACCAACTCGGCCATCGTGGGGATGTCCATCCCCTCGGCCCACTGCGCACGATCCGACGCGCTGAACGCCCACGGGCTGCCGTTACGCTCGAGACTCGTGAGCGCGGGCGCCAACTCCTCGGGGAAGCGCGACTCCATGAGCACCAGATCGCGACGCAGCTCGTTGATGATGTCGAGCTGGTCGATACTGACCGGGCACTCCTGCACGCAGGCGCGGCAGCTGGTGCACGCCCACAGTTCTTCTTCGGTGATCCAGTCGTCGAGCAGATTCTTGGCGAGCACCGCCGTCTGCTCGTCGGTGGCCGTGCCGCCGCTGGCCGCGATCGCGTCAAGCGTCGTGGCCTTCTCGGTGAGGCGGGCGCGCGTTTTCACCACGATCATGCGCGGCGACAGCAGCTTGCCGGTGCTGTTGGCCGGACAGACCGACGTGCACCGTCCGCACTCGGTGCACGAGTAGCCGTCGAGCAGGTTCTTCCAGCTCAGGTGCTCGACATCGGCGGCGCCGAACTGCTCGGCGTTCTCCGCTTCGAGGTCCATTGGACGCATCGCACCGATACGGCCCGGGCCACTCGTGTTCGAAAACCACACGTTGATGAGCGACGTGAGCACGTGCAGGTGCTTCGAGCCCGGCAGGTGATTCAGGAAGTACAGAATCAGCACCGCGTGCATCCACCACGACACGCGCGCCACCACGTGCGCCGTCTCCGGCGACACCCCGCTGAACAACGGCAACAGCAATCCGGAGATGATGCGGCCGTCGGGTGATGCGCCCGTGCGCAGCTCCATGACGAACAGGAGCAGCAGCGTAATCATGAGCGTGGCGATCATGCTCAGGATGAACACCGCGTCCGCGCCACTCACTTCGTCGAAGCGCTTCGGTTTGATCACCAGGCGCCGGTACAACAGGTAGGCGACGGGGATCAGCACGAAGACCGCAAAGATTTCCTGCGAGACTACGTACGGCAGGTACAGGAACCGCGGGAGAATCACATCCCACGTGAACGGCGTGTAGAGCCCCTGGATCATGATCTCGAGCGTGCCGAGACCGAGCACACAGAAGCCCCAGAACACAAGCGCGTGCATCATGCCGCCAACCGGCTCGCGCAGAATCTTGCTCTGCCCGAGACCGATCAGCAGGAAATTCTTCGTGCGCTGATCGGGGTGGTCGGTACGGACTTCATCGTGGCCGATGTTCAGCCACCGGTTCAGTCGCCGCGCGCTGCGGGCAAAAAACCCGAGTGCGACGGCGAGGATGACCGCGAAGATGAGATTCGAGACCCCCATGTTCCCGTTCAGCCCTGCGCCTTGGCGGCCTTCACCGCGGCGATGAGCGCCGGCATGACTTCGAACACATCACCGACGATGCCGTAATCCGCGATCTTGAAGATCGGGGCGTCCTTGTCCTTGTTGATCGCCACGATCGTCTTCGAGGTGCGCATGCCGGCCAGGTGCTGGATGGCGCCCGAGATCCCGACGGCGACATACAGGTTCGGGCTCACGTTGCGTCCCGTCTGTCCGATCTGATCCGAGTGCGGACGCCAGCCTTCATCGGTGACCGCGCGCGTCGCGCCGACGGCGGCGTTGCCGAAGGCATCGGCGAGATCTTCGCACAGCTTGAAGTTTTCGGGCGCCTTGAGGCCGCGACCACCGGCCACGATCACCGGCGCGTCGTTCAGATCGAGCTTGCCGGTGTTGCCCTGCTTGAGCTCGACCACCTTCACCCGTGATGCCAGCGGATCGGCGGCCGACGTGATCGACGTCGTCGCCGCCGTGCGAGGTGCCTCCGCGGGCTGGAAGGCCGCCGGTCGCACCGACAACAACGCAGGCGTTCCGGAAAGCGCCAAGGTGGCGATGACCTTGCCGTTCATGTTGAAGTGCTGACCGAGCACCGTGCCGCCATCCACCGTGAAGCCGGTGAGGTCGGCCGCGAGACCAACACCCAACTTGGCCGCCACACGCGGCGAAAGATCACGCCCCTGCGCGGTCGCGCTGAACAGCGCGTATCCATACGTGCCGCTCCCAAGCTGCTGCGCGACCGTGGCCGCGAGGGCCTCGGGATTGTACTGCGCGAAGCCGGCGTGCTCGAGCACCAGTACCGCATCGGCGCCGTACTGCGCCAGCGAGGCGGCCTTGGTACCGATACCGGCGTCGCCGGCGAGGAGCGCATGCACGCTGCCACCACCGGACAGATCAGCAAGCACACGACCGGCCGTCACGGCCTCGAGCGCAACCTTGCGCAGGTCGCCGCCACGTACTTCTGCGAATACGAGAACGTTGGCCATCTCAGAGCACCTTCGCTTCGGTCTGGAGGAGTCGCACGAGCTCGGGCACCGCGGCGGAACTGTCGCCGAGGATACGTCCGGCAGCCCGTTCGGGAGGCAGCGCCATCTTGTGCACCGTCACGTGCGCGTCGCCGAGCTGCGCCGGCTTCACGTCGAGGGGCTTCTTCTTGGCGGCCATGATGCCCTTAAGCGACGGCAGCCGTTCCTTGTTCAGGCCGTCGTCGATGGTGAGCACCGCCGGGAGCGGGAATTCCATCACTTCGGTCGCGCCTTCGAGCGCGCGCTCGGCGCGACCGGTGGTCCCGGTGATGTCGAGCTTGAAGACGTTCGTCACGCAGGGCAGATCGAGCAGCTCGGCGACCATCGGGCCCGTCATCTGATTCATCGAATCAATGGCGATACGTCCGAACAGGACGAGGTCATAGCCGCCCTCCTTGATCTCGGCGGCTAGCGCGCGCGCGATGGAGAGACCGTCGGCCGGGATGTGGTCGGCCTTCAGCAGCACCCCACGATCGGCACCCATCGCGAGCGCCTTCCGGATCTGCTCCTGCGCCGCATCAGGTCCGAGGGAGATCACGGCCACTTCACCCACATTGCCGTTCTTCTCCTTCAGCTGCAGCGCGGCTTCGATCGCCCACAGATCGAAGTCGTTGACGTCGTACTTGAGGCCCGCGTCATCGACGCGGGAGCCGTCAGCGGTAATGGCGAACTTCACTTCCATGACCGGGACGCGCTTGATGCACACGGCGATCTTCACCGCGGACGCTCCGTAAAAGAGGCTGATTAAAAAAAGCTGCGAGGCACCAACTACCTCGCAGGGGAAGCTAGGCGCGGGTACCCCCGCCGGCAATGCGACGGGAGCGTCACGTTTTATTCGCGCCGCTCACCCCTATTTGAACGCGTTCAGTCCCGTGATGGCCTGACCGAGAATCAGGGAATGCACATCGTGCGTGCCCTCGTACGTGTAGACGCTTTCCAGGTTCGCCATGTGGCGCATCGCGCTGTATTCGGCGAGGATGCCGTTGCCACCCAGCAGGCGGCGCGCTTCCCGCGCGATATCCGTCGCGATGCTCACGTTGTTCCGCTTGGCCAGCGACACCTGCGTGGGCGTGAAGTTGCCGGCGTCCTTGAGACGTCCCAGATGCAGCGACACCAACTGCGCCTTCGTGAGTTCGGTGAGCATGTCGGCCAGACGGACCTGCTGGATCTGGAATCCACCGATCGGCTTGTCGAACATCACGCGCGTCTTCGCGTACGATACCGCTTCCTCGAAGCAGGCCATGGCGGCACCGAGCACGCCCCACGAGATGCCGTAGCGCGCCTGCGTGAGACACATCAGCGGACTCTTGAGCCCCTTCGACTCAGGGAGAATCGCATCGGCCGGCACGTGCACGTCGGTGAGCACCAGCTCCGACGTATGGCTCGCGCGGAGCGAGAGCTTGCCGTGCTGATCCTTCGCGTGAAAACCCCGCAGCGACGTGTCGACGACGAAGCCGCGAATGCTGCTGTCGTCGGTGCTGTCACCGGTCTTGGCCCAGATGATGGCGACGTGCGCCTTGGATCCGTTGGTGATCCACATCTTACCGCCATTGATGATCCAGCTGCCGTCGGGCTGCTGCTTGGCGCGGGTGATCATTCCACTCGGATTCGACCCGTAGTCGGCTTCGGTGAGACCGAAGCAGCCGATCATCTCGGCCTTCGCGAGCTTGGGCAGGTAGTGGTGCTTCTGCGCTTCGGAGCCGAACGCGAAGATCGGATACATGACCAGCGCGCCCTGCACGGAGGCGAACGAGCGGATGCCCGAGTCACCGCGCTCGAGCTCTTGCATGATCAGGCCGTAGGCCACGCTCGAGAGACCGGCGCAGCCGTACTCCTCGGGCAGGTTCGCACCAAGCACGCCGAGTTCGGCCATCTCGGCCACGAGCTCGTCGGGGAAGCGACCCTGCACGTAGCAGTCGCCGATGATCGGCAGCACGCGCTCGTCGACGAACTTGCGGATCGTATCGCGAATCGAGCGCTCTTCTTCGGTGAGCGCCGCATCGATGTTGAACAGATCGGCGGCGTGCGCCTTCAGCTCGACGGAGGGCAGCGCGGGAATCGCGCTGGCGGAATGCAGATCAAGAGCCATGACGGGAGCGTGTCAGCGGAGGAAGCAGGAGATCACGGCCACAATCTAGCGCGTGGCGGATGGCGGGTGGGATCGAGCCCGCCGTCGAAAGTTGGGGGCAGCGCGTTTCGGTTACCCGACCTTCCCGGTGCGCCGCCGTTCGAGGGGGGTGACGTCGCGCCGGGCGGCCGGGGTAATACCGACCTCACGCGCTTTTTGCCGGAACGCGGTACCATGATCCACGGGCTGGCCGGTTTCGTGCTGCCACTGATGCACCATCTCGTGCAGCAGCGTATGCATGGCCTCGCGCCACCCGTGCCGCGTGATATGCGTGCGTGACATCACGATTTCGGGCGACATGTGCCGCGACCCCGGATCGTAGTGACCCAAACGCGTGGCCATCTTCCCCGACAAGCGCAACGGGATCACGGCCAGCGTGCCCGCAAACCACTTCGCGTTCAGCTCGCGATGGGCTTCCATGAGCTGCGCGATCATGGCGACATCACCGGGGCGCGCCGGTTCCTGACGGCGCGCCGTGGGACCACGCTCCACGTCGAAGGCCAGGATCGCTTCCCGGGCGGTGGTGCGCTCGGTCTTGTTGCGCGCGGTCGCAAAGGCCACGATCGCGCGCAGCACGGACTCCGGCGCCTCGGCGTACCCTTCGTGAATGCGCAGCGTGCGGCCGATGAGCGACACCATCACGGTGCGTGTGCGCATGAGCACCAACGCATCCACGCCACGGAGTCCGAGATCCTCGAGACGCGAGAACAGCACGGCCGTACGTGCCCGCACCGCCGTGCGTCCGCGCGAGGGCCGGGTGTCGTCGGCCGCGGGCTTCGGCGGTACCGGCACGAATGCCGGCGTGAGCACCGGCGAGAACACCTGCGTGAACAGCTGCGACACGGCCGTGGTCACCGACTGCGTGAACGACGGCACTGGCGTTGACGGTGCTGTCGCGGTCGGCGCCGGAGCGACCGCGGCGACCGACGACGACGAATCGGACGCGGCCGGGGCCGCGTCAAAGAAGTCAAATCCGAGTTGCGCATGCCGACGACTCATCGAGGAGGAAGATGCGCCTCCGACTGGGCTCCGCGCAACGCCGTGGCGAGATCGGCCAGCGCCCGAATCTGATCGGCCACGATGTCGTGTCCGACCCCCGGATAGATCCGGAGATCAACGGCGGCGTGCAGGGACCGGAACACCGACGCCGACGACCGGACGATGGCCTCCGGGATGTGAACATCCGCGTCGCCGCACGCCAGCACCACCGGCGTGCCCGCGAGCGAGCCGTGATCGTGTCGTGGTACGGCGGGATCACCAATCAATGCCCCCGCGAAGGCCGCCACACCGCCGAACCGGACATGCGCGGCCGCGGCAACGGCCGCGTACTCGAGCACCAAACAGGCCCCCTGCGAGAAGCCGGCGAGGATGATTTGCCCGGTGGGGATGCCCGCGGCACGGACCCGATCCACCGCGGCGCCGACGGACGCGAGCGCACTGCCAAGCCACGGCTCGTTGACGGCACGGGGAGAGAGGAACCGTTCGGGGTACCAGCTCTGTTCGGCGGCCACGAGCGCCACGAGCGCGGCGTCGGTTGCCCGGGCGGCCCGAGCGATCGGCAGCATGCCCTGCGCGGTGCCACCGCGTCCGTGGACGAGCACGACGGCGTAGCGGGCCTCCTCGAGCGGCAGTCCGGCGAGCACCGGTGCGACCCCCGCGTGGGGGTCGGGCGAGGCCGCTGACGGCGTCGGAATATCAGGCGTTGGTGGTATCGACATGCTGCCCCTCCCGCCCGTGTCTCGGGCCGCTGCGCAGAAAATTCGTGGCATTCCGATGCCGAGAACGGGCCCCATCCCGCGGATGTGCCGTTCCCTGATATCTTACTCGCGTGCGCGCCTCCGCCAGACACACGCCTCCCCTCGCCGCGACGCCGCGAGCCGACGAAGACCTCTTCGCGTACCTGCAGCGCACCATCGGCCGGTTTGACCACGCGCGGTACTTACAGCTGCTGGGGGCCGCCAACGCGTTCAAAGAAGGCGACCACGCCATTGGTGTGGCGGCGGCCGACGATCAGGAACGGACGCTCGCCCGCACGCTGCTCGCCGCGACGCGCCTCGAGGAGATCGACGCGCATCCTATCATCGCCGACGACCTCCACGCGCTGCTGCGGGCGGACATCGACGACCGCGAGCGACAGCAGAGCGCCACGTGGACCATGGGCCAGCTGCGGGACGTGCTGCTGACCCATGATGGCGCGGCGATTACGGCCATGGCGCGCGGGCTGTCGAGCGATGTGATCGGCTGTGTGGTCAAGCTCATGTCCGACGACGACCTCCGTGCCGTGAGCGGCAAGCTGCATATCCCGTTACCGGGGAGCCAGATCGGCGCGGAGGGGTTCCTTGGGGCCCGGGTGCAGCCCAATTCGCCCACCGATCATCCCGACGACATCCGGTGGCAGGTGTTCGACGCGTGGGCGTATGGCGTCGGCGACGTGCTGCTCGGCACCAATCCCGTCTCGAGCGAGCCAGCCCAGGTGGCGCGAACGGAGCACACGCTGCAGGAGGTGCTGTCGACCTTCGAGCTGACCGACGTGCTGCCCCATTGCGTGCTCGCGCATATCGACGTGCAGGCGCAGGTCGAGGCGCAGTACCCGGGGCGGACCGCCCTGTGGTTCCAGAGTCTGGCCGGCAGCGATGCGGCCAACCGGACGTTCGACGTGACGGTGGAGGGGATGCTGGCCCACGCCGATTCGCGCACGGGGCGCTACGGCTTGTATCTCGAGACCGGTCAGGGGGCCGACTTCACCAACGGCCATGCGCAGGGCGCCGACATGGTGCTGCACGAGTCGCGGAAGTACGGATTTGTGCGAGCACTCACGGCGCGCGTAGCCACAGCCCAGCGGCGCGACGGACAGGTCTCTGCCCCGTGGGTGCACGTGAACGACGTCGCGGGCTTCATCGGGCCCGAGGTGTTCCGCCGTCGCGAGCAGTTGGTCCGTTGCTGCCTCGAAGATCTGCTCATGGGAAAGCTGCACGGGCTGACCATTGGCCTCGACGTGTGTGCCACCCTGCACATGGACATCGGGCCCGACGATCTCGACTGGTGCCTGGAGCAGGTCATGCCGGCGAGCCCGGCGTATCTGATGGCGCTGCCCACGAAGGTCGATCCCATGCTCGGGTATCTCACCACGGGTTATCAGGATCACGTGCGACTGCGCGCCCAGTTCGGACGCCGGATCAATCCGCCGATGCAGGCGTTCTTTGAGTCGCTGGGCGTGCTCGATGCCACCGGAGCGCCTGGCCCGCACTTTGGTGATCCGCTCCACGTGTACGTGGCCTACTGCCGTCGGCGGGGCGACCTGCGCCCCACGGAGGCGCTGCGGGCCGAGGGCACAGCGGCCATCGCCGCCGTGCGCGCCCGGGGCGTGTTTCTGGCCACCGGCCACGGGGAGCAGCCGCACGATCTTGAGCCCGAGCTCGCGCACGCCATTGACACGCTGTGCATGGAATCCCGCCGCGCGTTCCATGCCACCATGTCGCCGGCATTCATCGCTTCGATTCCCCACGCCGTAGCAGTGCAAAGCTGCTCACCCGACCGCGACACGTTCATCTTGCGCCCGACATCGGGTGAGGTGCTGTCGCCTACCGCCGTGGCCACCCTGCAATCACTCGCGGCACCGCGCGAGGGGAGCATCGATGCGCAGATCGTGGTATCCGACGGGCTCAACGCGCTCGCCATTCGGCAGCCGGGGCACCTGGTGCCGTTTCTCGACGCACTGCGGGCGACGCTGACCACGCAGGGATGGTGCGTGGCCCCCGAGCACGTGGTGATCACGTCGGGGCGCGTCCGCGCCGGCTACATGGCGGGCGAGCAACTCTTCGCCGGACAGCGCGGCCCTCGGGTGCTGCTGCACATCGTGGGCGAACGCCCGGGCACGGGACACCATACGTTTTCGGTGTATTTCACGAACGCCGACGGTGCACGCTGGTCCATCCCCGGCGCCGTTGATCACGACATCACGCGCGTCGTGTCGGGCATTGCGCATACGGCGCTGGCCCCGCTCGACGCGGTGGCCCTCGTGTGCCGGCTCCTCGGACCGCGCGACTGACCGGCGGCGCCGTCCCCCTGCCCCTTAGCGCCGCGGGAGTGTTGCCTGGGTGGCACCCGGCACGAAGGCGCTGCCGTCGTAGGTCCACGCCCGTACGGTCACGGCCGTCGCGTTCGCCTCGATGACATTGAGTGCGCTCGGCCGGTGGCCTCGCATACGACTCGAGAGCGTGTTGGCCGCACTCACCAGAAAACGACCGCCGGCGCGCGTCACCACCTCGGTGCGCTCCTCGTGGTCATGGCCGGTACACACCACATCGACCGACATGGCGCCGATGCGATCGAGTGCCGCGTTGGGCTGCTTGAGCCCCCACCGATTGGACAGGCGCCCCCGCACGACGTTGTGATGCACCACGAGCAGGCGCAGATCACCCACCGGGCTGGCGGCCAGGGCACGTGTCGCCCAGTCGAATTGCGCGCCGGTCAGCCCGCCTTTCACGCGCCAGTCGCGCGGATACCAGGTGACCGCCTGCGGCAGCATCCCCGCCGCGGAGTTCAGCCCCACCATCGTCACACCAGGCACGCGCACCACCGGCTCGAGGACAGGATTGATGTACCGCTGGTAGCCCTCGTGCAGCCGGCTGGCGTCGCCCCACCCGAAGGGCGCATGCCACCAGGCCGTGTCGTGATTGCCCGGGACTTCGAGCGTCGGGGCGATGGCGCGGAACCGGTCGAGAATCGCCCGGGCGCGCTCGAACTCGTGCACGCGCGCCCGCTGCGAGAAATCCCCGGAGATCACGATGGCGTCGAAGCGCGACGCCGCCGCCACCTCGAGCGCCGCGGCCACGTGTTCAGCCACGAACGGATGACCGCAGTGGATATCCGACACGTGCAACACGCGGACGGGCGCCACGCGGACGGGCGCCACGCCCGCGGCGGACTCAGACAAGGCGCGCGATGACGGCGTCAGTGAACTGATCGGTAGTCGACGTGCCGCCGAGGTCGCGGGTCAGCACGGCGCCGTCTCGGATGGTGCCTTCGAACGCGTTCCGGATGCTCGTCGCCCGACCACGATCCCCGATGTGATCGAGCATCATGCACGCCGCCAGCACGAGGGCGCCCGGGTTCGCGATGTTCTTACCGGCGATATCGGGTGCGGTACCATGCACCGCCTCGAAGATGGCGGCGTTGGTGCCGAAGTTCGCCCCCGGCGCGAGCCCGAGTCCGCCCACGAGTCCGGAAATCTCGTCGGACAGAATGTCACCGAAGAGGTTCGTGGTCACCACGACATCGAACTGTTCGGGACGCATCACGAGATGCATCGCCATCGCATCGATGATGCGCTCTTCGAACTGCACGCGCCCCTCGTATTCGCGGGCGATCATGCGACCGACGTCGAGGAACAACCCCTGCGAGAACTTGAGGATGTTCGCCTTATGGACGAGCGTGACTTTCTGGCGGTTGTTGGCGATCGCGTACTCGAACGCGTAGCGCACGATGCGCTCCGACCCGTGGCGCGTGATGATCGCCACCGATTCGGCGGCCGCCTTCGGATCGTCGCCGATCTTCACATAGTGCTCGACGCCGATATAGAGCCCTTCGGTGTTCTCGCGCACCAGCACGATGTCCACGTTGTCGAAGCGACCGGGGACGATGGTGTACGCCGGCCGGACGTTGGCGTAGAGGTCGAACGTCTTCCGGAGGGCGACGTTGATGGAGCGGAAGCCTTCACCGACCGGCGTCTCGAGCGGGCCTTTGAGGGCCACGCGGGTGCGCTTGATCGAGTCGAGGGTGGCGTCGGGGATCGGGTCGTTCCAGCGCGCCACGCCGGCCATACCGGCGACCTGGCGGTCCCATTCGACGTCGGCGCCGGCGGCGGCCAAAATGCGAACAGTCGCGTCGGCGATCGACGGTCCGATGCCGTCGCCGGGGATGAGCGTTACGGGAGTTGCCATACGGGGAAAGATCGCCGGAGGCGCGCGGGGAGTGAAGTCGCGTGCCGGAATACCACGATTCGCGCGACGGACCGTCCAATCCGGAGAACGCCCTGCCCCATTTTTTCGGATTTCATACACGTTCTCATTGACAGCAGCATGTACCAGAGCGTACACCGTATGCCATGTCCTCCCCCTCGCCTGCCTCTGGCCTGCTCAAACAGGTCCCGTGGATCGCCATCGCCGTACTCGGCGCCGGCGCCCTCGCCACCGTCGCCCTGAACAAGGGTGAGACGATCAGCGCCGCGTGGTTGCTCACCGCGGCGGTCTGCACCTACCTCATCGCCTACCGGTTCTACAGCCGGTTCATCGCGGCCGACATCTTCGGCCTCGATGCCACCCGGTCGACGCCGGCCGAGCGACTCGATGACGGTCGGGACTATGTGCCGACCAACAAGTGGATCGTGTTCGGCCACCATTTCGCGGCCATTGCCGGCCCGGGCCCGCTGGTCGGCCCCACGTTGGCGGCCCAGTTCGGATTCCTCCCCGGTGCCCTCTGGATTCTGGTGGGCGTCGTGCTGGGCGGTGCCGTACAGGACTTCGTGATCCTCTGTGCCTCGATCCGCCGCGATGGCAAATCGTTGGGCCAGATGGCCAAGGAAGAGATCGGCACGGTAGCCGGTGCCACGGCGCTCGTCTCCATTCTCGGCATCATGATCATCCTGATCTCGGTGCTGGCGCTCGTCGTGGTGAACGCGCTGCGCGACAGCCCGTGGGGCACGGTCACGATCGGCTTGTCGATTCCGATCGCCATGCTGATGGGTGTGTATCTGCGCTGGATCCGTCCCGGTCGCGTGCTGGAAGCGACGGCAGGCGGCCTGGTGCTGCTGTTCCTCTCTCTCTACGCGGGCAAGTGGGTATCGGAGTCGGCCACGTGGGCGCCGGTGTTCACGCTCAGCGGCGTGACGCTGTCGCTGTCGATCATGGTGTACGGCTTCTTCGCCTCGGTGCTGCCGGTGTGGATGCTGCTGGCGCCCCGCGATTATTTGTCGGCGTTCGTCAAGATCGGCGTGGTGCTGGCGCTTGGCGTCGGCATTATCGTGGTCATGCCGGACATGGAGATGCCGCCGGTCACCAAGTTCATCGACGGCACGGGCCCGGTGTTCTCCGGCAAGCTCTTTCCGTTCGTGTTCGTGACCATCGCGTGTGGTGCGATCTCCGGATTCCACGCGCTGATCTCGTCGGGCACCACGCCGAAGTTGCTGCGTCGCGAGCCGGATGCCCGCCTCATCGGGTACGGCTCGATGCTCACCGAGTCGCTGGTGGCCACGATGGCCCTGATCGCCGCCTGCGTGCTCACGCCGGGCATCTACTTCGCGATCAACTCGCCAGCGGCCGTGATCGGAACGACCGCCATGAGCGCGGCCGACACGATCAACGGTTGGGCGTTGTTCAAGACGATCTCCGCCGCTGATCTCGAGACACTGGCCCGCCAGGTGGGCGAGAACTCGTTGCTCTCCCGCACGGGCGGCGCGCCCAGTCTGGCCGTCGGCATGGCGCATCTGTTCTCCCGTGCCTTGGGCGGCGAAGCGGCGATGTCGCTGTGGTACCACTTCGCCATCATGTTCGAGGCGTTGTTCATTCTGACCACGCTCGACGCCGGCACGCGCGTGGGCCGCTTCATGCTGCAGGATCTGCTGGGTCAGGTGTACAAGCCGCTCGGCCGCGTCTCGTGGTATCCCGCGGTGGTGTTCTGCTCCGCCCTGTTCGTCTCGATGTGGGGCTACTTCCTGTATCAGGGTGTGACCGATCCCCTGGGTGGTATCAACTCGCTCTGGCCGCTGTTCGGTATCTCCAATCAGCTGCTGGCCACGGTGGCGCTGTGCGTCGGCACGACCGTGATCGTGAAGATGGGGAAGGCGAAGTACGCGTTCGTCACCATCATCCCGCTGGTGTGGCTCGTGATCGTGACCTCAACGGCCGGCCTGCTCAAGATCTTCTCCAGCGATCCGAAGCTCGGCTTCCTGTCGCATGCGCGATTGCTCGAAGGACAGATCGCCGCGGGAACGCTTCCGGCCAACATCAAGACGCTCGAGGCCGCGCAGCGCATGATCTTCAACGATCACCTCGACGCGGCGGTGGCCGGCTTCTTCCTCGTGTCGGTGGTCGTGATTCTCACGGCGTCGATCATCGAGTGGGTGAAGGTGATGAACGGCAGCACGCGGCCCGTCTCGAGCGAAACGCCGTACATCCGCACGCAGCTCGTGGACGCGTAAGCGACGAACCACGGGCACCACGGGTGGCAGGGGGCGACGGCGGATGCCGTTGCCCCCTGCTTCGTTAGCGGACGGTGCGACAGTAGTCGACGCGCGCTTCGATGGCGCGGGGGAGCAGCCAGCGCACCATGGTCACGCCCGAAGCATCATTCGATGCGGACGCCGGCGCCGTCACGGTCGGTCCGTGGGTGAAGCCGTCGAGTCGCTGATGCAGCTGACGTCGCAGCACCGCCCCGTTCGGCATGTCGCGCATGGCGTCGAGGGCACGATCGAGGGCGGCATGTCGAGCCTCCGAGGCACCGAAGAGCATTTCGCGGGTGCTGAAGCAGGCGCCGTTGGCCATCGCGTCGAGCAGCCGCACGCGGGTAACGGGAGCCCGCGTCGTGTCGGCGGCTTTCGCGAGGCGCGCGGGCGTGAGCCGGTCGACCCGTTCGGCAACCCGAGCACTCGGCGGCAACCGCCTGGCTGGGTCTCCCGCCGCGTACACGCTTGCCGCCGTGGCCGATACCACCGCGCCCGAGACCACGAGCAGGGAGAGAGTCAGGAGACGATTCGCCGTCATCGACATCGGCAGGGGCATGGTCGGGGTTCTGGCTCTCGCAAAAAGTCGGGGCGCGAACGAACTTACCAACAGGTGGCGAACCGACCGATCCGCGGTGGAGCGCTCACCCACTCTACGAGCCAGCAGGACCGAGGTCACCCTCGTGTCACCGCGGCGCCTCACTTCGTCACACCATGTCACAGACAGCGAAGACCACGCCGTGGAAAGTCACGATGCGTCGTTGGATCGCCACGGTGCATCGAATCATCGGCGCGCCGGACTATGAGACGTACCTGGCCCATATGCAGCGCAAGCATCCCGGCTGTACCCCGCTCGATGCACGTGCTTTTGAGCGACAGCGGCTCGTGGACCGCTACAAGCAGCCCGGCTCCCGCTGCTGCTGAACAGCTCGCGTCTATGCCTCGGGTGGGGTCAGCGCCACCCGTGACATGATCAGCGCGGCCACGAGGGCAAGGCCGGCGCCCATCCCAAAGGCCACCGGCGAGCCGAAGCGGTCCCACACGACGCCGAACACGATGCTTGCCGGCAACGCGGCCACACCAACCGTGGCCTGATACCAGCCGAAGGCCGTGCCGCGCCGCATCGCCGGCACGAGATCGGCCACCAGCGCTTTCTCCGTGCCCTCGGTGAGGCCGAAGACGGCGCCGTACACGCCGAACAAGGCCCAGGCATGCCAGGCGTCAGTGGCCAGTGAGAAACCCGCGTAGACGGCCGCGTAGAGCATCCAGCCGGCCACGATCAGCGGCCGGCGCCCCACGCGATCGGACAACGCCCCGGCCGGTGTGCTCGACGCGCTCTTCACGAGGTGCAGCAGCACCCAGACCAACGGGATGAGCGCGGTCGGCACGCCGAGCTGCGACGCCCGCAGCAGCAGGAAGGCATCGGTGGAGTTGCCCAGCGTGAACACGAGGATCGGGAGCATCGTGAGCCAGAACGATCGCGGCAACGCGGCAACCGGACCGGCCGCGGCCTGCGTGTGCGTCTGCGGCGTAGCGACGACGGGCGCGCCGACCGGCGGGACGCGTTGCTCGCGCACGAAGGCGATCGCCACCATCACCGCCAGCGCGCCCGGAATCGCCGCCACCCAGAACACGTGGCGCACCGGCATGCCGAGCCACTGCAAACACGCCACCGCGATCAGCGGACCGACGACTGCGCCGGCGTGATCGGCCGCCCGGTGAAAACCGAACGCCCGTCCGCGGAATTCCAGCGGCGTGGACGCGGCGAGCAGCGCGTCGCGCGGTGCGCCACGGATCCCCTTCCCCACGCGATCCACCAGACGAATCGCCAGCACCTGCGTTGCACTCTGGGCAATCGCCACCAACGGGCGCACCAGCGACCCAATCGAGTAGCCCGCCACGATCAACGGCTTGCGGCGAGAGACCCGATCTGACCACCATCCACTCGCCAGTTTGAGGAGCGAGGCTACCGCCTCGGCGCTTCCCTCGATCACGCCCACCATACTCACCGTCGCGCCCAACGTGCCTACCAGAAAGAGCGGCAGCAGCGGTGCGATGATTTCACTCGACGCATCGGTGAGGAAACTCACGGCGGCGAGCGCCATCACATTGCGTGTCGGCCTCCAGCGTGCCGGCGGCGTCGCGGCGTTCTTCGACGGGATGGAGCTCATGCGATGACCACGACAGACTCCGGGAAGCACTGGCTGACCCCGCTGCTGGCGACGTGGCGAGCCCAGCGCGCGTGGATTTTCGAGCAGCAGGTGGCGATCGCCCGCACCGCGGCACCAACCGGGAACGAAAGCGAGCGGGCGGCGATGTTGCAACAAGACTGGAGCAACTGCGGCCATGCCGTCACGAGGGATGGCGCCGGCAACGTGATCGCGCGAGTGACACCCACCATGTCCGTTGCACGCACCGCGTCAGCACCGCTGGTGTGCCTGGCCCACCTCGACACCGTGTTCCGCGCCGACGAACCGCTGGTGGTGCGACAGGAGGGGACTCGCACCTACTGTCCCGGCATCGGCGATAACGGACGCGGATTGGCGGCGATGTCAGTCCTGGCGCGCGTACTCCAACACCCGGAGGTGCGCGCGCGCCTGCATCGGCCAATCGAACTCGTGCTGACCGTTGGCGAAGAAGGCGAAGGCAATCTCCGTGGGGCCACTCAGTGGTTCGACGATGCCGCCGCGCGCGGCCACACACCCGTGGCGGCGATCGCCATCGACGGCCCCGGCGACTGCACCATTGTGCACCACGCGGTGGGATCACGTCGCGTGCGCATCACCTTTACCGGCGTTGGTGGACATAGCTGGGCCAACGCCATGACGCCCAACCCAGTCCACGCGGCCGGCGCCTGTATTGCGGCCATCGCCCGTCTGGCCGACGCATCCCGTCCGTACGGCGTGGTCGCCGTTACCCGAATGCATGGTGGTGAACACCTCACCGGCATCCCGACGCAGGCCTGGATCGACCTCGACATGCGCTCGCTCGATCCAACCCGACTGCGCACCATGAGCGGCGACGTGGAGCGCATCGCGAGGCGTGCCGTGCATGACGCCTCGCAACAGCAAGGCGCGCAGGCGATGCAGTTCACCATCACCACCCTCGGTGACCGGCCCGCCGGCATGATTGACGACCAGCATCCGCTCGTCGTGGCGGCCGCGTCGGCCACGCGAGCGGTGGGACGCGAGCCGCAATCGGCGTCGGCATCCACCGATGCCAATGTGCCGCTCTCGCGCGGTATCCCCGCCATCGCGATCGGCGCGGGGGGGACCGGTAGCGCGGCCCATACGGCCAACGAATGGTACGATGATACCGAGAGTACCATCGGCCTCGAGCGCGCCATCCGTTTGGTGGTGGCGCTGGGCACCGCGGAGCGAGTGGCTCGCTAACCCGCGCCCCGCGCGTGCTCCGTTATGTGTCGGCGCGAGCGGTGTCGTCCACCACTTCAAAGGCCGGGGCACTTGGACTCGTCGCGAAAAACAGGGCGCGATGCGACGCAGACCGGTGCGTGCGCAAATATCGATCGCGCCACCGTGTGGCAAATCGTTCGGCCTCGCTCGCCCGCACCATGGCCCAGACACTGCCGCCGAATCCGGCGCCGAAGGCACTGGCGGCGTGCGCGCCAAGTTCGCGCGCGTAGCGCGCGAGATGCACCGTTTCCGCGATCTGATTTTCGAGCGCCCGCTCGGCACCGCCCTGTGAACGATCGACCAGCGATCCGAACTGCGGCACGTCGTTGTTGGCCAGCGCATCGGCCGCGTGCGGCACGATCACGAACGTTTCATCGAAGAACTGCTCGAGCCGCGCGGTAAGGTGATTGGCGGTGAACTCGTGGTCGGCACCGGCCCGCGCCGCATCGACCAGCACCGATGGCACCTCCGTCACGGGGCCGTTGGACGCCGCCTCGAAGGCCTCGCGCAGTGTGCGAGCCGGCGTGTCCGCGCGTGCGCCGCCGTGGAGATTCCACGAATCCACCAATCGGTGTGCCGTGCGCGCCGCGCGATTGTAGCGCTCCTTGGCCGCACCGGTTTTTGCTGCCACGACCCCGCTCACGCCGATCACGAATGCGTACTCCGACTGCCAGGGCACCGAGCGCTCATACGTGACCGGTGCCCAGCGAAACATCTCCAAGCGTTCCGGCTCACTGCACAGAATCGCCGTCTGATCCTGCGCGCCGCCCAGCGTCCCGACACCGCGCTCGCCACCCAACGCCCCGAAGTCAGTACCATTCTCGAGGGCGCCGATATAGCCGGCCAGCGCCGCACGATCGGTGATCGTAGCGCGCCACGCGGGGAGGGCGGCCAGCTCCGATAACGCGGAGAACGCGAGCGTGAGCCCGACCGTCAGCGCACTCGAACTCGAGACCCCGGCGGCCGGCGGCAGGTTGCTCGTCAAGGCAATGTCGGCCCCAACAACCGCGCGTCCGAAATTCGCGACGAGGCGTCGAAGGACCGTCCGTGGGTATACCGCCCACGGCAGCGCACTGCGGGCCGGCGCATCGAAGGCGATCGACACCGTCTCCCGGCGCCGCGCATCGCGCAGTACCGCCACGCGATCGTCGCGTCGACGGGCCACCAAGACGATGCCGCGTTCCACGGTGCACAACAGCGACCGCCCCCCCGCGTAGTCCACGTGCTTACCGAGGACTTCAATGCGCCCGGGCAGGATCCACACGCGACGGCCGTCCGACGGAACATTGTCGTCGTCGAGCGCCTGATGGGCATCGCGCAGCAGCGAGCGGTAGCCGTTCGCGACCAGCGGCGAGAATCCGACGCGGTCGAACGGCCGACGCACGAAGAGTTCGCCGAGCGGAGGAAACGCGTCGAGCGTCACGGGTGCGGATCGACCGACGAGAGCCGCTCGACGACGCTGGCAATGTCCGTGCGACGCGAGAGATCGAGGACCGGCGCGCGCTGCCGAACCGCGCGCACCGGCACCCCTTCCCGAAGGGCGAGCGCGACCGCCTCCGGTAACTCATACTCACCGCGCGACGACAGGGGCACGCGACGACAGGCGTCCACGATGGCCGGCGTGACCGCCCACAGGTTCATGCCGACCCACTGCGCCGATGCGCTCGTGAGATCGAATGCGTCGCCGGGCTTTTCAATGATGCCGTGCAGCAGACCGTCGAGGCCGACATCAAGGACCGCGAACGCGCGCACGCGCTCGGCATCGATGTTGCCGTCGCGCACGAGGGCGTCGCGATCGAATGCCACCACGCCGGCGCCGTCGTGTGCCGCGAGGTCGCGAAAGGCGTTGACCGGGTAGTAGTTGTCGGCATTCAACACGAGGAACGACGCCTCACCGAGCGCATCGGCGGCCACCGTGACCGCGTTGGCCGTGCCGATCGGCGCTGGCTGTACGGCGAAGCGCAGCCGCACGCGACGGGGCGGCGCCTCGTCTGTGAAATACTGTCGCACGGCGTCGTGAGCCGGGCCGATCACCAGGAGGACGTCGGTGATGCCCGCGTCGGCCAACGCCGAGAGGACATAGTCGAGAAAGGGACGTTTGATGGGAATCATCCCCTTCACACCGGCGTCGGCGGCCGCCACCTGCGAGGCCTCGAGTGTTGCCGTCTCGTCATTGCGACGCATCCGACTCCCGAGGCCTCCCGCCATGATGACGGCCGAACGGATCATGTCGTGCTGGGTCCCTGCGGCGCGGTGGACGTCTGCCACGCACCACGGGTGAAGTCGGGGAACTTGACCGGCGCGCTCCCCTTCTTGATCGACTGCTCACAGAGCGCGTAGGGTACGCTCCACGCGGCGGCGTCGTACACGTCGAAATCAGGCGCGAGCCCTTCGCGCATGCACTGCACGAGACGGTACGCCATGATGAAGTCCATCCCGCCGTGTCCGCCGTTCTTGCGCGCCATCTCGCCCACGGCCGTCCAGAGCGGATGCTCGTACTTGCCCTTGAACTCGGCCAGCGGCGTCCACTTTTCACCACCAGCCGCACCGTCGATGTACAGGCGAGCAGGATAGTCGTTGAAGATCGCCTTCGAGCCCTGCAGGTTATTCAACCGCGAGTACGGGCGCGGATTCACGACGTCGTGCTGCAGCAGGATCGTGCGTCCCTTCGCCGTCTTGATGAGCGACGTGTTCATGTCGCCGGCCTTGTAGCGCTCCTGCCATTTCGGGCTGTCCTTCGGCTCCGTCTGCTCACGCCATTCGGTAAGACCAGCCTCGGGCGACGACATGGACACGACGTACTCGAACTTGTCGCCGCGATGAATGCCGAGGTATTGCGCCACCGGTCCGAGCCCATGGGTGGGATAGAAGTTGGTGTCGCGCTCCGTGTGCGGAAAGCGACGCCAGAGTCCTTCGTCCCGGTTCTCGAACAGGATCTTGCGGAGATCATGCAGGTACGCCGCCTCGGCATGCAGCAGTGTGCCGAACACCCCTTCGCGCACCATGCGCAGGACGGTGAGCTCGCTGTTGCCATAGCAGCAGTTTTCCATGAGCAGGCAATGCCGCTTCATCTTCTCGGACGTGTCCACTAGCTCCCAGCACTGATCGACCGACAGGGCGATGGGCACTTCACTGCCGGCGTGCTTCCCCGCGCGCATGGCGGCGAGTACGACCGGCGTATGCCATGGCCACGGCGTTGCCGTGTACACGAAATCGATGTCGTCGCGCTGCACGAGCCGCTCGAAATCGCGCTCGCCGTTGGTGTAGAGCGCGGGGGCCTTGCGTCCCGCTTTCACCACCCGGTCCGCGGCGCGCTGCGCCTTCTCCGGCACAATATCGGCCAGCGCCGTGATTTCCACGCCCTCGATGGCGAGTAGTTCGCCCAGCACCGAACTCCCGCGCAGCCCCGTGCCCACGATCGCGATGCGTACCGTGGCGTGCTTCTCGAACGGAACGCCGAGCATGCTGCCGTTACCAGCCAGCCGCGGCGGGGTGAGGTCGACGCGCCAGTCATCGGTGCTGGCCAGCAAGCGCGCGGGGGTGCCGGTGACCGCCGCCGCAGCCATCGCGGCGGCCGCACCGCTCAACAGGTCACGGCGCGAGACGCTCCGCGAGTCGTTCCGCGAGTCGTCGTGGTTGTTATCGCTCGATTCGTTGCTCACGTGTCCATCCGGATGTCGGAGTCATCGCCCAGGTTCATGCTGCCTTTTGCGCCCCGCACCACCACGCGGTCGCCCAGAAATGCGTCGTGCAGCTGCGAATGTTCAATGGTCGTCTGCTGGCCAATCACGGCGTTGGTGACGGACGAATGTCGTACCGTGCTGCCCGTGCCGAGGGACACGTTGGGCCCCACGGTCGCGTGTTCAATGGTGCAGCCATCTTCGATGTACACCGGCTCGACGATCGTCGCACCATCGCCCAGTGTGGCGGGGCGGCGGGCCCGTCCCTTCTCGAGCATCGTGCGATTGGTGTCGAGCAACGTCTCGAGCTGGCCAGCGTCGTACCACCCGGCCACGTCGACGGCTTTGATCTTGGCACCGTGATCGATCATGTACTGGAAGGCATCGGTGAGATACCACTCGCCCTTGTGCGGCGCGGTGGTCAGCACGTAGTCGATGCCCTCGTACAACAGCTTCCAGTTCTTGATGTAGTACAGACCGATATTCGCCCGCTTGGAAATCGGCTCTTTCGGCTTCTCGACGATCTTCGTCATGTGGCCGTGTTCGTCGGTCACCACGACACCGAAGCGCTGGTAGTCCTCGACTTCCTTGGTCCAGATGATGCCGTCGTCGTCGCTGTCCTTGAGAATGGTCAGGTCCGCATCAAAGATCGTATCGACGAAAATGATCAGCACCGGCTGGTCGACGAACGGCTTGGCCAGCGCCACGGCGCCTGCCGTGCCGTCCTGCACCGCCTGCTCGATGAACACACTCGGGATGTCATACGTCGTACGGGCGTACGCTTCGACCTTGTCCTTCAGGTGGCCCGTGATGTAGACCACCTGCTCCACGTTACCGAGCGTGAGCACATCGTCCATGACGTAGCTCATGACGGGACGGCCGGCGACCTTCAGCATCGGCTTCGGCGTCACGTGCGTGTGCGGACGCAGGCGCGTGCCTTTGCCGGCGAGGGGGATAATGACCTTCATGGCGGATTCGGTCCCGAGTGGCGGGGTGAGTCGGGCGCTCCTGCAGATCGACGGAAGATGCAGAACGGCGCCGTCCTCGGGGAGGGGCGGCGCCGTACGAAGTGCTGCGGATCCTGGCATGATTGGCTCGCATGAAGCGGCCAGCGCGTCAGGGGGCGCTGGTCCCCTCGCGTCCGTACCGATCCTTGATCCGGACCACATCATCCAATTCCGGCGTGCTGGCCTCCAGCACATCGCAATCGGTGATGGCTTCCATGTAGTGGATCGTACCCGGCGTGATCCGGAACGACTGACCGGTGGTCAGACGCTGGTCCTGCAGCTCGGTTTCCCCCGGCAGCTGCACCCAGTACTTCATTTCGCCCTGCAGGAGATACACGGTTTCGTCCTTCCGCTCGTGGTATTGCACGGACAATGCCTGGCCAGCCGTGATGTGCAGGATCTTGCCCACATACCGATCGGTATGGGCCCAGATCGTCTCGTGCCCCCACGGTTTCGGCACATGCCGGACTTCGACGCGACCACTCATGCAACGCTCCAGAATCGTAGACGAATCATGCACCCCCCGCTGACGTCAGCGAGACGGCAAGGCCAATCGATAAAATCGGGCCGTCGGGCTCTCCGTGCTACCATATGGATCGAGCCATAGGGCATCGGGGGCCTCGTTCAGCCGAACCTGCACCAGCTGTGAATCCTGCAACGCGTCGGCGCGCACGATCGTCCACCCGGCGGCCGTCCGCACCCCAATCGGCATCGGATGCCGGTACCGCCCAACGCGAACGAGCTGCGCGGTCACGACCCACCGGGAGCGCCCAGCCACTTGCTCCTTACGGACGACCGGCGCCCGCAGGGCGTAATCGATGACCCCGGCCTGCTGCACCCACTGGTCGAAGAACCAGCCCAGCTTCTGCTCACCGACCCGTTCCGCCACCGCCTGCATGGCCCAACGATCCACGTGCCGGAATTGCCACATCGCGTAGTACTCGCGCAAGACGCGCTGAAACGCCGCGTCCCCCAGCAGATCGTGGAGCGCCTGATACATCGACTGGCCGCGATCGTACACCGAGGCGTTGTACACGGCGAAGCTGCGAAAAAGATCTGCCCGCGTGCCGATCGGCTCCGCGGTCCCCTCGCGCACGGTGGACGCCTGCTCGTCCGACATCGAGTCGAGTCGTGCGCGCAGACGTCGAACCGCCGTGTCGGTGGGCTGTGCCGGATTGCGTTCGTGCGCCATGGCGAGCCGCGCAGCCAACAACACGCGTGAGTCTCCAGCCTGCAGCAGCTCCTGATACGAGCTGAGGCCTTCGTCCATCCAGCCGCTCTGCCATTCGTTGTTGGCGAGAATCCCGTAGGTGAACACATGCCCGAGTTCGTGCACGGTCAGCCCCACCGAGGCCTCGCCGTTCATCAGGAGCATCGGAAATTCGGTGCCGCTCGCGTCGATCCGCTTGACCACCGTGATCTGCGGATACGGATAGTCCCCGTACAACGCCTCCAGCCAGCGGAGTGCGGTGCGGGTCTGGGCGAGGGCCTTTCCCCCCTGCCATTGGGTGAGCGACCGGTCAACGCATGACGTTTGCTCGGCGCTATCGGCCGATGCCCGCGCACAATCATCGGCGGCGTCGGCGCGATAGAGCACGTGTACCGACACCGTGTCCCAGATCGGGAATCGGTAGAGCTGCGACGGCGCGTGCACGTACGACATGCCTTCGTACCGATAGCCCGGTGACGTGCTCCAGGCGAAATGGTGCACGTTCCGCGCGATGAACCGCACGGCCTTGTAACCCGCGGGCACCTGCACGGTCGGCGCGGAGGGCACGTCGCGATACGCCTGCGCCGCCAACCGCGGACGCTCACTGCCGGGCGCCATGACGCGCGCGTATCCCGGATCTCCGCTCACCGGCACGCCCGTGGCCCCGACGATCTGATCGGACGGCAACACGAGCGTCACATCGAACGCGCCGAACTCCCCATAGAACTCCCCTGCCGGCACCAGCGCATTCGGCTTCCATCCGTCGCGGTCGTACACCGCCACCTTCGGATACCACTGCGAGAAGTCGAAGCTCCGCCCTCGCCGCGCCTGACGCCGCGGCACCGTACTCGGGCGCGCCGTCCACGCGAAATCCACCGCGACGGAATCCCCCGGCGCCAAGGGCGCGGGCAGTGCCAACCGCACCACTGTGCTATCGGGCGCCAAGGGATACTCCACCACGACCGGTCGGCCGTTCACGCGCGGCGGCGTGGTGAATCGCTCGTACGCGTAGTCGGGATCCGGTAGCTCCTGAAAGCGCAGCCGACCCTCGCGCTCGTCGGTGGCGGACCACTTCGATCCGGGACGGAAGGCGTTGAGATGCTGATGCACCCACAACTCGCGCAGCACATCCGGGCTGCGGTTCACATAGCGCAGGGTTCCGGTGGCGGTGAGGACACCCAGCCGATCATCGAGCGTGGCGACGATTTGATAATCGGCCCGCTGCTGCCAGTATCCCACGGTGTCGCCGCTCGGCGGCGTAGTCGCAGGACGCAACGGCACGCGCGGCGCGAGCGCCTGTTGATTCGGCAGACGGCCAGACGGCACAGGTGCGCTTTGCGCTGTGACGTTCTGCGCGGCGAGGAGAAAGACGGCGGCGAGGCGTATGAGCACGGGGATGACCGACCGGATGTGAATCGGGGGAGTGCACCGCAGTGCACTCCCCCGTTTCTTCACGAAACGCGTGGAGCCAAATCAGACGCGCGACGCACCCATGCGACGACGCAGCAGGGCGAGCTTCCGGCGCAGCGAACCATCCATCACCGTGTCACCGATGCGGACGACCACACCACCGAGAATGCTCGGATCGACCGCGAGATGCGGCACCACGGTCTTGCCGACGATGGCCGACAAGCGCTTGCCGATCTCGTCGCGCTCGTCGTCACCTGTTTCACGTGCCACGGTGACGCGGGCGTGGACGATACCCGCCGACGCGTCGAGCAGCGTGTCGTACTCGTTGGCAACGATCGGAATGAGCATCTGCCGGCGATTCTTCACCAACTGCTGCAGGAAGCGCAGGAACAGGCGCGGGACACGATCGCCGAGTGCCTTGGTCAGCACGGCCGACTTCTGGTCGGCCGCGATGCGCGGCGACTCGAGAAAGCGGTAGAGCGTGATGTCGGTTTCGATCGCGGTCGCGATCTGCCGCAACATCGTTCCCCACCCTGCCGTGTCCTCGGCCTTGAGCGCGAGGGCCAGCAGCGCCTCGGCGTAATTACGGGCGACGGATTCGCCCTGCACGCCGGCCGGCATCAGCGCGTACCCTTGGCGCCGTCGAGCGAAGCGAGGAAGTTCTCGACCACCTTGCGGTTGCCGGCGGAATCGAGGTTCTGCTCGATCACGCGCGACGCGCCCGCGATGGCGAGGTCGATCGCTTCCGTGCGCAGCGCCGAGATAGCGGCCGCCTTTTCGCCGTCGATCGCGCGGCGGGCCTGCTCGATCATCTCTTCCTGCTGCGACTTGGTCTGCGCGAGCAGATCGGTACGCATCTTCTCGGCCGTGGCGCGGCTGTCCGCGATGATCTGCTGTGCGTCGGTACGCGCGGTTTCGAGCAGGGCCTTCTGCTGCGCGAGCAACGACTCGGCCGCGGCACGATCGCGCTTGGCACCTTCGATCGCCTCTTCGAGCGCCTTCTCACGCGCCTCGACGGCAGCGAAGAGCGGCTTGAAAGCGAACTTCGACAGGACGACCATCAGCAGGACGAAGATGACCAGCGTCCACGCCATCACGCCGACATTCGGGTCGAGCAGATTCGGCGGTCCTTCGGCGGCTTCCGACGCGAGCGCCGGCGAAGCAGTGACCGCGAGCAGAGCAGCGAGCGCGCCGATACGGCGGGCGGAAAGAGCGAGCATGGAAGAGTCCACGAGAAGAAGAGAGTGCGGCGGGGCGCCCGGATGGACGCCCCGCGCGCGCGACCACGTTAGAACGTGATCTTGCCCTGAATCAGGAAGCCGACGACGACGCCGAACAGCGCGGCGCCTTCGATGAGCGCGGCCAAGATGAGCGCGGCGGTCTGAATACGACCCGCGGCTTCCGGCTGACGCGCCATGCCTTCAACGGCCGAACCACCGATGCGGCCGATACCCATGCCGGCGCCGATCGCGGCACCACCGGCAGCGATGCCGGCGCCGATCATGGCCATGCCCTTCGGATCCTGAACAACCGGCGCAGCGGCCTGGAGGAGACCCATGATTTCCATCGTAACGCTCCGAAAAATAGTCGTTGAGAAATGCACTCCCGGCGCTGGTACCAGGTACCACGCGTCCCGTCAGCGGGCCGAAGCCCAACGGGAATCACCGATCGCTCGATCGGCTACGTCTCTCGGAGGCGGTGGGAGATTCCGCCAAGAGAGTTGAACAGGTACTAGTGGTGCGCTTCCCGAATCTGACCGATGAAGACGCAGGCCAGGAGCGTGAAAATGAACGCCTGCAGGAAGCTCACGAACAATTCGAGCAAGCTGATCACCGTAGCCATGAGCACCGGCACGCCGGCGAACGCCCATGACTGGAACGCGAAGATGAGACCGATGAGTGCGAGCAGCAAAATGTGCCCAGCGGTCATATTCGCGAACAAACGAATGGTGAGCGCAAACGGCTTCGAAATCTTCCCCACCATCTCGACCGGCGACATGATGAAAAACATCATGATGCGCATGACGATGGGTAGATCCTTGTTCCAATAGAAAATCGTGCTCAGGTAACCGATGCCGTTGGCGCGGATACCCGCGACCTCCACGACGATGGCCGTGATGATCGCCAGCGTGGCGGTCACGGCGATGTTGCCCGTGGCCGTCGCGCCGTACGGGATCATCCCGAACAGGTTGCACGTAAGAATGAAGAAGAACAGCGTGAGGGCGAACGGCACGAACGCCTCACCGTGGTGACCGACGTTCGGCAGCACCACCTCGTTGCGCAGGTACAGCGCCATCGCTTCCATGGCCCCGGCAAAGCCTTTGGTGCGCCCGTCGGTCTCATGCTGCTTCCGGGAGGCCGATGCGGCGCTGATCAGCACCACGGCGACGAGCAGCGCCGCACCCAGCATGAACACGACATGCTTGGTGGGCGAGAGATCGACTTCCATTCCGCCAATGTGCACCGGCGCCCACTTCGGAAGTTCGACTTCCTTGGCGAGGTGGCTGTTCGGCCACGGGATTTCGAGGTGCGAGCCGTCCGTGATGTGCGGCGTGATAAAGTCCACCGGACCCGCAGCCGGCGTGGCCGGGGCGTGTTCGGTATGCTCCTGCGCGCCCAGCGCGATGGGCGCAAGGGCGAGGAGCACG
>CANHJV010000031.1 GCA_947461225.1 Gemmatimonadota bacterium | reverse complement strand
GCGGACAGATTCACGCTGATGCACGCTGGTGGCGGGACGTGGTCATGGAGTTGCTCCGCAACGCGCATGACGCCGCGCCGGCGGGCAGCACTATCGTGATCCGGAGTGCGGCACAGGATGGCGTGGTCACCGTCGACGTGGAAGACGAGGGGGCGGGCATTCCCGCCGACCTGCTGGCGACCGTGACCGAGCCGTTTGTGACGTCGAAGCACGGCATTCGCGGAGCCGGGATCGGACTCGCAATCGTCGCCGCGTTCGTGCACGCCCTCGGCGGATCGATCCATTTCGATCGGATCGACGGCACCGCCGGCGCACGCACCCGGGTGCGGCTGACCCTTCCGGTCTAGCGCCCGCGACCGGTCGGGTTACGCGCGGTTGGCGGCGACGGCGTGCAATAACGCGTCGGCGATGCGATCCAGCGGCAGCACGTCCATCGCCGCACCTAACTTGACCGCTTCCCGCGGCATGCCGTACACGACGCACGTTTCCTCGTTCTGCGCAACCGTGTAGGCTCCAGCTTCACGCATGGCGAGCATCCCCTTGGCCCCATCGGCGCCCATGCCGGTCAGCAAGGCGCCCACCGCATTGCGTCCGGCGCTGCGCGCGACACTCTGGAAAAGCACGTCGACCGCGGGCCGCTGGTGATGCACCTTGGGCCCGTCCTTTACGCGCACCGCCCACCGTGCGCCGCTGGCCTGCAGCACGAGGTGCTTGCCACCCGGTGCCACGAGCGCGAGCCCCGGCACGACGAAGTCCCCGTCTTTCGCTTCCTGCACGCGCATCGCGCAGACCTGATCGAGGCGCTTGGCGAAGGACAGGGTGAAGTGCTCCGGCATGTGCTGAACGATGACCGTGCCCGGCGCATCGACCGGAAACCGACGGAGCACCTGTTCGAGCGCTTGCGTGCCGCCGGTGGAGGCCCCGAGTGCAATGATCTTGTTGGTCGCGTTGAGCGTTGCGATCGCCGAGCGCCCCGGCACCGGCGGTGCGTCGGCGGCCACCATACGCTTGACGACGCGGGCATGCGATGCCGCGCGCACGGCGCGCACCAGGTGGTCCGCGATATCGCCGGCGGCGAGCGAGGAGCCCGGCTTGGCGATCACCTCGACCGCACCAAGTGCGAGCGCGCGCAGGGCGGTCTCGCTGTTCTGCGGCGTGAGCGAGCTCACCACCACGACCGGCAAGGGGAAGTGCTGCATCAGCTTGGACAGGAACGACAGTCCGTCCATTCGCGGCATTTCGATGTCGAGCGTGATCACGTCGGGGCGAAGCTGCACGATTCGCTCACGCGCCACATACGGATCGGTCGCCGTGCCAACGACTTCGATATCATCGTGCTTCGACAGCGCATCGGACAGGATGCGACGGACGAGCGCAGAGTCATCCACGATCAGCACGCGCACGACGCCCAGCTTGCGCAGCGGTGCCCCCGAACCGGGCAGCGGAGCACCCGCTGTGGTCGTCGTCACGCGACGCTCACAGCATCCTGGGAGAGCTGCGCCGCACCGTCCTCGCCGCCGAACAGGTAGAGTACCGCTTCGGCGCGGCCGACTTCCACCCCCAGCATGATGCGCGCGGCCGGCTCGTCCGCATCGCGCGACACGGACCCGGCCCCTTCGTGCACACGGGGGGCAGACAGATGAAAGACGGCTTCGGCGCCCGCGATGGCTGGCAGCAAGTTGCCGCAGATCACGTTCGCGATCTCGCCGAGCGCGTCGCGCTGGAGCGGACGCTGACGCGAGGCATCTTCGCCCAGCATGTTCGCTGCAATCGACGAGAGGATGTTGGACGACGCCCGCAGCACAAGCCGTCCGCGACGCGGGCCGCGAAATTCTACCGACACCGCCACATCGAGCGGCGCCGCAGCCTGCTCTGGGGACAGCTCGAGCTCCGGAAAGAGGAGCGCGAGCTCTTCAAAAGTCGCTGTCGTCGCTCGCGACAGGGACTGGACCGTAGTACTCGGCATCGGTAACTCCAGTAACACGCAGAATGGTGTCGCGCAGGGTCTCCGGCGCGAACGGCTTACGGACAATGGCAGCACCCAAATCGTTGAGAGCAGCCAGACGGGTTTCGCTGCCTTCCGTGGACACCACGATAACGGGCAGCGAGGCAGTTTCCGGCGCGGCACGAAGACGCCGCAGCATCTCCTCGCCATTCATCACCGGCATGTTGATATCCAGGAGCAGCAGGTCCACCCACTGCTCCTGCAACACGAACAGTCCTTCCTCGCCATTGCCGGCCTCGAGGACCGTGCCCAGCGGAAGACCACTCATCCTGAGGGTGCGCACGACCATCTGCCGCATGACGGCGCTGTCGTCGACCACGAGAACGTTAAAGGCCATGTGTCGGTATCCAGTGCATCAGAGCTTGCTCTCGGCGCCGTTGATCTTCAGCGTGACCTCGCCTGTGGTCACGTCCACCCACATCGTGCGGGACGTCTGCACGCCCCCGGTGTCGTGCGCGTGCACGAGCACGCCGTTTTTCCACAGCAACTTGCGCAGTGCAATCATGTTGCGCTTCCCGATCTGGAAGCGATCGTCTTCTTCGCGGGCGCCGGCGTGCGCGCCACCGGCCACCCGCACGTGCATGCGTTCTTTCTTCGCGCCAAGCTTATAGCACTCTTTGAACAGGAGGGGCACGCCGCTGTCCACGAACATGGCGGGCTTGTCCTTCATCTTGGACTCGTCGATGGTCCCCGTGGGCAACATGACGTGCAGCATCCCCGCGACGGAGACGACCGGGTCATACACCACGATACCAAGACAGCTACCAAGGGCATAGGTGATGAGTCGCTCGCCCGGCGTATTCGACACCTTCACGTCGGCGACACCAACGACCCGATCGACCGCGCGCGTGAGCGCACTGGTACCCATGCTACTTCACGTAGACCGCGGGCTGCACATACCGAAAACGGTGTGTGAGGCCGGTGAGACTTTCCGAGTGTCCAACGAACAAGTGTCCGCCAGGACGGAGGAGCGCCCAATAGCGCTCGACGAGCTGCTGCTGGGTGGCTTTGTCGAAGTAGATCATGACATTGCGACAGAGGATGGCATCGAACGGCCCCTGCATCGGCCACCGTTCCATCAGATTCAGCTTCGCGAAATGGACGAGCCGTCGGATCGACTTACCCGCTTCGCACACCTCGCGTCCCTGAGGGTCACGGGTGCGGGTCCAATACTTTTGCATCCACGCCGACGGCACGTCGGTCATGATGTCGGCCGGATACGTCGCGGCCTTGGCCGTGGCCAGGACGCGATGACTGAGGTCGGTGGCGAGAATCCGCACGTCACGCGTGTTGATGTCGCTGAAGCTCTCGTTGGCGAGCATCGCGAGCGTGTACGGCTCCTCGCCACTCGAGCACCCTGCGCTCCAGATCCGCACCGAGCCCTTCAGCGTGGGAAAGACCGCGTCGCGCAGGAAGTCGAAGTGCGACGCCTCACGCAGGAAGCTGGTCTTGTTGGTCGTCAGCGCGTCGATCATCTCGGCGAACTCGCGCTGCGACGGCTCGTTCGCCACAAAATCGAGATAGGCATCGAAATCGGGCAGATTGAGCTTGCGGAGCCGCTTGGCCAGGCGCGCACGCACGAGCCCTTCCTTGCCTTCGCGCATGCGGATGCCCGCGTGCTCGTAGAGCACGTCGGTGATTCGCGTGAACTGCGCCGGCGAGATATCGCATTCCGTAAAGAGTGCGTGACTGGGGCTTGAGGCGGCCATCGGAGAACCTGACGGAGTCGGAAGGATGCGCGTCAGGCCGCGTGCGACTGCGCGACTTCGAGCGCCGCGATCTCGCTGCTGGCAAGCACCTTATCGATGTCGAGGAGGAGCCTCACGCGTCCACCGGTCTTGCCGATGCCGAGCAGGAATTCGGTATGAATGCCAGCGCCGAAGCTCGGCGCATCTTCGATGTCGGGTTCCGCGATGGCGACGACTTCACTGACGCGATCGACGACGATGCCGGTCTGGATGCCGCGCATCTGGACGACGATGATGCAGCTGTCCTCGCTGCCATCGTGCACCATGCCGAACTTGCTGCGCAGGTCCGTGATCGGAATGACCTTGCCGCGCAGGTTGATGACCCCGCGCACGAACTCCGGCATGCGGGGCACACGCGTAATCGGCTGCATGCCGATGATCTCGCTCACCTTCAGAATCTCGAGGCCGTATTCTTCGCCGCCGAGAAAGAACGTGAGATACTTGCCCGCGCGGGACGGCGTTGCGATGGCGGACACCGATTCAGTCTGCGTGCTCATGGCTCGCTCGAAATGGAAAGAGGGTACGCGGGTCCTACGACCCGTCTGCTGTGTGGTATCGGCGCCCCCTCGTCGGAGCTTGACTCGAACACGTGCTGCCCACGGGCCCCGGCGCCGCCGGGACCTGTGGTGATGACATCCTGATCAGGCCGCGTCCTGTCGATCGCGGCGCACGGGCGACGGCTCGTGGCTCTGGGCCAGGGCCACGGTCTCGGTCACGTCGAGGATGAGTCCCACGCGTCCGTCACCGAGGATCGCCCCGCCACTGACACCGGGTACCTTGCCGAGGCCGTCGCCGAGCGTCTTGGCCACGACCTGTTGCTGGCCGAGGAGATCGTCCACGAGGAGCGCGGTGCGACGATCGCCGTCACCCACGATCATGAGCAGGCCGTCGAGCGGCGACTGCACTGCGCCCCGGACGTCGAACAGCTGGTGCAGACGGATGATGGGCAACAGCTCGCCGCGCAGGAGCACGACTTCGCCCCGTCCGACGATCGTCGAGAGCATCGACGGCTCCGGACGGAAGCTCATGTGGATGTGCGTGAGCGGTACGATGAAGCGTTCGTCGCCGACACGGACCAACATGCCGTCAGTCACGGCCAGCGTGAGCGGCAAACGGATAGCGAACGTGGTTCCCTTGCCGGGCGCTGACGTGATGTCGATGCGACCGCGGATCGTCTCGAGATTGCGACGCACGACGTCCATGCCGACGCCACGCCCCGAAATGTCGGTGATCTGGTCGGCGGTCGAGAAGCCGGGCGCGAAGATCAGGTTGAACACGTCGCTGTCCGTCATACCCTTATCGCTTTCGATCAGCCCCTTCTCGACGGCCTTCTTCACGATCTTGTCGCGATGCAGACCGCGACCGTCGTCCTTGAGCTCGACGACCACGTTCCCCGACGCGTGGTACGCGTGCAGGCGGACGACCCCGAGACGCGGCTTGCCGTTCGCGACCCGTTCGTCGGGGCCTTCGACGCCATGATCCACCGCGTTCCGCACCATATGCACCAGCGGATCACCCAGCACGTCCACCATGTTGCGATCGATTTCGACATCGTCGCCATCCGTCACGAACTGCACCGTCTTGTGAGCCTTCGACGAGGTGTCGCGCACGACGCGGGTGAGCTTCTGGAAGGTCGCGCGCAACGGCACCATCCGCATGGACATGCTGAGATCCTGCAACTCACGAACGATCTTGCCGGCGTGCGTGACCTTGCGCAGCAGATCGTGATGCTTCCCCGCACCGAAGAGGTCGTCCCCGGCGATCATCGACTGCGCAATGACCAGCTCGCCGACCATGTCGATCAAGCGATCCAGGCGGTCGGTGCGCACGCGGATCGTCGCATCGGCATTCGACTCCACACGCGCTTTGTTCGCGGTGGTGTTGGCGGATGGCGCGGCCAACGGGGCACTGGAGGTCGCGAGGCTCGACGACCGCAACGGGAGGAGGTCATCGGTGGCGATGAGGGCGACGGGCGACGCAACAGCAGGCACCGGGGCGACCGGCAGCATGACGCCATCGGCGTCGCGCTTGGGATCGTAGCTGGCGAGCGCATCGAGCAGCTCGTGATAGCCATCGGGAATCGGCAGCGTGCCGTCGCCGTTCAAGCCGGTTTCCACCGACACCAGCAGCGCCTTCATCATGTCCGCCGACCGCAGGGAAAGATCGGCGCATCCCTTGGTGTACGCGATGTCCTTGTCGCGCACGCGGCTCAGCAGCGACTCCGCTTCGTGGGCGAACGCAGCAATGCGGGAGAGTCCGAGGAACGCCGACGTGCCTTTCACGGTATGGAACGCACGGAAGACGGTATTGACGGCTTCCTCGTCGTCGGGGAACGCTTCGAGCTGCAGCAGCGCCACCTCGGAATTGACCACGCATTCGTTGCTCTCGGTGATGAAATCCGGGAGCAGATCGCGGTCGGCATCGTCAGGCAGCTGATCGATGCCGACATCGTGCTGCGCCGAGCGCTTCTGCTCGAATGACACGTCAGGTGCATCGAGGCTGAACGCCGGCACGCTCGCCGTCACGGCGGCGGCGGTCGATTCGAGCTCGCGCGCGACGATGCGGTCGCTTGGCGAGACGCTGCCCTCACTGGCTCGCATGGCCTCTTCGATCGCGGTGCTGACATCGGCGAACGCGGCCGGGATGTCGGGTGCCGTGCCATTGACGATGGTGCCGAGGACCCGCGCCGCACGCGCGACGAACGGCTGCGCACGATGCGGAACACGATTCTCGAAGGCGAGATCCGTGAGCGCCTCGCGCAACATCGTGAGATCGGCGGTATCGGTTGCCTCCAGCTGCATGAGCAGCGTGGCGGCATCATCGAGATTCAGAGAGGACACGGGCGAAGCCTCGGAGGTCTACTTGCGGCGCCCACATGGGCACGATCATCACTGAGCAGTATCGGCTGGGAGACGCAGCAGGTTTACCGTCACACGCACATTGCTCCCTCGTGAACGTCAAACGGCCCGTACCGGTAAAGGTGCGGGCCGTCGTGGTCACGCGTCGGAGTGAGGGGACACTACGCCGCGGGAGCGCGCACTGCGGTAAAGATTTCGTCGGCCAGCGCCTGACGGGTCTCGGCGTTCAGCGTCGTGGCGTTCGGATCGTAGGTCGCTTCGTCCGGCACACCCTGAGGCCCTTGCGTGACCACCTTGACATGATCGGCATTGTGATCGAAGAGCTTGGCCACGTCGAGCAGCCGACTTTCCATCTCGACCAGTACCGCCGACGCATGCGAGAGCTGCTGCGACGTGATGTCCTGGAACTGGAGCGCGCCCATCATGATGAACAGTTCGTCGCGCAGATTCGCGCGGATGCCTCCGGCCCGCTCACGATCAGGCGTCGCATCGGCATCGATCGTATCGAGATCGTCCACCATTTGGGTGGCCCGGTCGCAGGCGTCCATGATGTTGATGGCCGCATCTTCCGTCGCGGACGTGACTTCCCGGATCTTCTCGTGCGTCGTGGCGAGCTTTTCGAGCGCGTTCGTCTGCAGGGCGGCGCGGCTTTCACGCAACCGCGACAGCACGTTCAGAATCTGCGCGTTCGCCTGTTCGAGAATCTGCGGAAGTTCCGAGAGTGAGAGCATCGGAATGACTCGCGCCGGCGGCTCCGCGGTGTCTCGGACATCATGCATGCCTGTCAGCTCATGGTCGACGAGGCGGAGGGCCGCCTCCGACTCGTACAGGACTTCCTGCGCACGGGTGCTGGTCATCGGACTGATCCTCAGGCCGCAGCTGCAGGGAGGAGCGCGTCGATCTTCTCCTTCAGCACCTGTGGAGTGAATGGCTTGACAATGTAGTTGTTCACGCCTGCTTCCATTGCCGTCAGGATATCTTCCTTCACCGAACGCGCCGTCACCATCAGGATGGGCACATGTCGTCCATCATCGCGCGACCGGAGCACTTTCGTGAACTCCGTGCCGCTCATGTTCGGCATGTTCCAGTCCGTGATCACGAACTTGATCGAACTGTCGAACTTGGCCAGCGCTTCCTGACCGTCGCCGGCTTCGACGGTGTCACTGAAGCCAATCCGCTGAAGCGAATTGATTACGATACGCCGCATGGTCGCGGAATCGTCCACCACAAGGAACTTCATACAGCCGGTCTCCTAATCGTGCCGGTGGAGTGGGCCGAAGACCTACAGATCGCCGCGCGTCAGAATGCGGCGCGCCACCTGGTCTACGACATCGAGTGTGTTGTAGGCGCCCGTGAGCACCTTCGTGCGTAGCTCGGCCACACGTTCCGGGTTCAGGGCGTTCGCCTGCTCAGTATTCAGGCGACGACCCGTGTCCGAGATCTGGACCGAGTCCGACTTGACCGGCTTGGTGGCCGGTGACTGGGTGATTTCCTGAGCGGGACGCGGTGCGGCAGGGGTGCTCGCCGGCGTCGGGCGCAGAGAATCGATGTTGCTTCCGTTAATTCGCATAAGGTTTCCTCCTCCTCACATGGGACTATCGGCAGGAATGGCGCAGAACTTTACAGTCGGGAGGATTTCCGTATCGCGGAATGCGACGTCCTTGTCGCCCAGCTACTGCAGGTAGAGCCCGTTCGGGACCGAACGATGGCCCCGGCGGTCACGCGGTGGTTCGTCCGTACGGGCGGGCGGGATAGCTGATATCGAGAGTCGGCGCCGGAACATCCATGGCCGACAGCTCCTTCTGAAAGTGGACGGCAGCGCCCGTGTGCCACGGCTTGCCATCGGTCCCGCTCACGAGGTAGGCCGCCTGCAAGCGCAGCTGTTCGACCTCGTCATGTGCCATCAAGGCTTCGTGCTGCGCGGCCAGGTCGAGCTCATCGAGCTTCTCCTGAAGGAGCGCGCTGAACGCCTCCGGGGGCACCGGTCGAACGGACATGATCGTCGCCTGACGGATCAGCGGATCCGGTCGACCAGTTGTGCTCCGGTCGCCACACCGTACCCGAGTCCAGCACTGCTGGCGCGCTGGACCGCATCGAGTTCCGCCCGGATCTCTCCGGTGCGACGCGCCACCTTGGCGGCCAGCTCCATCGTGACGCGATGCGACGTGCTCAGCGCGGCCGAGACTTCGGTGAGCAGCGCATCCGCGTCATCCACCGCGCGTTCCGTGGCCGCGTACAGCGGGCTGTCGGCCGTTGGACGCTCAAGACGCAACAGGACCAGATGCTCGCTGAGGTCCCGTAGGATCTCGTCACGCTGTTCGAGGAGACTGAAGAGGCGATCGTCATCGTGCCCAACGACATCAACGGCTTCGCGGGCAAGCGCATCGGCACTCGCACAGATCGCCAACGCGCCGCGCGCGGCCGCCTGACGAGCCTCGGGACTTCGGCGGCCGAACCGGCCACTCCGCATCGTGTCGAAGGCGTTCATGAGAAGATTCCGCGTCACGCAGTTTTCAGGCGAGTGCTGGCTAACACCGACTGTGCGGCCCCGGTGAAACCATCACGCAGGGCGGTGGCGATGTTCACCAGCTTGCGCAGCGTGGCAACGTCCTTTCGCTGGCCGATGTCGACGAGCTCGTACAACATGAACTGATACAGATCGGCCAACTGGTTCGCGAGTGCGCCGCCCTTGTCGAAATCGAGCGTGGCGAGCAGCTCGCCGACCAGGCCACGCGCACGACGCAGCGACGCGACGCGCAACTCGATATCGTTGCGGTCCATCGCGATCCGGGCGCGCTCCAGGTTCACGACCAGCTGCTCGAACACGATCACGACGAGTCGTTCGGGAGAAGCCGAGTGGATCTCCATTTCACGATACGACGAAGTTTGGCTGGCGTAAGACATCTTGATTAGGCTGAGGTCGAGTCGCGGTGAACTACCCATCTGCTTGGGAGTATCGGCCGTTACCGTTGCGACTGAAGCCCATTCACGCTCGACAGGAGCGTCCCGCTTTGCGACTGCAGCCGACTCAGCGCATCTTCCATGCGCGTAAAATCGGCCACGAGCCGTTCACGCCTTTGCTCGAGTTTGTTGCGGGCCGCCGTTTCGCGCAGACGCAACGCGACGGTGTTCGCGTCGATACTGGACACCTGGGTGCTGATCGTACCGACGCCAAAGCGGGTCGCGTTGTCGGTCGCCGTTACGAACGCCGTTCCCGCGCCAGTGAAGCCAAAGAGCGCTTCGATCTCGTTGGGTTTTTCGTTGAGTGCCTTCTCGAACTTGGTTTTGTCAAAGGCCAGCTTACCCGTTCGATCGAGCGCTAAGCCGGTGACGGCCAGTGAGGTGTAGCTCTCGTTCGTCGCGACCTTGGTTCGCAACGCCACGTTGAACGAGTCGACAACACCACGCAGCGACGAATTCGCGTAGAGCGCGCTGTCCGGCTCTCGTTGCAGATCGAAGAACGTGCGGATTTCGTTGAACGTGTCGACCAGCTTCTGGACCGCGGCCGTGCTGCCTTTGACATCGCGATCGATGGACACATCGATACTCGATCCGGGCTCCGCGCTCGTCAGCGAGAGCGTGACGCCGCTGATCGCGTCGGTGATGGTGTTGCTGGCCCGCGTCACCTCGCGACCATCCACCCGAATCACGGCATCACGCCCTTCCTGCAGCTCGCGACTGCGTCCCACCACCGAGACCGTGCCGGACCCGAGCCGACCAGCGCTGCCATCGGCGCGACTGACCGTCATCGAGAAGGAGAGACGTGAGGCACCGCCCGTGTCGTCCGTGAGGCGGATTCGTCCGTCGGCCCCTAAAGCAGCCGAGGCCGTCCGCGTACCACTGCCGAAACCGGAAGTCGAGTTATTGAGGCGATCCAACAGCGATTGCATCGTGTCGCCCGTCTGCACGATCAGACCGATCGTGACGGCCGTGCCGTCACCGCGCACGCCTCGTATGTTGATGGCGTCGCCGACGGCCAGTCCGGCCGAGACCCCATCCACTTGCACCCCCGCGAGGGCAGTCGTGGCGGTCGCCGTCGCCCCCACACTGTCGGTGTAGACGGGTGACTGCACGGTCTGCCGCACCCGACCCGGCGATCCCGCCGCAAAGCCGAGCGCATCAATGATGGCTTGTCCGTCCGCATCGTCGGCGGTGACCGGGCCCTCGACGAGGAGCCGGTAGCGCGTTTCATCGCCAAAGGCCTCCGGCTCGACGGACGCCGACCCACCAGCCGCGTTGATCTTGGCGGCAATTTGGGCAAGCGAGTCGATCGCCAAATCGGCGGTGACCAGCACGGTCCCCACACGAATACTGGCGGGAGATGGAATGACGGTCATCCCCATCGCCGCCGCGGCGGCTTGGACCACCGAGGAGATCGGTTTGGTTCGGCTGTCAATGAACCCCAGCTCGCGAGCCATCGCGCCCGTTCCATCGGCAATGCTGATCCCGTTGGAGCCCGCCGAGCTCGAGGTGAGCACGAGACGTCCCGCCGTTCCCCCCTCACTGACAATCGACGCTTTGACTCCCGTCGCGTCGGTGCCGGTGTTGGCCGCATTGATCTTGGCCTGGACATTCCGGAGCGTATCGGTCGCGGCGATCACGATCGTTTTGCCATTGATCGTAAACTCACCCGCCTGGCCCAATGCGGTGCCGGTATTGGCGACGGCGTTCCCCGCGATCTTCGCCGATTCGGCGAGTTGCAGCACCTCCACCCGGTACCGCCCCGCCACGGCGTTCTCCGTGGGTGACGCCGTGAGCAGCGTGCGCGAGGTGATCGCACTGGGGGGCACGGTGGCCTGAAACCCACCGAACCCTGATGAACGGAGTGCGCGGGCACTCGTGTTGAGCGTATCAACAAGCGTACGAAACGACGTCCACGCTGCTTTCTGCGCCGTGCGTTTGGCGATGGTGTTGGAAATCGGCGTGACCGAACGCGCCTCGAGGGCCTTCACCGTCGTGTCGACGATGTCGCCCCATTGGATTCCCGAACTCAGACCGCTGACGTTGATCGGATTTGCCATGTGTGCCTCGATTTCTTCTGGCGAAGACCATACCCCGGGACCGGCAACTGTGCCGACCCCGGGGGTTTCTTACCTCTTGCTAGCGGACCGGAGGATTACCGGAGGAGCGAGAGCACACCCTGGCTCCCCTGATTCGCCTGCGACATCATGGCCTGCGCTGCTTGCGACAAGATGTTGTTCTTCGTGAAGTTGGCCATTTCCTCAGCCATATCCACGTCGCGGATGGTAGACTCCGCCGCGCGGACGTTCACGACCGATGACTTCAAGTTCGTCAGCGTGTAGTCGAGCACGTTCTGGCCGGCACCGATGTTGGCGAGCACGCTGTTGATGGCGTCCATCGCATCGTCGGCGTCAGACAGCGACGCGGTACCGGACAGCGAGACATCAGCAACGGCCAGCGACGCGCCCACCGTAACCGTACCGTTCGCCGACGTGTCGGAAACCTGGAACACGAGGCTCGCGAAGACCGAGGTTCCCTGGAACGTGGTGGATCCAATGATCCGGCTCACTTCCCCAGAGAGCGTCGTGATTTCCGCTTCGATGGTGGTCGACGTGCTGTCGCTCGACGTACCGTTCAGCTTCTGCGTGATCAGTTCCTTCTGACGCTCGATGATGCGCTGAATCGTGGAAGCGGCACCTTCCGCGATATTGAGCATCGCATTACCCTGCTCAGCGTTCGACGCCGCCTGGTTCAGCGAGCGGCTCTGCGTGCGCAGCTTGTTGGCGATCGCCAGGCCGGCCGCGTCATCAGCCGCGCGGCTGATGCGGAGACCCGAGCTCAACTTCCGCATGCTCCCTTCGGTCGCGAGCTGGTTGACGAAGATGTTGCGAGAAGCCGTCAGTGCGCCAACGTTCGTGTTAATACGCATGGTACAATCCTCCGTGATGTTGTCTGAGGCATCCGTGCCTCGCCCGCGTTCGACTATCGAACTGCGGTCAGAGATGAGTGTCGTCGACGGGTGCCAGAACTTGAGCGGACGTGTTCACGTTTTCTGCGGACATGGCCCTTTTCCTCACACTCCCGGCACGTCCCGTTTGATGCGGGCACATGCCGTCACACAGCGGGCACGTCACGCATGACGAGTAACGACGCGGACATCATGACATGGCTGCTGCAGGGACAGGCCGCCGCCGAAGCCGGTCGGGCCACCGACGCCGCCCTGGCCTTCGCGAAGGTGCGGGAGGCCCTCCCCACCGATGTACAGGTCGCCATCATGCTTGCTGATGCCTGGCGACTCGCTGGCCGCGTGGCCGACGAGCGCGACGTGCTGCGAGGAGCCTGGGCCCATGCCAGCGGGCTCGATGTGCCAACGCGCTATGCGCTGGGCACGAGCCTCCTTCGCGTGGGCGCGGCGGGCGAAGCGCGCGCCTGTTTCGCCTCGGTGGCCGCCGCAAGACCACGTGACCCGGCGGCGCTGGGCGCGCTCGCCAGTGCGACACGCGCGGCCGGGGATCCTACGGAGGCGTGGCGCATCGTGGAGCAGGCGCTGCGCCTCGCCCCCGCCTTGCCCGCGCTGCTCCTGACCGCGGCGCAGATTCGCCATGCGCTCGGCGATCTTGCCGGGGCGGTCACATGGCTGGACCGCGCCGACGCGGTGCGTCCACACGACGGCCCGACGCACCTCCAACGCGGGCAAACCACGTTACTGGGAGGGATCAGCGCGGCGGGGTGGGCGGGGTTCGAGTACCGTTCGTTGCCCCGCTCGCTCACCGGGGCACGCGATTGGCACGGCGAGCCGCTGACGGGCGATTCTATTGTAGTGCTGGGCGATCAGGGACTGGGCGACCAGTTCCACTTCGCGCGCTACCTGCCGTACCTCGCGCGCCGCGGCGCGGCGCGCGTCACGCTGGTGTGCCATCCCAGCGCGGTCGCGCTGTTTCGTGCCAGCGGCTTCGACGCCGTGCCCGCGGGAGATGCACCACCCAGCGATTGGTCGGTGCCCTTGCTGTCGCTACCCCATCGCCTGCAGCTGGACGCGGATCATGCGAGTGACGCCATTCCATACCTTCGCGTCGAATCGCCAGACATCATGGTACCGGCTGCAACGCCAGCCAACTCGGCGCCGGGTCGACGCCGCATGGGCCTCGTGTACAAAGGCAATCCGGATTTTCTCGCGACGGGCTTGCGGGACTTCGACCCCGCCCTGCTGCCGACGCTGACCTCGCTCCCCAACATTGAATGGGTCTGGCTGCAGTACGGCGAACAACCGCCATTCCACGACCCTGTCGTGACGCGCCCCGCGATGTCATCAGATTGGCTCGATACGGCCGCACTGCTCCAGACGCTCGATGGCGTGGTGACCGTGGATACCAGTGTTGCCCATCTGGCGGGAGCGATGGGGCTGCCCGGCTACGTGCTGCTGCCCTACGCTCCCGACTGGCGATGGGGTTTGGGCAACGATCGCACCGCATGGTATCCCTCACTCACCCTGCTCCGCCAACCGACGCCGGGAGATTGGCAGAGCGTCGTGGCGGCGCTGCGCGATCGGCTGGCGCCATAACGCATCATGCGTAACGCATCATGCGTAACGCGCCGCGTCAGGCAGCGGTCGCACTCGCGGCGATGGCGTCACCGGCGTCGTCAACATCGGCGTCGATCACATGCACCGACCGATCAAGCACCATCGCATTGCATTCGCCGATGACGCGAATCAACACGTCGGATGCTTCCAACGGGTTCGTCTCGAAGAGCTGATCACAGAGCACCTGCTGCGTGGCGTGCAGCGGGTGCGCGTCGAGGTGTGCATCGAGCACCTGTTCCATATTCGACGCATCGAATACGTAGCGGAACGGCGTGTCCGGAATCAGTGACCAGTCCGGTTCAAAGCCATACACGACTTGCGTGAGCGAATCGAAGGTGAAGATCGGCTTTCCGGTGAGCAGGAAGTCGAACATGATGGACGAGTAGTCGGTCAGCAGGGCATCGAATCGGGAGAGCCACGGATAGATGTCGAGCCCAGCGGCAAGAAAATAGAGACGTCCGGGAATGTTGGCCGGGATCTCCGCCGCGCTCATGAACGGATGCGGCTTCACGAAGATCACCGTGTTGGTGCGCGCCGCCCACGCGGCGAGGCGCTTGTGAAATTCCGCGGAGGCGGTGAACAGCCCCTGCCCTCGCTTCCAGGTCGGCGTCACGAGCACGCGGCGAACCGCTGGGTTCTGCATGGCTACCATCTGATCCGACGGCAGGGCAGCGCCGATCATTTCGTGGGGCGTGGCGTCGCGTCGCACCACGGCGTTCCGGGGCTGTCCCGCGCGAATGACCTGCGTGGCGCCAAACGCCTGCGCCCAGAACACATCAAGAGACGCCGCGGTGCTCAGAAAGTAGTCGGGACGCGAGGCCAGCATGATCGTGCGCCGGAAGGTCTGATCGAGCACGTTCGCAAAGGGCAACAGCATCAGATCGAGATGCTTCACCGAGATACCGTGCCACAATTGGATCTTCTGGGCGCCAGCCAGTGCGCCCGCGAGCGCCACGTTGCCGCCAAAGGTGGACAGCAGATTCTCACACAAGACCGCCACCGAACAGTGCAGCAGGGTGCGCACGGTCGCTTTGAGATCGGCCGTCATGTCGAGGCATGGCAGACCGTGCGCGTGCAGATCTCTGGCCAACGCCGGCGTAGACGCACACCACAGCACATCGTAGTCGCGGGCCGCGCGGACCGTATCGAGATAGAGGTACTTCGTGTTGTCGCTGAACGTGGCGCGCCCGAAGAACAGCACGAGGGGCCGCTTGAACACACGCAGTGACAACTCCTGCAGGTCGCGCCCCATCATGTCCGCCTGAAGATCCGCAATGACGGCGGCCTGCTGTGTGATCAAGGTCTGCAGCTCGGCGGTGGTGGCGGGCCCGGGCATGGTCGACTTCGGTGGCATGTTTACGAGGTGAAGAAGGTGATCATCGGCGGCGCGTCACAGACATTCCCGGGGCGCGTGCGCATCCTATCCTGTCGGCATTCAGGCGAGACGAGCAAGCACTTGCTGCGCCGTTTCGATCGCGCTTTTCAGCGACTGTAAACTCTCGGTATCGAAGACCTTGAGTCGGTCCTTGATGGCCGTGCTGCTGATGCCGTCCGTGCGCGGCAGATAGACCACCTGGCACACGTCGCGCAGTGCATCGAAGTGCCCTTCCCAGTCACCGCCCATGCCGAACACGTCGATGCCAAGCCGGACCACGTCATCGCGCTTCTGTCCCCAGGTATCCTCGGGGATCACGGCGTCCACCCATCGGCAGGCGGCGACGAGCGCCGCGCGATCCGCATAGGGCACCAGCGAGGTCTTGCCCTTCAGTGCGTTGAATTCGTCGGTCGACACCGCCACGGTGAGATGATCGCCAAGCGCACGGAGTCGCTCGAGCAACCGCAGGTGTCCGATGTGAAACAGGTCGAAGGTGCCGTAGGTCAGGACGCGCACCGACCGACGGCTCGCCGCGGGCGGAAAGACGTCCAGCGCGGCGTTCGCCTCGCGATCACTCGCTGGCGTTGGCGGAGAAGTATTCGTTGGCATGTGATGAGTGGTAGCGTTGCGCGTCATCGTCTAATGCAGCTTGCATGCCAGCGCTCAAGTCATTCACACGAAAGGCTTTAGCCATTTTCAGCGACCGTCCACCCTCGGCAAGACCGACAGACCACGGCAGATTTTGCCGCATGGGAGAGAACTGCCGCGACCTCACCGGCAGGTGTACACACAAGTTATTACTTGGCAACAACTTACGAATGGCACAGAAGGTGCATTAAGGGGCTATGCCGACTCCATCCGGCGACCATCCCTATTGTCCTCTTCTCGGCGTTCGTCCATGCATCGTGATAACAGCCGCACTCCGCGCCAGCCATCGCTCAACCGCCGTACGCCGGTTGGATTGACGAGTAAGACCGGCCCGTCGGCTACGCCGCATCCGCTGGCGGCCTTAGTGGACGACGCCGCATCGGCGATGAAGCAGGGTCAGTGGGAAGTTGCCTTGCGCGCGTACCGCCAGGTCCGAAAGGCCCTCGCGACCAGGACGCCGCGTGGCGTGCTGGGGATGGGCGCCACGTGCCTGCATCGCCTCGGACGGTATGACGAAGCGGAAGCCTGGGCGGACGACGGACTCGGCGAAGACCGCGCGCTTCTCGCCATTCCTCCGGTGCACACGGAAGACACGCTGCGCCAGCGATGGACGGGTGATCCAACGCCGGTCATCAGCATCCTCTGCACGACGTTCAATCACGAGCGCTACCTCGAGAGTACCATCCGGGGCTTTCTCAGCCAGAACGTCACGTATCCGTTTGAGATCTTGATCCATGACGACGCCTCGACGGACGGCACGCAGGCGATCGTCCGACGCTGGCAGGAACGGTATCCAACGCTGATCCGCCCGGTGCTGCAGACAGAGAATCAGTTCTCACAGGGCATTCGCCCCTTTGAGCTGTTGCTCAAACGTGCCCGCGGCATCTTCATCGCCACCTGCGAAGGCGATGACTTCTGGATCGATGCCGGGAAACTGCAGCGCCAAGTGGAGTTCCTGGTGGAGAATCCCGACTTCTCCTGCAGTGCGCACAACTATCTGCACTACAACGAAGCGAATCTGACCGTCAAGCCGTTTTATCCCACGCGAACGGATCAGGTGCTCTCGCAACGGCAGCTGATGGGCGTGGCGCGCCTTCTGTGGCTGCCCACCCTCGTCTTTCGGAAGCTCTTCGATGAGATGCCTCCCGAACAGCGCCTGAGCTTCCAGGGAGACTCGGTGCTGACGTCGTTCTTGGGCACCTTCGGCAAGTGCATGTATTTCGAGAGCATGCTCGGCTCCGTTCGACGCGAGAATGCCTTCAGCTGCTGGAGCCCGCTGACCCAGGACGAAAAAGAGTTCAACCGCATGAAGACGTGGATGGCGCTCGTGCGTATGCACGCGACGCGGGGCAACGCGCAGACCGTGGTGGATCTCCTCAGCCGGGTCGCGACATCTCCGCTGGATGAGGCACGCAAATCGGCACTGCTGAACGAGCTCCTCGAGCAGCATCCCTCACTGCTCGGGGAGCGCTGACCATGGGAAAGATTTTCGTTACCCAGCCCCATCTGCCGCCGCTGGACGAGTTCTATCCGTACCTGCAGGAGATCTGGGCCGGCAAGACGCTCACGAACGGCGGTCCGATGCATCAGCGTCTGGAAGCCGAACTGTGCGACCATCTCGGCGTGCAGCACATCTCCCTGTTTGCCAACGGCACGCTCGCCCTCGTGACGGCGCTGCAGGCCCTCCGCATTACCGGCGAAGTGATCACCACACCGTTCTCGTTCGTCGCCGGTGCACACTCCCTGCTGTGGAACGGCATCAAGCCGGTGTTCGTGGATATCGACCCGGTGTCGCTCAATATCGATCCGCGACGGATTGAAGCCGCCATTACCCCGCAGACCACCGCCATCATGCCGGTGCACTGCTACGGTAACCCGTGTGATGTGGACGCCATCCAAAGGATTGCCGACAATTACAACCTGCGGGTGATCTATGACGCCGCGCATGCCTTCGGTGTGACCCGCGGCGGGGCGAGTGTCCTGAATGCCGGCGATCTCTCGATCATGAGCTTTCATGCCACGAAGGTCTTCAACACGTTCGAGGGAGGGGCGATTGTCTCCCCCGACGCGAAGACCAAGCAACGCATCGATCAGCTGAAGAACTTCGGGTTCGTTGACGAAGTCACCGTTGTCGCGCCCGGTATCAATGGGAAGATGAGTGAAATCAATGCCGCGTTCGGCCTGCTGCAGCTCCAGCACATCGAGCGGGCCATTGCGCGCCGCCGCGAGATCGACGCGATGTACCGCCGGTTGCTTGGCGATGTCACGGGCATCACCTGCGTGGCGCCCACGGGACAGGATACGGCCAACTATTCGTATTTCCCGATTCTGGTCGGCCCGGAGTATCCCATGTCCCGCGACGAGCTGTACGAGTTCATGCGCGCGAACGACGTGCTGGGTCGTCGGTACTTCTATCCGCTGATCAGCAGTTTCCCGATGTACCGTGGGCTGCCGAGTGCGGCACCCGCCAACCTGCCGGTCGCAACAGCACTCGCCCTGCAGGTCATCTGCCTTCCCATCTATCCGGCGATGACGGATGACGATGTTGAGCGCGTGGCCTCGCTCTTTTCGCTCTCGGAACGATGCGCACTGGTCTACTGATTCTCTCCGGTTTCAACATGCGTGCGGTGATCGCCCTGTGTCGCTGGGCGGCCGCGGCCGGCGTGCCCGTGCACGTGGTGGCGCGCCATGCCAAGGATCCGATCTACCTTACCGACTACGCGGCGCAGGTCATGGCCGTGCGGACGTCCGAGACTCTCGACGTCGCGGAAACCACGGGATGGATCGCGCAGTTGCGCGGCACCTACGGCTACACGCAGGTGTTCATCGCGCCATCGACCGAGTTCTTCAATCGTTTTCTGCTTCAGCATCGGTCCGAGGTAGAAGCTGCGGGCGGTCTCATCCCGCTGGTCGAGGAGTCCCTGTACATCCGCATTTCCGATAAGGAGGCGTTCGCGGAGATCTGTGCGGCGCATGGCGTCGCGGTGCCAGCCGTGTTCGATGCACTCCCGGCGACCTATCCCTTCGTCGCGAAGCCTCGATCCTACGGTGCCGCCACCAGTGGGCAGATCAAACCGTACCTGATCTTCACCGCCGACGAACGTGCGCATTTCGTGGCGCGCGAGCGTCCGGAGCAGTTCTTCTATCAGGAGTTCGTGGATGGGCAGAGTGTCTACCTGCTGCTCCACGTCGCCAGAAACGGCTCGATCACCGCGTGCGCGCAAGAGAACCTCATCCAGCAGTCTGCCGGTGGATCGATCGTGCTCGCCGGCGTCCATGATTTTCACTGCGCGCCGGCCGCGGCGCCGTATCTCGCCCTGCTCGCATCATTGGGTTTTCATGGATTGGTGATGATCGAGATCCGGTTGTGTCAGCGCACTGGACGCGCCGTCATGATCGAAGCCAATCCGCGCATGTGGGGGCCGATGCAATTCACACTCGATCAGCACGTCGACGTGTTCGCGCCGCTCCTCGCGGACTACGGCGTGTATACCGACGTCATCATCGACCGCCCCACGCGCCAGTCCTACTACTTCTGGTCGGGCGGATTGTCCCGGCAGCAGCCCTTCGCGTATCACCACTTCACGCCCGATCGATTCGTGGCGGACTACCAATCGATCGCGAGCGCCGATCTGTTCGCTCGGCCCGATACGCGACCACTGCACGCCTACGAACTCACCGACGCCTGAGCCACCATGACTGCGCCCTCACTCCTCGATCTGTACCACGTCGCCAGCAAGCACAGTAACTATCAGGTGCTACCGACGGCGCTGGCGCCATTTCTCCATAATGACGATATCACGGTCCAGTCGCGATGCGAGCGTGAACGCCTGGCGTACATCATGGCGAAGCTGCCCGTCGCCGGACGGCACGTCGCGGACATCGGCGGCAACACCGGCTTCTTCTCCTTCGAGCTGCTGGCACGCGGCGCGAGCCGGATCGAGTACTACGAGGGGAACGCCGCACATCATGGCTTCGTCAGCGCGGCCGCGGCGCAGCTTGGCCTGAGCGAACGACTGCACGCGCATCACGAGTACGTGACCTTCGAGGCGGGCGGGCTACCGCGCGTGGACGCCACCCTGCTCCTCAACGTCCTGCATCACTTGGGCGATGACTTCGGCGACCCGGCACTCGCTCGCGAGGCGGCCAAACAGCACATGCTGGACTGCCTCGCGACGATGGCGCAGTCCACGGAACAGCTGGTGTTCCAGCTTGGCTTCAATTGGAAAGGTGACCGTCACCTGCCCCTCTTTCCCGCCGGCAGCAAGGCGGAGATGATCGACTTTCTCACCGTCGGCACGGCGGCGGACTGGACGATCGTGGCGATCGGCATCGCCGAGCGCCGCGATGGAGAGGTTCGCTTTCGCGACCTGACCAGCGCGAACATCTCGCGTGACGATTCGCTTGGTGAGTTCCTCAATCGTCCGATCTTCATCCTGCAGTCACGACACGTGGCGCCAGGCCACCCAGCGTCATCCACTGATCCCGTACCGGGGGCGATCCACGCATGAAGCTCCGCCATGATCTCGCGGCGATTCTGCCGCGCCTTGCCGACGCTGACGTGTTCAAGTTTTGCGTCATGTACGACAAGTACGCACCGCATCTCGCCGCGATTGCCACGGGACTCTACGATCACCTCAGCGCCGCCGATCAGCAGCGGTTCGTGGTCTGGTTTCTCAAGCGCTGGGGCAAGATCGATCTGGTGAATTCGGTGGAGCGTGGCTTGTACGCCAGTACGATCGCCCGGGTGAAGGCCGAGGAGCGCCCCACCGTGACACTGGGCGGCAAGCCGTACCGGTTGCGCGACTTCAAGTCCCAGGGATACGACTTTCAGCTGCTGGGCTATGAGTGGTTTCTGGGCGTTCACGACATTCAGTACAACCAGTACGAGGATGCGCAGGTGATGTTGGCTCCCGACGATGTGATCATCGACGCGGGAGCGTTCATCGGCGACACCGCCGTCTTCTTTCATCACAAGTTGGCGGGGCGCTGTCAGATTCACAGCTTCGAGCTACTCGATGAGAATCTGGCGCTGCTGGTGCACAACCTCGAGCAGAACGGCGTCACGGAAGACCAGATCGTCCTGAACAAGCTCGCCCTGACCAATGAGACCGGGGGCGAGATCGTGATGGCCCGTGGTGCGTCGCAGGGATCGACGTCGATCTTCGGATCCGAGGCGGGCGGCGATCGTGTGCAGACGATCACACTGGATGACTATGTCGTACGCGCCCAGCTCGATCGCGTCGACTACATCAAGATGGATATTGAGGGGGCCGAGGTCATGGCGCTGAAAGGGGCGATCCAGACCATTCGACACTTCCGGCCCAAGCTGGCCATCTGCCTGTATCACAAGTGGGATGACGCTTTCACCATCCCCGAGGTGATTCGATCCACTGGGGTCGAGTACGCGTTCTCCTTCAAGTGGGTGCAGTTGAGCGACGGGTGGGAAGCCGTGCTCCTGGCCGCGCCGGTCGCCGAGGCCAGCGTGCCTCCGATCACCACGACGCAGACCAACACGACCGGCGCTGAGCATCTCGCCGACGCATTGGGCACCCTGTCAAAAGCCTACATCAAGAAGTGGGGGCAAGCGGACGCACTCTGGCGTGAGAAGCGGCAGGCAGACCCTCTGGCGGTGGCATCCTGATGACGACTCCGTTCAGTTGGGAGAAGCGAGGGCATGTGTACAGCGCCACCGGCGCCAATGGCTTTGACCGGTCGCACTGCCACAAGCCCACTCCGATCTTGCTCAACGCCGACACGATCCGCGTGTACTTCGGGGTGCGGGACGCGCACAACATTACGCGAACCACCTTCGTCGATGTCGCGGCGGACGACCCGTGGCGCGTCACGTACGTGCATGATCGCCCAGTCATCGACACCGGCAAGATCGGCGCCTTCGATGACAGCGGCGCCAATGTGTCGGCGGTGTGCCAGGATGGCGATCGAATGTACATGTACTTTATTGGGTGGAATCCCAGCACCACCGTGCACACGCGAAACGCGATCGGCGTCGCGATCAGCACAGATGGTGGGACCACCTTCACCCGCCCATACGATGGGGCGATCCTCGATCGCACCAAGGAAGAGCCGTACTACACCGGCGCCGTCACGGTCGTGCGCGAGGGTGACGGCTGGCGCATGTGGTACACGTCGGGCACCGAGTGGGTGATGATCAACGGCAAGCCTGAGATTCGGTATCACATCAAGTATGCGACATCGACGAACGGGATCGACTGGACGCGCGATGGGATCAGCTGCATCTCCCCACAGCATCACGTCGAAGCGACCGCGCGCCCCAGCGTCCTACGCATCGACGGTCGGTATCGCATGTGGTATTCCCGTCGTGACATCGTCGAATTTCGCACCAATCAGGCGCACGGCTATCGCGGTGGCTATGCGGAGTCGGCCGACGGCATCGCTTGGCAGCGGAGGGATGACGCGTTCGGCTTAGACCCGTCGCCATCGGGATGGGACTCCGAAAGCATCGCGTATCCGTACTGCCTACGAATTGATGACCGCCTGTTGATGTTTTATAACGGCAACGGCTTCGGTCGTTCGGGGTTTGGGGTGGCCGAGTGCCACCTGGTCTCGTGATGTCCGACATCCCTCGTCTGCGTATTCTGGTCACCGGTGGCGCCGGCTTCATCGGCTCGGCGCTGGTACGGCGACTGGTGGCGAACCCGCGTCATCATGTCACCACGGTCGACAAGCTGTCGTATGCAGGCAATCTGGAATCACTTCCGGGTGTGCTGACACAGACGAATCATCGCTTTGAGCAGGCCGATATCGCCGACGCCGATGCGATGCGTCGGATCTTTGCCGAGGCGCAGCCGGAGCTCGTGTATCACCTCGCGGCCGAATCACATGTGGATCGATCGATCGATGCTCCGAAGGAGTTTATCGATACCAACATCATCGGCACGTTTGTTCTGCTCGCAGAGTCGCTGCGCCACTGGCAGGGACTCACCGGCGCCGCGCGTGAAGCGTTCCGGTTTCTGCATGTCTCAACCGACGAAGTGTTCGGCTCACTCGGCGAGCAGGGATTCTTCACCGAGCAGACGGCGTACGATCCAAGCTCTCCCTACTCGGCCAGCAAAGCCGCGTCCGATCATCTGGTTCGTGCCTGGCACCGTACGTATGGCCTGCCGGTACTCGTCACGAACTGTTCGAACAACTACGGGCCCTATCAGTTTCCTGAGAAGCTGATTCCGCATCTGACGGTTCGCGCGCTGGCTGGCGAATCACTGCCCGTGTACGGCGGTGGCGCGAATGTCCGCGACTGGCTGTTCGTGGATGATCACGCGTCGGCGCTTGAGACCGTAGCGACCCGTGGGCGCGTCGGCGAGACGTATCTGATCAGCGGTCGCAGTGAGCGACGGAACATTGACGTGGTGCGCTCACTCTGCGCCATTCTCGACGAGGAACGCCCGCGCGCAGGCGGTGGCTCCTATGCTGAACAGATCGCGTTTGTGACCGACCGGCCAGGCCACGATTTTCGCTATGCAATCGATGCGAGCAAGCTGGAGTCGGAGCTTGGCTGGCGCCCAACCCGGACCCTCGAGGACGGCCTGCGGGAAACGGTGCGATGGTATCTCGCGAACGCCGTGTGGTGGCAACGTATCCTGTCCGGAGCATATCGCGCGCAGCGCCTCGGTCTCGCGGAGCATGCCGCATGAAGGGGATCATTCTCGCTGGCGGGTCCGGCACGCGCTTGTACCCAATCACGAAAGTGATGAGCAAGCAGCTGCTGCCGGTATATGACAAGCCCATGGTGTACTATCCGCTGAGTACGCTGATGCTCGCGGGAATCCGCGAGGTACTCATTATCTCCACGCCCACCGACCTGCCGCGTTTCCGCGAGCTGCTGGGCGATGGCAGCCAGTGGGGCATGTCATTGCAGTACGCGGAGCAAGCGGTGCCGAATGGGCTGGCCCAAGCGTTCGTGATCGGCGCCGACTTTATCGGTGATGGTCCGGTTTGTCTGGTGCTCGGCGACAACATCTTTTACGGCGCCGGATTGGCCGCGCGTCTCCGCCGTGCCGCAGCACGGACGGCGGGCGCCACGATCTTCGGCTATTACGTGCGCGATCCACGCGCGTACGGAGTAGTCGAGCTCGATGATACCGGACGCGTCCTCTCCCTGGAAGAGAAGCCGGAGCATCCACGCTCCAATTACGCCGTGGTCGGCTTGTACTTTTATGACCGCGAGGCCGTCGCGATTGCGCGGGCACTCGCGCCCAGCGCACGCGGCGAGTACGAGATCACTGATTTGAATGCCGAGTATCTACGGCGTGGTACCCTTACGGTGGAAGCGCTGGGCCGTGGCACCGCGTGGCTCGACACGGGCACGCACGAAACGCTCCTTCAGGCCTCCACGTTCATTCAGACGATCGAAGAACGACAGGGGCTGAAAATCTCATGCCCGGAGGAGATCGCGTTCCGTCAGGGCTGGATTGACAAGATGCAACTCGCGCGACTTGCAGAGGCGAATGGCAAGTCGTCGTATGGTCGGTACCTGCTGGATCTGCTGCACGATCGTGGCCCTCTGTTCAGTGGCTGAGACCGTGCCGCACATCGATCGTCGCTCGATGCGGCCGACGGCGGTCAGCGATGCCACTCTTCCCCGTTTGGCCCGACTGGCCCCGGGGCTTCATCAACGCGCCTTCTCATGAAACGCCCTCCGATCTTCAACCGCGCGCCGAACGCCACCCGGAGTACCGGAGCCGTTCAGCGCTCGCCCGCCGCTACGGCGACGGCCAAACAGTTTCGGGCGCTACACGAGCGCGGTATCGCCTTGATCACACAGGACAAGTCTGCCGACGCCGTTCCGGTGCTCACGCAAGCACTGGCACTGGCGCCGGATGATCACAGCGTACGGCAGAATCTGGCGCGCGCGTTCTACAACCTCGGCAACATGGGCGAGGCGCTGCGCGAATACAACGAGATCGCCACGCGCTTTCCGGATCGCAGCGACGCCCACAGCAACCTGGCGGGCGTGCTGTCGGCGATGGGCTATCAGGAGCTGGCCTTCAAGGCCATCGATCGTTCGCTCGCGCTCGACCCCGGCAACACGCTGGCGATGAACAATCTCGCCGAGATCCTGAAGAATCTTGGCGATTGGGCCGGCGCTCGCGATGTGTATGGGGCGGCGTTGTCCGTGTCGCCGAATTCGCACAAACTGCATATGCAGTATGGCATGACCATGGTGGCTCTCGGGCAGTGGCCGGAAGGGTGGGCGGAGCTCGAGCACCGCGAGTTCGCCGATGGGGTGAAGATCCATACCGACAAGGTCGCCGCGCCCCGTTGGGATGGCCGGGCATCGATCGACGGCAAGACCGTGATGATCATGCACGAGCAGGGCCTTGGCGACTCCGTCATGTGCGTCCGATTTGCCAGAGCGCTCGCGGCGCGCGGCGCCCACGTGCACCTGCGCTGCCCGCCCCCGCTGGTCGGCCTGCTCAGCCACGCACCTGGTGTGAGCGCGTGCACGTCGGTGGGCAGTGCGCTGCCACCGCATGATTTCTACGTGCCGCTGATGTCGCTCCCCACCTGCCTCCAGCTCGAGCAATCACAGCTCGATGGTGAGGCGTACCTCGTGCCACCGGGCGAGTGCCCGCCGCATATCGCGGCGCTGCTCCCCGACGACGGCGTCCCCACCGTAGCGCTGAGCTGGCAGGGGAATCCCAAGCATTCCAACGACCGGCGTCGTTCGTTCAGCGGTGCGCTGCTGGCCCCGCTGCTGGTGCTGCCCGGCGTTCGCTTCGTCGCGATGCAGAAGATCCCCACGGTTCAGGAGCTCCTGCCGGCCGAGATGCAGGCGCAGCTGATCGACCTCGGTAAGGCGTGCGCAAATTTTGTTGAGTCAGCGCACGCCATGCGCCGAGTCGATCTGGTCGTGACCGTAGACACGGCCGTCGCGCATCTCGCCGGAGCCACTGGCGCGCCCACGCTGCTGTGCCTGCCCTTCACTCCCGACTATCGCTGGGAGCTGGAATCCACGACCACGCCGTGGTACCGGAACATGACGCTGCTTCGCCAGCCCGAAGCCTTCGCGTGGGAACCGGTGTTGGCCGACGTGGGTGCGCGCGTAGCGGCCCTGCGGTAGCAGGCGGTAGCAGGCGGTAGCAGCGACCGTACTTGGCGGTCAGCGCGCGGGCGCGGTGCCCGGCGCCACGTGCGCGGCGAGGGCGTCACGAACGGCGGTCATCGTTTCGCGCCAACCGCCGGGTGCACTCTGGCGAAACGTCCGCACACTGTCGTACCAGCGAGTCGTCGGGGTTTCCGCCGCCCAGCGCCAGTCGAGTCCCACGCGCGGAAGCAGTAACCAACATGGTGTGCCGAGTGCGCCCGCGAGATGCGCGACCGCGCTATCGACCGTGATCACCAGGTCGAGTGCGCGCAGTGCGATGGCGGTGTCGGCAAAGTCGGTCAGCTGCGCAGCGTGATCGTACAGCAGCGTTCCTTTGGGCACCTTCGTGCCCGGCTCTCCGACTTTGCTTCCCGCCTGCAAGCTCACCCACGTTACTCCTGGCAACGTCCATAGCGGTTCGAGCGCGGCGAATCCGCAAGAGCGGTGCATGTCATTCACATGTGTCGGACTACCGGCCCACACCAGTCCCACCTTGGGCCCAGCACCGAGCAGCCACGCGGCCTCCGGCATCGGTCGCTGCCGCGGCGATGCGAGATACGAGGCACCGGTCCGCATGACCCCTGCGTCATCGTGAAGCGACAACAGGTGAGGTAGGCTGGTGAGTGGAACATGTACATCATGCGTCGGCAGTTCGTCGCCGAAGGCGATGACCTCATCGGCGACGTCCGACGCGAGCAATAGCGCCAACAACGGCGCCGGACATTGCAGGATCACTCGCGCGCCCTGCGAGCGTAGCAATGGCAGGTACCGCACGAACTGCAGCGTATCGCCGAAGCCCTGCTCTGCATTGACCAGCAGCGTACGACCGGCAATCGATTCGCCGTGCCAGCGCGCGGTTACGCGGGTACGCCGCTGTCGTGCAAGCAGCGCCGTCTGTTCACGCCACTCATACGCACGCCATCCCTCTGTCCACCGTCCGCGCGCCAGTAATGACATCGCGAGGTTGAGATGTGCGCCGGCGTCATGGGGAGCGGCAGCGAGTACGATGCGCGCCTCCTGCTCCGCCTCGTCATATCGATCGAGGAAGTTGAGCGACGCGATCAGGTTGGCGCGAGCGAGCACATGGTGCGCATCGAGGTGCAGGCAGCGGTGGTAGGCTGAAACCGCTTCCTCATTGCGCCCCGCCGTCTGCAGGGCACGCCCCAAGCCGTACCATGCGAGATAGTTGGTCGGGGCGAGCGATGTCGCACGCTTGAGTGGCGCCACGGCATCTGTGGCTCGGCCGGCGGCCACCATCGCATTGCCCAGATTCAGCTGGATCGGCGCGGCGCTCGGCAGCGCTTGTGCGAGCGGCTTGAGCAGCGCGATCGCGCCGGTGCTGTCGCCCGCCTCGAGTCGCAGTACGGCAAGCGCATTGCGGATACCCACGTGCATGCGGTGCGCGCTGTACGCGCGCTCGAGGAGTTGCAGCGCGCGGGCGGCATCACCGTCGCGTGCTGCGGCGAGCGCCACCTGATAGAGATCGTCGGCACTGCTAGCGGGCGACGGCATCGAAACCTCGAACCGCTCAGGCTTGCGGCGCGATGTCCTCACGCGGCGGGTACGCGGCCAAGCTGATCGGCTCTTGCAAGGAGAACCGGTCGTTGGAGCAGACAATCTGAATCGCGCGCCGCTTCACAAGATTGAAAACCAACGGGGCGCGAAAGTTTGCCGTCACGACGTCGCTGGTTGAACCTGGCAAGGCCAGCATGACCAGCGCGAGGACGTCCGTGGTCGATTCTACCTGCAGCTGGTCAGTCTCAGACTGACTCAGGTCGAATCCGTATTCCGGATGTGCGATGAACGGATCGCTGAGCACGAACGTGTCATGCGGAGCGGTCACGCCTTGCAACCACCACACTCCATCGCGGGACGCCGGCTGCAGCGTGTACTCCGTACATCCCGGAAACCCCCAGAGTGGAGTGACGAAAGTGACGACCGGCGTTCCGGTCGAATCGTTGTCCTTACCAGCCGCGCTCACGGGCATCTTCACTATAGGTAATTGGCCAGGCTGAGTCCGAGGATACGCGAGGTCGCGCTCATCGCCGCCTGATACAGCGTCTGCTTGCCCACGAGTTCGACCATCGCCTTGTCGACTTCCGTGTCGCGCAGGTCGGATCGGAACGCCTTGAGGTTCAACTCCATGAGATTGAGGTTGACCGTGGCCGTTTCCAACTCGTTGATGCGCGCCCCCTGCGTGCCGGTGAGCGACTGTACGTTACTGTTCGCCGTGGTGAGCCGGTCCGCCGCCGCCTGAATGGCCGTGGGATCATTGTTGCCGAGAGCCGTTGAGAGCGCGCGCAGCGATTCGAGGGCGTCGGTATCGAGAAACACTTCGGTGCCGTTATGCGTGGGCGTGACGAACGTGTTGTCGCCGATCTCGAGGGTGATGCTCCCGCTCGGATTGACCGGATTGCCCGCCAGCGTGAGCCGCGAGAAGCTGCCGGTTGCCGGTGCGGGCGTGGCGAACGGGGGTTCGCCGGCGCGATGGCCGCCGAACAGATATTCGTCGCCAATGCGCGTGTTGCCGAGATTCGACGCGAAGTTGATGAGCTGATCGACTTCGGCCTTCACGACGAGGCGCGACTGGGGACTGGCCGTGGCGTTCGCCTGCCCGATGCCCAGCTCGATACCGCGACTGAGCGCATTCGTGAGCTGCTCGAGCACGTTCTCTTCGGCGGAGGCGCGGGCGACGCCGCTGTCGACGTTTCGCTTGAACTGCGTGAGCGCACGCATCGAACTGCCGAGGCGCACGAGCTCACCGCCGCTCGTGGGGTTGTCGGACATCTTCCGCAGGCGAACGCCGGTGGAGATGTCATCCCGGATGCGATCGAGCCCCTGCAGGTTGGCCTGCAGGCGCGATTGGCTGTTCCGGGTGATGATCGAATTAGTGACGCGCATCTGACCTATGGGTTCGGTGACCGTTACATCCCTGAAGGGTTGCAACACGGTGCCGGCACTCCTCTACCAGTATCGGACTGACAAGCCGGTCCTTTAGCAACGCCGGCGGTTTTCGTGATCGGGATATCATTTTTCTTCGCGTTTTCGGCGGCAGGCGGCTAATTTTGCCGGGTGCCCCACTCGGATGTCACATTCGCGTGCGGCACGTGGGTGCGCCGCCTCTGCACCCCGCCCGACGCCCCTTCGTCCCTGCATTGCTCCGCTATGGCCACAATTCTGTATGTCGATGACGAGCCAAGCGTTGGACTGATCCTCGAGGATTCGCTCGCCCAATCGGGGCATACCCCGGTTGGCGCCCGGAGCGTACCCGAGGCGCTCCAGATCCTCGAGCGGGGCGGCATCGACCTGATCATCTCCGACTATAGAATGCCGGGGATCTCGGGGCTGGAGTTCATCCAGCTGCTCGCCCGGGAGGGGTACGACATTCCGCTGATCATGCTCACGGGGCACGCCAGCATCGAGCATGCCGTGATGTCGATCAAGGCCGGGGCCATCGACTACATCACCAAGCCGGTTCGCCCGCAGCAGCTTGAGCTGGCGGTGGACCAAGCCCTCGAGTTCGTGCGTCTCCGGCGCGAAAACGAGACGCTCCGCAAGGAAGTGATGCAGTTCCGGAACGAGCGGCAGATCATCGGCGACTCGCCGGCCATCCGCCGGATTCTCCAAACGGTGTCCATGGCCGCCCCCACGCGGGCCACCGTGCTGCTGCAGGGCGAGTCGGGAACCGGTAAGGAACTCTTTGCGCGCGCCATTCACGACCAAAGTGAGCGTCGCGACAAGCCGTTCATCAAACTGAACTGCGCCGCGCTCCCCGAGGGGCTGATCGAGTCGGCCCTGTTCGGCCACGAAAAAGGCGCCTTCACCGGTGCGATCAAGCGGGTCGAGGGCGCCTTCGAGCGCGCCCACCGCGGCACGCTGCTGCTGGACGAAGTCTCGGAAATGCGGCTCGATCTGCAGGCCAAACTGCTGCGCGTGCTCCAGGAGCAGGAGTTCGAACGGGTGGGCGGCACCTCGCCGATCAAGGTGGACGTGCGCATCGTGGCCACCACCAACCGCGATCTGGCCTCCGAGGCCGATCGCGGGGCGTTCCGGCAGGACTTGTACTATAGACTGTCCACGATCCCGGTCCTGATTCCGCCCCTGCGAGAGCGTGCGGATGACATCGCGGTGCTGGCCCTCCGCTTCGCGATGCGGACGGCGGCCGAGTTGGGCAAGAAGATCGACGGCATCTCACCGGACGCCCTCGGGTTGATGCAGCAGTATCCGTGGCCGGGCAACATCCGGGAATTGCAGCATGTCATTGAACGCGCGGTCATTCTGACGCCGGACCCGATGATCCACGTGCACTGCCTGGAGGGGACGCGGTTCGGGCTGGCGCACTCGCTGGGCGCGCCGTCCATCCGCCCGCGCTCGATGTCCACGCCGGGCGCCGGGCCGGCCCCGACAAACTTCGGCAGTGCCTTCGGCGGTGCCTTCGGCAGCGCCGAGGGGACGGCCGCGAACGGCAATATCGCGCTGGTATCGCTGAATGTGGCCGATGCCGAACGGGTGCTTATTCAGCATGCGCTGGCAGCTGCCGATAATAACCGTACGAAGGCAGCCGAACTGCTGGGCATCAGCGTGCGCACCCTCCGCAATAAGCTCAACGGTCCCG
>CANHJV010000030.1 GCA_947461225.1 Gemmatimonadota bacterium | reverse complement strand
CCACGCTCCACGGTTTCCTTGGCGGCCTTCCAGAGCTTGGACCGGCCACCAAAGGCACCCTTGGCGTGCTTGAGGATCTGCTTCTTCCGCTTGAGGCGGACGACGTTGGATTTTACGCGGGGCATAGTAGGTCCTCAGGCCAGGATAAGACGCTTGATACGCTTCACTTCGCCGTTGGTCTCGACGATGGTCGGACGGCGGAGATTGCGCTTACGCTTCGACGTCTTCTTGGTCAGGATGTGGCTCTTGTAGGCCTTCAGACGCCGCACCTTCCCCGATCCCGTTACGGTGAAGCGCTTCTTGGCGCCGCTGTGGGTCTTCATCTTCGGCATATTCTGCTCACGGCTACGGTCAACCGCTCCGATGCGGAAGCGGCCCTGCATGCGATCACGCGCTGCTTACTTCGGCGCGAGAATCATCGTCATCGATTTACCTTCCATGGACGGCGCGCTCTCGATCTTTGCAAGATCGGTGAGCTCCTGAGCCACCCGATCGACCACCTGCCGGCCGAGCTCAGGGTGGGCGATCTGTCGACCGCGGAACATCAGCGTCACCTTCACCTTATTGCCCTCCTCGAGGAATCGCCGCGCATGGCGGGTCTTCGTCTCGAAGTCGTGATCATCGATGCCCGGTCGGTACTTGACCTCTTTCAGATGAATCACGTGCTGCTTCTTCTTCGCGATTCGTGCCTGCTTGGCCTGCTCGAACTTGAACTTCCCGAAGTCCATAATGCGGACCACGGGCGGCCGAGCGGCAGCCGCCACTTCGACGAGATCCAGCCCCTGCTCGACTGCCTGGGCGAGCGCCACGTCGACTTCCATGATACCGAGCTGACTTCCGTCGGCGCCGATCACGCGAACGGGGCTGATCCGGATCTGTCGGTTCACCCGTGGCGGTCGCTTCGTCGAATCCTGAATAGGCCGTGCTCCAGTAGAAGAAACAGAAAACGCGAACCCCTGGAGGAGTCCGCGTCGCATACCGTGTGACCCCACAATCGGCACCCACCACGGGCGCGAACGAGAGACACGGTGTCGATCGACTCCAGCAGCACACCTCCGCAGCAGTGACGCTGGCGAGAGGGCCGAAGGGTGGGACCGGCGTCGCTGCCGGCCCGCTTCTCAATTGTGAACGCGGGATCGCTCCCCCATTCGAACCTGCCGAATAACTCCTACGGCAGTACTAACCTCAGAAACGTAGACGCCCGGGGCGCAACGTCAAGGGGCGAAACCAGTTCCGCGCGAGATTCACTCCGCCAGACGGTAGCTCTTGCCATCGTGCATGACCCGGCCAAAGCCCACCGTGGCGTCATGTTCGAAGATCAGGAGCCAGTCGTCGCGGAGGGCGTCAGCCAGCAACGCCCGCTTCGATTCCAGCGTTACGAGCGGCTCCACGTCGTATCCCATGATCCACGGGAGCGGCAGATGGTGCGACGTGGGCACGACATCTCCCAGGAAGCACGCCGTCTCGCCACCCGACTGCAGGAGCACGCTCTGATGATAGGGCGTATGGCCCGGCGTGAGTCGAACGGAGATACCAGGCACGATCTCCCGGTCGCCGGTGATGAAGTCGAACCGGTCGGACGCCACGATCGCCCCCCAGTTCGCCGCGAAATAGCTGGCGGAGGTCCGTTCGTTCGGATGCTCCGCGTACGCCCGCTCGCCCGCCTGCACGACGAAGCGTGCATTCGGGAACGCAGAGTGGACTTCGCCGGCCGGGTTCCGCCACGTGTTGCCACCGGCGTGGTCGAAATGCAGGTGCGTATTGATGACGAGACGCACCTCGTCCGGTGAGAAGCCGGCCTCCCGGATCCCGTCCTCGAGCGCCGTACGGGCGTCGGCTCCGCTGTTCTCCACGCCATAGATCTCGTGGAACTTCGGATTTTCCTTGTTCCCGAGGCCCGTGTCGATCAGCACGAGCCCGTCATCATGCTCGACGAGCAGACAGCGCATCCCAAGCGGAATGCGGTTCTTTCCGTCGGCCGCGAGGCGACGCTCCCAGAGGGTCTTGGGCACCACGCCGAACATGGCGCCGCCGTCGAGCTGCTGCCCGCCGGCTTGAATGGCATGGATACGCCAGCGCCCCAGCGTACGGGTGTCGAGCAATGGCTGCGGGAAACTCACGCGATATAGTCCTCGGAAGCAGGATGCGGGAACGCGCGGCGTCGGCGATCGCTCGCGGTTAGCCGTCGTTTCGCCGTTGGCGCGGACAGCAGTCTCTCGAGAGCGGGCCACGAATGCACACCCTCGTCCTCCGCGATACGCAGCATGCGAACGAGCGCCTGCGCGGTGGCGACGGCGTCGCCCTCGGCACGATGGCGGGCCTCGATGTCAATGCCGAAGTATCGCGTGACATGGTCAAGCGATTTGCGCGGCAGCGCGGGGAGCAGCACCCGCGCCAGACGAACGGTACAGAGCTTCGGGCCGGCCAGCACGTGACCGATGCCGCGCTCGAGCTCGTCGCCGACGAAACGCCAGTCGAACGCGGCGTTGTGGGCGGTGAACACCTGACCCGCGAGACGATCCACCACCGTGGGCGCAATGTCACGGAATGTGGGCTGATCGCGCACCATCTCCCACGAAATCTGCGTCAGCTGGGTGATGTACGGCGGAATCGGACGCTGCGGATTGACCAGCTGCGCGTACACGTCGACCACCGCACCACCTCGCACATGCGCGATCGCGATTTCGGTGATTCGGTCGCCGGTTATGGGGCTCGTCCCAGTCGTTTCGACGTCGACCACGGCAAAATTCACGTCGCGCAGTGAGCCCGACGGCGCCCCCTCCGACCGGTCATCGCGTCGATCCACGACCGCCGATTCGCCCGCGCGCGTGGCCGGGGACGCGACCAGCGCCCAGTGACCGCTGGGCAGTCGCACGAACTCGGGGTGACTCGAGAGCAGCGCGACCGACATGCGTTCGGCCGTATCCGCCTGCAGGCGGTCAACCTTGCAGACGTCGCACATGAGCGTGACGGGGTCGAGTGGACCGGACGCCAGTCGCTGAGCGGCGCGCGCCGAAAGCGTCGTGGGACGAGACATATCGGTGAAGATAGCGAGGGGACGCGCCCCCGCTGGTAAATCGTGCGACCGCGGTCTAACTTTGTGAAGAATTTCACAAGCCACCGACTCTGCCGTGAAACGCATCGCCGATTCGACCGTCCGACGCCTCTCGATGTACCTCCGGTACCTCGAGGATCTCGACACCAAGGGCCAGCAAACGGCCTCGAGTGATGAACTCGCACATCTGTGCGGGACCACCCCGGCGCAGGTGCGAAAGGATCTGTCCTTTTTCGGGTCCTTCGGCAAACGGGGCTTGGGATACCCTGTCCATGAACTGACAGCGCACCTTCGGGAAATTCTCGGGCTCGAGCGCGAGTGGAAGGTCGTCATCGTCGGTGCCGGCAAGATCGGCGCAGCGCTGGCCAATTACCGTGGCTTCCGACAGCGTGGCTTCCGGATCGTGGGTGTCTACGACAACGATCCGAGCAAAATCGGCAAACCGTGGGGCGAAGCGATCATCCATGACATGGCTGACCTCGCTCAGGACATTGCGCGAGAAGAAGCGCCCATCGCGGTGCTCGCCATTCCGTCCGATGATGCGCAGGACGTCGTCGATCGCCTCGTCGGCGCGGGCATCCGCGCCATTCTGAATTTCGCCCCGGCCCAGATCACCGTGCCACCGCACGTGTCACTCAAGTCGGTGAACATGGCCATGGAACTCGAAGGGCTGTCGTTCGCCCTTACGAACGCGGTGGCGAGTCAGGGCGCAGCGTAAGCACGCGCACCAACCGTGCGAAATCCGCCGGCGTAAGCGTTTCTGGCCGCACCTCATTAGGCAAGGCCGCGTCCTGCAACACGGCCGCCGCCCGTTCGGCATCGAGCGACGCCACGGTACGGACCACGCGAATCAGTTGCTTGCGGCGCAAGCCGAACGCCGCCAGCACGAAGCTGCGGAATTTCTCTTCAATCTCCGGCTCAACCGACGGCACGGCGCGTGGCGTCACGCGCACGACGGCGGAATCGACCGTCGGCGGCGGGTTGAACGCCGATGGTGGTACGCGTCGCACCATCTCGACGTCGACGACCGCCTGCAGATTCACACTGAGCGCCCCGTAGGTCTTATCGCCCGGCGGGGCAGCCATGCGCTCGGCCACTTCCTTCTGCACCAGATACACGGCCACGTCAGGACGCGGCAACTCGAGGGCATGAAAGATGATCGGCGTGGTGATGTAATACGGTACGTTGCCCACCAGCACGTATGGGCCACCGGCAAGCGTCGGCAACGACACCGTCAAGACATCGGCCTCGACGATCTCGACATGTGGCAGGTCGGCGTATCGCGTCCGCAGATGCTGCACGAGATCCCGATCGAGTTCGATCGCGATCACACGCCCGGCACGCTCCACGAGCCGATCGGTCAGGGCGCCGCGTCCGGGGCCGATTTCCACGACGGTGCGCCCTTCCAGCGGCCCCAGCGCCTCCACGATGCTGTCGAGCACTCGTGAATCCTTGAGAAAGTGCTGACCGAACCGCTTCCGTGCGGCCGGCAGCGCACCGTCAGGACGCGGAGGCCGTGCGCCGCGCGTTCCAAATCCATGTTTCTGACTCACGAGTGGTCCTCCAATGGACGATCCACGATGACGGCGGCGAGATCGTCGCGCAGCGCAGTACGGCGTGTGTGTGATTCTACCTGCGCGAACAGCGCATCGAGCATGGCGTCCGGCGATTCACCGTGCGTCATCGTGGCGAGCATGTCGAGGACGGCACGCTCGCCCAGCCGCTGATCGAGCGCATCCCGCGCATCGGTGATGCCGTCAGTGAACAGCACCAAGCGGTCGCCGGGTCGCCACGACATCACGCACTCTTCGATGGGCGCGTCACTGAACCCGATGGGGGGAACGACCGCCACGAGTCGCACGCACTGCCCGTCAGCCCCCACCCGAAAGGCGTGCGGATGACCGGCATTGGCAAAGCGTACCTCGCGGGCCCGCGTGTCGATCACCGCATAACACATCGTGATCGACATCTCGGTCGAGGAGAGCTCATCGTCCAGCGACCGTCGCACGGCGTCGAGCGCGATGGACGGATCGAAGGCCGCCTGCACGTGAATCGCCGCGGCACTGAGCGCCAGCGCCATCACCAGCGCGGCCTGATAGCCGTGTCCCGATACGTCGCCGATCAGCACGCCGGTGCGATCCCGGTCGAGTCGGGCCAAGAGGAAGAAATCGCCGCCAACGCTTTCAGCGGGCACGAGGCGGGCCGCGGCGCGGGCCTCGGGGCCGACGACCGCCGGCTTGGGCAACAGCTTGAGCTGCAAGTCGTGCGCGAGCCGCATCTCCCGAACGAGTTGCTGCCGTTCAACGGCCGCCCGCACGAGCGATGCGTTGTGCATCGCGGTGCCGACTTGGGTACCCACCGCGACCGCCAGCTTTCGGTCACCGGCGCTGAACGGCTGTCCATTGGCACGACCACCCAGGACCAGCACGCCCAGCGGGACCGGCGCACTGGACTCCACCACATGTCCGCCCCGCATGGGGATCTGATGCGTGCCGGTAATACCGACACCCGTGCTCGGTCGGGTAATGGCCACCGCCATTACCGCACCGCCGCGCGATGCCAATACCGGATCGCCATCGCGCGCCTTCGCTCCGGCCTCGGTAATCGCGCTGGCACTGCGATACGCCTCCACCGCGATATGACCGACGTCATCGAGGGAGATGGTTGGATACTCGACGTCTTCAAGCCCGAGCGTCGCGATGGGTGCGAGCAGCCCGGTGAGCCGATTGATCTGGAGGAAGACCGCACGCGTGGCGCCAACCGTCACGGACAGTTCGCGCAACAGTGTATCGGCGACGCTCTCGACCGAGGTCGTTCCACCGAGGAGCTCGCCGATCGCGTAGAGGAGACTGATCTCCTCGTAGCGCTCAACGAGTTCGCCGGTGGCGCCGTCGCGCTCACGCGAGAGGCGACGCACCTGAGGAACGAGGCGCGCCAACAGGCGATCGGCATCCGGTGAGTCGCCCGCCTCCACGAAGAGCCAGCCAACCGTTTCCCCGGTGGTAACCAGCTGCGCGTGTACCCCCTGCGATTGCGACCAGGCGATGGCATCCCGCGCGCCGACCCCAGCCTCGGTGCGCGCCGCGAACGCCGAGGACGAGGTGCCGAGCAGCACCGGCGATCGGCCCTCTCGTCGCTCCCAGATCGCCGCCTCACGTCCAGTGGCCTCGAGAAACGCGGCCAGGAGCGCAGCGACCTCGATCATGTGCGGTGAAGCATCAGGCGGATACAATGCCTCGACTCGGCATCGGGCCCCGCGCTCTCGACTCGGTCCATGAGCGTTCGCATCAGAAACACGCCCCGACCGTCCTCGCGCTCGAGCCAGTCGGCCTCGTCCGGGCTCTGCTGCAACGCGGAGAGGTCGAACCCGACGCCCTCGTCGGTGACGTCGACACAGAGCCGCTCGGCGTCGAGTTTGACGCTCACCTGCACCATTCGCGACGGCTCGTTCCGGTTACCGCGCAGCATCGCGTTTGCCATCGCTTCCGTGACCGCAACCGGCACGTTGAGATTGCAGTGGCGCGCCGAAAATCCCGCGGACACGCAGAGCGCGACGATCGACCCGACGACCGGCTCGATCAACGTCAGGTCCGACGCCACCGTCCACCGCTGGGTCATCGGCGTCGGCGAGTCCGTCACGGGGGGCTGCGCAGAGGGGATGGTCATGGAATCCGCCGCTCCCCGCGCCGGTCGCGGCGTGAGGCGAGTCGCCATGCGCTCAGCGCGCGGCGAGCGCGTCCGCCCGAGTGGCGTACAGCGGAAAGAGCTGGTCGAGCCGTGTGAGCTCGAAGAGTGTCCGCAGGTCATCGTTCAGCCCCGCGAGGCGCAAGTCGCCACCGGCGTCGCGCACGCGCTTGCTCAACGAAACCAGCGCACCCAAGCCCGAGCTGTCGATGTAGCCAGACCGGGCGAAATCGACGACGACCGTCCGCGCGCCCTGCTCGACCGCATCGAGAATCGCCTGCTTAAACTCCTGGCGATTCGTGACCACCAGCTGACCATCGACCTCGACGAGCAGCAGGTCGTCGGTCCGGTCTAGAATAAAGCTCATGAGGTGCTCAGGAAGCGGTGGAGGAGCGAGCGTGATTGCCAGCCTGCAAGGCGGTGATCGCGGCGACATGGACAATGTCGTGTGAGGTAGCCCCCCGCGACAAGTCGCTACAGGGTCGTGCCAGTCCCTGCAGGATCGGTCCGATCGCCGTAGCGTGCGCCAGGCGCTGCACCAGCTTGTACGCAATGTTTCCCGCGTCGAGCGTGGGGAACACCAGCACATTTGCCGTTCCAGCCGCCTGTTCACCCGGTGCCTTCCGACGGGCGATTTCCGGCAACAGCGCCGCATCAGCCTGCAGTTCGCCAGAGACGATCACATCGGGTGCCTCCGCGCGAACCATCGAGAGCGCCTCGCGTACCTTGCTGACGCTGGGGCCGTCAGCACTGCCCATGCTGCTGTAGGACAGGAAGGCCACCCGCGGCTCATCTCCGACGATCCGGCGGCGATCCGCAGCGGCAGCGAGCGCAATGTCGGCCAGCTGCCGTGCGGTAGGATCGGGAATCACCGCGCAGTCCGTGAACGTGAGCACCTCGGTCTCTCCGCCGCGAAACGGCGGTACGATGAGGTAGAACGACGACGACACGGTTCGCACGCCAGGCGCGGCCCCGATCGTCCAGATCGCCGCGCGCAGCACGTCGGCCGTGGTGTGCGCAGCGCCGGCCACGCATCCATCCGCTTCGCCCAACGCGACCAGCGAATCGGCGAAGTACAAGGGATCGCGCGCCAAGCGCTCGGCATCTTCGCGACTCAATCCCTTCGCTCCACGTCGCGCGAGCAAATGCTCGACGACACGTGGCGTGCGCTCGTCGACTAGCGGATCGATCATCTCGACGCCCCGCGACGGCACGACACCCGTCGGCGCATCGCTGCGCCGCACCAGCACCGGCACGACCGATCCGAGCTTTCCGAGCGCGATCACGGCTTCGACCGTCCGAATGTCGGTGGCTTCCGGGAAGAGAATCGTGCGCGGCGCGGCCGCCGCCCGTGCGTGGACGGAGCGAAGGAACGCGCCGGCCGCATCGTCGAACGTCGGCACGGTACTCATCGCAGCTCAGCGAAACGGGCCACGAGCGCCTGCTCGACCAGCGGATGCACCAGCCCACTCACGTCGCCGCCGAATCGCGCCACTTCGCGCACCATGCTCGAGCTGATATACGTGGTGTCGAGCGACGGCGTCATGAACACCGTTTCCATCTCGGGAAGCAAGTGCCGATTCATCAGTGCCATCTGGAATTCGTATTCGAAGTCACTGACGGCGCGGAGCCCGCGCACGTTGACCTGCGCCCCGACCTCGCGCGCGAAATCCACCAGCAGGCCACTGAACGCGCGCACCTCAATCCGGCTGTCATGTCCCATGATCTCCGAGATGAAGCCCAGTCGTTCGTGTACCGAGAAGAGCGGCTGCTTGCTGACGTTGTTCGCCACGGCAACGATGACACGATCGGTGAACGTCAGCGTACGCTTGATCAGGTCCTCATGCCCATGCGTAATGGGATCGAAGGAACCGGCGTACAGAGCGACACGCTCAGTGGAGGCGACAAAGGACGGCGTCACGAAGGGGCGCGGAAGAAGGTCAGAGACGTGGAGCCGTACCGGCGGGTCTCGCCAAGTGCCGGCAGGACCAACGAGGACGAATGTTCTAGGCCGAAGACGTTCGCGAAAGGGACCGCCATCCAGCATTCCACCAGCTGCTGCGCCGTTTCGGTGGAATAGGGCGGATCCGCGAAGGCCACGTCGTAGGCCCCCGCCGTGAGCCGCTCGACGAAGCGCACGGCGTCATCGCGATGCAGATGCGCGTCGGGATGTCCACCCAGCTTCTCCAGGTTGTCCCGGAGGACGGCGAGAACCTTCGGCGACTGTTCGACGAAATCACAACTCGCCGCCCCACGGGACAGCGCTTCGAGGCCGAGCGCACCACTACCCGCGCAGAGATCGAGCACCCGCGCATCGGGGAGAATCTGATGCACGATGCTCATCCACGACTCGCGGACGCGATCGCCTGTGGGACGCACCGCTCCCCCTTCGGGCGCGTCGATGCGACGGCCGCGCCATTTTCCTGAAATGATCCGCACGAGCTACTCCGAACAGGGTCGCACGCCGGCGACCCGCAGTTGAAGGCGCGACACACCGCGATACTCATCGCGGTCAAGCCGGTACGCGAGGTCGATGGGACGGGACACGTGGAGCGTGGGCGCCAACGACGCCATCCCCCACCCGATGGCGTCGAGGGGACCTCGCGCGCCGTCGATAGACAGCTTGAGCCCGTCCCCACCGACCTTCCGCGGGGCCGCGGCCAGATGCACGCCGGTGGTGTGAAACGTCGGCGACGGGTTGCCGATGCCGAACGGTTCGAAGTGCCGCACGAGCGCTTCGAGTTCTTCGCCAACGCTATCGATCGGGACCTCGAGATCCACACGCAGTTCGGGCACGAGATCGTCGGGCGAAAGCCGTGCGCGCGCGACCTCATCGAACCGTTCGGTGAAGGCCGGCAACTGCGCGGCATCCATGGTGAGTCCCGCCGCCGCTCGGTGCCCGCCGAAGCGCTGGAAATGCATGGCGCAATCGCCCAACGCACCGTGCAGGTCGAACGCACTGATCGACCGACCGGATCCCTTCCCGATACCGTCCTGCACCGCCACGAGGACCGCAGGGCGCGCCGTCTGCTCGACGATCCGTGACGCGACAATGCCGATCACGCCGGCGTGCCATCCGTCGCGCGACAACACGTACGCGTATCGGTCGCCCATCCCCGGTGCTTCAACCTGGCGCATGGCATCATCGAGTACGGCGCGATCCAATTCCTGACGCGCGCGATTCAGCTCTTCGAGCTCGCGGGCGATCACGTTTGCTTCGTCTTCCCGCTCGGCAAGCAGCAACTGGAGACCAAGCTTCGCATCGGCAATGCGACCCGCCGCATTGAGGCGCGGCGCCAGCACGAAACCCACGCGCCCAGCGGTGAGCGGCTTTCCCTCGAGTCCAGAGGAGCGGATCAACGCGCGCAAACCGGGGTGCGTCGTCTCGGCCAGCAACTTGAGACCGTAGCGCACCATGACGCGATTCTCGCCCCGTAGCGGTGCGACATCGGCAATCGTGGCCAGCGCCACCAGATCGAGTTGACGGTGCGCAAGCGCCGGCGACACGTTGAACGCGTCACAGAGTGCCAGCGCGATCTTGTAGGCCACACCGACGGCGGCAAGGTCCTTGTCGACCGACGGGCACTCGGGATGGCGTGGATTGCAAATCGCATACGACGCGGGCAACGCATGGCTCGGCAGGTGGTGATCGGTGATGATCACATCGATGCCGGAGGCGTTGAGGCTGGCCACGGCTTCGCGAGCACTCGTGCCGCAGTCGCACGTCACCACCAACGTGGCGCCTGCGCGCTGCGCGGCTTCCACACCCGCCCCCCCAAGGTCGTACCCGTCGGTGAGCCGATTCGGTACGAATGGCACCACACGCTGGGCCCCGAGCCCGCGTAGCACCCGCACCATCAGGGCGGTCGAGCTCATCCCGTCAACGTCGTAGTCACCGTGCACGAAGATCGTTTCCTGCGCACGAACGGCGTCCGCAATCCGTTCGACGGCCCGCGGCAAGTCACGCAGCGTGTCAGGCGCCGAGAGATGCTCGAGACGCGGACGGAGAAACCGCTTAGCCGCATCGACGTCGGCGTACCCGCGGGCCACCAGCAAGCGGCAGACGGGTTCCGGCAGCAGCAGGGCCTGCATGAGCACACGCACGCCCTCGCCGGCGGGAGGAACGGTGGCAATCCACCGGGCCTCCGGCCGCAGTCGCGCCGGCTGGAGCGGGGCCGATCCGGGGCCACCTTCGAGGCGGCGGTCGAGTTGAGAACGGGAGGTCGCGGTCACACCCGCAATGTACCGGCAGAGCGGCGGGGGGTGCACCCAAAACGGTGCAACCGTACCCCCGACGCGGCCGACGCACCTGAAATCAGCCCTGCACCGCCGCCGGCGGTGTCGGGATGTAGTACAGCAGGCATCCACAGCCCTCGCAGGGCTCGATGATGGCGCCCGTTGACATCGGCAGCCGACGCTGCAGGGGGATGGAGGTATCACAGCTCCCGCACGAAAAATCATCGTGCAGCTGGAACACGACCGTCGTGCGACGACGGGTCTGCACCCGGTCGTACTTGCTGAGCAGCGACTTGCCGACGCCTTCCGACGATTTGTTGCGCTTGGCCCGCGCGACACCGAGTTCCTTCTCGATGACCGCGATCTCAGCGGCCAGCGTCGAGCGCGCCGCTTCCTGATCGGACGATGTGCGTTCGAGCACCTCGCGGTGCACGGCCAGCGCATTGCGCAGGTCGACGATGCGACGCGAAATCGACAGCGACTCGCTCTCTTCCTCGGCCAGCAGCTTGCTCGCCGCTTCGACCTGAGCGGCCGCCGCGGTGACCTCCTTGAGCTTTTGCGCCGAATTCAGGACCTCGACGTTCCGGCCGTGCCGAACCTTGTGCTCGACGATGCGGGCTTCGATCGCCCGGTGCTTTTCGAGCTCGCGCTCGAGGGCACCGTCCGTGCGGGACACTTCATCGGCCGCGCGCTTGCGCGCCTTGTCGAGCGTGGCAAGACGGGGGGCCAGCGCGTCGCGCCGTGCTTCAATGGCGCGTATGACTTCATCGTCCTTCTGGACGACCAACAATGCTTGCAGCTCGGTATTCACTACACCTCCAGGAGGGAGTTCGGGTCGATGGTCGACCGTCACCCCTTCGGTTTAGCCCGCGGACTGCGGATAGGCAAGAGCCGACGGATTTCGGCCTCGAGTTCAAGGCGCTCCTTCATCAACGCGTCCTGCGCTTCTCGCGTTGCAGTTCGCATCGCCTCACGGATCTCATCGACCCGGAATTCCAATACCCGTGCATCAAGCTTGCTGAGACTGAGGCCGATGTCCGAGGCTTCCACGTTGATTGCCACGGCCCCATCGGTGAGTTCCCGCAAGACGGCAAGCGCGTCGGGAACCAGCCGATCGGCAACCTGATCCAGATCCTCGTTCATAGGCGCGTCGAGGAGCGCGGCAAAGAGCGCACCGTATTGCGCGTGCCGGAACGAACTCGGAGGATGCCGCTCGGCGACCCGCTCGGCGATCCCGCGATCGGCCAACATGGCGCGCACGAGTGAGCGCTCTATCGGTTCGTCACGACGCGGGCGCGGAGGAACGTTGGTCGTTTTCCACTCGGGTCCGCCACCATACTTGCTGTTCTTTCGCCCTTTCCAAACGGGTTTGTCCCCTTCGGGCGGCGGCAAGGGCGCCGGCTCGTGCTCCACCGGCGGCCCCTCGAACTCCGGCAATGGCTCGTCGGCGTTCCGCTCGGGCGGCCCGCCCGGCGTCCGACGACGTCCCTGATCCGTGACCGCGTCCGCTTCCGTCGACAACGTCACTTTGTCGAGGTGCGACACGTCGGCCAAGCGCGCCAGGTACAGATCGCGCGTCAGTGGATCGCGGGCCGCGCGAATCGTGGGCAGCAACTTGTCGATCGCGATGCGGCGTCGGCGCAGGTCGGAGAACCATCCAAGGCGCTCCAGCATCTGCACCTGTCGGTCGAAGAGGTCGATCGCCAGCCCAAGCTGTGTGTCCATCGCGGCACGACCATGGTCGCGAACGAACGTGTCCGGATCCTCGTTCTCCGGCAGCGTGACCACCCGCACCGTCGCCTTGTGCCCGAGCAGTTCCAAACCCGAGCGGAAGGTCGCCTTCTGTCCTGCCTCATCGCTGTCGTACAGCAAGAACACTTCGGGCGCATAGCGCACCAACAGTTGCGCCTGCTCGTCGGTCAATGCCGTGCCGAGCGGCGCGACCACTTCCTCGATACCAGCCAGCGCGAGCCGAATCGCGTCGAGATAGCCTTCGACCACAATCGCGCGACCGGCGCGACGCATTCCTTGCTTCGCGGTGTGCATGTTGTACAAGGTCTTTCGCTTCTGAAAGACCACCGACTCTGGACTGTTCAGGTACTTCGGCGTGTCGTCGCCAAGCGCGCGTCCACCGAAGCCGACATGCCGCCCCAGTTCGTCGAGAATCGGGAACATGATCCGTCCACGAAATCGCGGACGCGGCTCGGTCTCACCTTCCCGCACCACAAACAATCCCGCTTCAATCAGGCGCGCGTCATCGGCGCCAAGCGAGTGCAAGTACCGACGCAGCGCTTGAAGATCACGCGGGGCAAAGCCCAGACCGAAGCGTTCCCAGGCGGCCTCGTCGAGTTGGCGCTGCTGCAAGTAGGCGCGTGCGTCGCGTCCGGTGGCCTCGTCGGTGAGCTGCCGCTGAAACCACTCCGCCGCGGCGGCGAGGACTTCGAAATTCGGGGCATTCGGATCGGGCGCCTGCGCACGCATGGGCACGTCGATCACCTCGATGCCGACGCGCTCTCCGATCATCTTGACGGCGGAAGGCCAGTCGAGACCGAGGCGCTTCCGGACGAACGAGAAGACATCCCCGCTTTCATGACACACGAAACAGTGATAGCTCCCGCGCTTCGGCGACACCGAGAAGTTCGGATTCGTGCCGCCATGGAACGGACACGGCCCGCGATAATCACCGCCAGCGCGCTTGAGCGGCACGAACTCGCTGATGATCTGCACGACGTCTGCGGCCGTGCGCACGCGCTCGATGATCTCGTCGGAAATCACGTGAACTCGGCCACGGTCACACCCGCCCCGCCTTCGTTCCACGCACCAAGTCGGAAGCCTGCCACCCGCGTGTCTTTCTTGAGCATCTCACCGACGCGAGAGCGGAGCGCGCCGGTGCCCTTGCCGTGAATGATGCGCAGCTCGCGCATGTCCGACCGCACTGCGGCATCGAGCGCCTGAAGCACCTGGTCGTCAACTTCGTCCACGCGGAGCCCCCGCACGTCGACTTCGCGAAGCGGATCGGCCTCGGGGATGCTACCGGCGTACGTGACTTTCACCGCCGGTGGCGGTGGCGCCGATGAGCGCGTCAGCGTGGACAACGGCACGGTTACCGTGAGTGACCCGACGATGACGCGGGCTTCCTTACCGCGGACGGCGAGCACTTGTCCGCTCTTGTTGTCCAGCGTGCCCACGAGGACACGATCGCCCTCGGCCAGCGGTGCCTGCGCTTTCTGCGGCGCGCCGCCCTTCGGAGTCACCACGTCGACGGCGGCACGGACTTGCGTACGCACTTTTTCGCGGGCGGCGCGCTGTTGCACCGCCTCGGCGGCGAGTCCCTGCGCGGCCGCCGCTTCCTCGACGGCGCGCCGTGCCGCCCGCGCCGACTCCTCGAGCGCGTCGGCCTGCTCACCGGCCTTGGCCCGGATCTCGGCAATCGCACGCTCGACTTGCCCACGCGCCTCCAGCAGATATTTACGCGCCTCCTGCCGAGCCGACTTCTCCGCTTCCCGCTCCCGCTCACGCACTTTGAGCTCGCGGTCGGTGACCGTTGCCAAACGCGCCCGCAGCTTCTCCTGCTCGCGATCCATCACCTGTTCGCGTGTGCCGAGCACGCCCTCTCGCGCCTCGACGTCGGACAACAGGACCGCGAGGTCACGCTCGCCGTGCGGCAGGCGTTCTTCGGCGCGCACGATAATGTCTTCGGGCAACTGCAGGCGACGCGCGATACTCAGGCCATAGCTGCGACCCGGAATGCCCTTGAGCAGCCGATACGTCGGCGCCAACTGTACGGCATCGAACTGGAGCGACGCATTCACGACACCGTCCACTTCCGTGGCCAGCAGCTTGAGCTGTCCAAGGTGCGTCGTCGCAATCGTCGTGGCCGATCGACGCGTCAGCGTTTCCAGAATAGAACCGCCGAGCGCCGCGCCTTCCGCAGGATCAGTCCCCGAGCCAAGTTCGTCGATGAGCACCAGCGAGTCGGGGGTGGCCGAGCGCAGAATCTCCCCGAGGTTCTTCAGGTGCGCGCTGAACGTCGACAGACTGGCTTCGATGCTCTGTTCGTCACCGACGTCAGCGAACACGTCATCGAACACCGGCAGGCGGCTCGTGGCACCGACGGGCACGGGCACGCCCGCCTGCGCCAGTGCGCTGAGCAGGCCGATCGCTTTCAACAGGACCGTCTTGCCGCCGGTATTCGGGCCGGAGACCAGCAGCGTGCGCTCCTGCTCGAAGAGCGTCAGGTCGAACGGGACAACCGGTGTGCCGCGTGAGAGCAGCAGCGGATGACGGCCGTCGACAATCGCCAACCCTTCTGCGGGCGTACAGAACGCCAGCGGCGCACAGCTGGCCTCGATGGCGTACCGCGCGCGGGCGTACAGCGCGTCAAGCGCGACCAGCGCATTGAACGCGGCGATCAGCTGATCATGATACGGATGCAGCTGCTCGGTGAGTTCGCGCAGGACACGCTCGACTTCACGCTGCTCATCGATCTCGAGTTCACGCACGCGATTGCCGAATTCCACGGCAGCAGGCGGCTCCACGAAGATCGTGGCGCCGGTTCCCGAACTGTCGTGCACGATCCCGCCCACATAGCCGCGCGCTTCACGGCGCATCGGCATGACCCATCGGCCGTTGCGCATGGTGACCGACAGATCACTCACTTGATGATGCGATTCGAGCTTTGCCATTTCGCGCTCGAGCAACCGGACCAACTCGCCTTCAGCCTGTCGGAGCTCCCGACGCACACGACGAAGGGCCGGCGACGCATCGTCACGCACGGTCCCATCGTCGGAAATCGCTCGGGCGATCGCGTCCTCAAGCGCGCGAAGATCGATGAGCTGCTCGAGGTAGGCCTGCAGATACGCGACGGTGATGCGCGGACGGCGGGGATCGCGGAGGGCATCACGGACGCGGCGCGACGAACGGATCAGGGTGGCGCCCTGTAGGAGTTCGAGCGCCGTCCACGTGAGTCCTTCGATCCGCAACCGGCGGAGTGCTTCGCCCAGTTCGGGGATCGGCTCAGTCGGCCACGTCAGGTCGGACGACACCAGCGCGCGCATCGCGCCGACCCGTGCATGCTCGGCCTCGATCCACTCCCGATCACGTCGAGGCGCGAGCGTGCGGACAGCGGCCGCGCCAGGGCCAGAGTTCGCGCGCCCAGCGACGTGCGCGAGCATACGCGGAAATTCGAGAATGCCGAGGGCATGCGCGTTCATCATGCCGCGTGTGCCCGTCGATGCGCGGCGTGGCTGAAACGGCACGAACCCGGACCGCCGAGGGCGCTAGTCCGGGTTCGAATCCTGCGGTGTGCTGTCATTCGGCTCGCCACGACGTGTCGTGCGTTCTCGTTGTCACCCGCGCGCGAGTTCCTCGCGCACGATTGCGTTGATCGTCCCGCCTTCGACCCGTCCCTTGAACTGCGGCATCACCTTGGCCATGACGGCGCCGATGTTGGCAGCTCCTCCTTGCATCGCGGCGCGAACCGCTGCGCGCAATTCGTCCGGATCGACTTCGGCCGGCAGGTACACCTCGAGGGCCGTTACCTCGCTCTGTTCCTTCTCGAGCAGGTCCGTTCGCCCAGCTTTTCCGTAAAGTTCGACCGACTCGCGCCGCTTTTTGATACCCTTGCGGATGACGTCGATGACGTCATCGTCGGTGGCATCGCGACGTAGTTCGAGCTCTCGGTTTTTGACGTCGGAAATGATCATCCCAAGGAGGAGCACGCGATCCTTCAGCTGCTCCCGTCGTGCGTTGGCTTGATCACGCTGCAAGCGCGGCAGCAACGAACCGCCGGCATCCACAGAACTGCTCACCCGTTACGGGTGCGCCGATTCTTGCGGACGGCCGCGTTCATCTTGCGCTTGCGCTTCTCCGAGGGCTTCTCATAGTGACGATGCTTGCGCAGGTCGGACAGGATCCCGGCCTTCTCGCACTTCTTTTTGAAGCGCTTGAGCGCACGCTCAAAATTCTCGTCCTCGTGGATGATGACTTCGGACAAACGAAACCTCGTAAATGATGGCGTGACAGACACGTTGCGATAGAACGACAGCCTTAAATCCTACCCATACCAAGGGGGGAGGTCAAGGCGCAAACCACGATAATTCCAGAGGGAGGCGACCAATTACCCTGGCGGCCAGTGCATCGCCCGTCCGCCCAGCACATGCAGGTGAAGATGATGGACGGTTTGCCCGCCATCCGTCCCCGTATTGGCCACCACCCGATACCCCGTCTCCTCCAGCCCTTCCGCGCGCGCGACCTCGGCCGCCAACAGCATCAACGCGCCCAGCTCGCCAGCATCCGTGGCCTCCGCCAGCGACGCCACGTGGCGCCGCGGGATCACGAGCAGGTGGGCGGGCGCCTGCGGATGCAGGTCGCGGAAGGCGACGCCATGAGAGTTGCTGGCGATCAGCGTGGTGGGAATGGTCCCACCAACGATGCGACAGAAGATACATGCGTCTGACATCAGGACTCCGGAAGCGGGGAATGCGCGGTAGAGGTGGCACCGAGCGCCGTCCGAGCGATCGCGAGCGCCGCCACGGCAGCCGTTTCGAAGCGAAGAATGGTCGGCCCCAGGCGAACCGGGCGAAACCCGGCCGACACCAGCGCCTCGAGCTCATCCGCCTCGATTCCACCCTCCGGGCCGATGGCCAACACGATCGGTTCCTGAAGGTGCGAAGCGGCCGGACCAACCATCGGTGCCCCCGCCGGGTCGAGGACGAGACGGTCACCCGCCGGCGCGGCCAGCACGGCACGCTCTAGTGTCGCCTCGGGGAAGGGCTGGGGGAGCCACGCCCCTTCAGACTGCGCCAGGGCGCTGGTCATGCGAGCCATCACCTTCTGCTGAAAGGCGACCCCCTCACCGCGCGGCGACACGCTCCGAGAACGTCGCCACAGCACCGGTCGCCAGCTCGTACAGCCCAGCTCGCAGGCTTTCTCTGCCAACCACAGCATCCGATCCCGATCGGCCACCGGCACGAGCAGATGCACCTCGGGCAGCGGCGCAATCACGGCGACGTCGCTGATCTCGATATAGGCCTGCGTTTTCGTGAGCCGGACGAGCTGCCCCGCGCCGACGTGCCCCTGCCCGTCCCGCACGCCAACGACGGCACCCGAGTCGAGCCGCAGCACGCGCATGTGTCGCGCCGCGTGTTCGTCGAGCACGCACGTCGCCCCGACCGCGAACGGCTCGGTCGTGACGAAGTTCGGACGTCCGGCGGCTACGCCCTCGCGATCGAGACCGACCACCAGATGTCCTCCGCATCCTCATCGAGGACACGCCAGCCCGTGGCCGCCAGCACGGCGAGCATTTCCGCACGCTCGTCCTGCAGGATTCCACTCAGGATGGCGCCACCGTCGGCGGTAAGCGAGGCCGCGATGACCGGCAATAGCTCGACGAGGACGGACGAGATGATGTTCGCCAACACGACGCGGACCGGCGCCAGCAGTGGCAGCAACGCCCCGGCGTCCGCCTCGAAGACATGCACGCGATCGGCGACGCCATTGCGCTGCACATTGAGCTCGGCGTCAGGTATCGCTTCGCCATCGAGCTCGACGGCATACACGCGCGCAGCCCCGAGCTTAGCCGCCGCGATCGCCAAGACTGCACTGCCCGCCCCGAGGTCGGCGACGATATCGCCGTCACGCATGACGGTGGGCAGTAGGCGCACGACGCCGCGTGTCGTGGCGTGCTCGCCCGTACCGAACGCCATCCCCGGCTCGATGACGATCGTGCGCGCGGGATCGCGCCCCTCCGCGAGCCACGGAGGCGTCACGGTGAGCGAGCCCAGATCGTGCGCATTGATGCGCGACTTCCACGCTTCGCTCCAGTCGATATCGGGCACGGGGGCCGTCTCGATGGTCACGCCTTCGTCGGCCTCGGTGAGCGCGAGATGCACCGCTTCGAGGTCGGTCGACGGCGGGAAGTGCGTGACGAGCGCGGTCCCATCTTCATGCACCCCCTGCGCGCCAACCGCGAACAGGGCGGCCATACACGCGTCGCGACTCCCCACGTCGGCTCCAGGGCTGACCCGGACGCTGACCCAGCGCAACGAGGCCTCAAGCACCGAGGGCCTCCTTCATCTTCGACCAGAAGCCCTTCTCGCGCTGTGGCGGCGCCTGCCCTTGCAGCGTGCCCAACCGCTCGATCACGGCCTTCTCCTCACCCTCGACATCCTGCGGCGTCCAGAGCTGCACTTTCACGTGGAGATCGCCGGTGCCGGAGGCGTTCACACGTGGCAGGCCACGCCCGCGCAGATGGAATACGGTGCCGCTCTGCGTGCCCGTTGGCACGCGCAGCGAAAGATCTCCCGTGAGACCGGGGACGCGGATGTCCGCCCCGAAGACGAGCTGCGAGTACGTGACCAGTGCTTCGCAGAACAGATCCTCGCCATCGCGATCGAAGCGCTCATCGTCCTCCACCTCGAATACCACGAGGACATCGCCCTTCGTGCCGCCGCGCGGCCCCACATTTCCCGCGCCACGAAGCGTCATGTACTGCCCAGTCGCCACCCCCGCCGGCACCTGTATCTTGAGCGTGCGCTCGGCGCGCGCGCGACCTTCGCCGCGGCACTTCTTGCACGGCGACGACACCACCACGCCTTCCCCGGCACAGGTCGGACACGGGGCGACCGAGACGAATTGACCGAAGAAGGAACGCTGCGCACGTCGCACTTCGCCGGCGCCGCCGCAGGTGTTGCACGCTTGCGGTTTCGTGCCCGGCTCGGCACCCGACCCGTCGCACTTGTCGCACGCCTCGAGCACCTTGAGGACGACCGTCTTCTCGACGCCCGTGGCGACTTCGGTTAGGGTGAGCGGCAGCGGCAGTTTCACGTCCGCGCCCGCGCGCGGCCCGTTTCGACGGCCCCCCCCCTGCCCACCGAACAGGTCGCCGAAACCACCGAAGTCGCGCATGAAGATGTTCAGCGCCTCGGAGAGATCGACATGCTCGTATTGCTGCTGCTGGGCACCGCGCAGTCCGGCCTCGCCGTACCGATCAAACGCGGCGCGCTTCTGGGGATCGCGCAGCACGTCGTAGGCCTCGGTGATCGTCTTGAACTTCTCCTCGGCCTCCTTCGCGCCGCCATTACGGTCAGGGTGCCACTGCATCGCCAGGCGACGATACGCCTTCTTGATGTCGTCGTCAGATGCATCGCGCGGCACACCAAGCACCGCGTAAAAATCGGCCATGTCGAAACCCGGAAGAACGCGCTGCCAGTAGGCCGCGCTATCGAACGACGGGTGCCGGAAGCCGGACGCCCGTCGGGGAACTCAAAGTCGTACAGAAACGCCTACGGCAAATATCGACCGCTCCGCCCGCTCGAAGCGAGGGGAGGACGGTCAGCAGAGCAAATCGGACACGAGTCGGGAGGTGTGGCCGACCAACGCGATCACCTTGTCATACGGCATCCGCGTCGGACCGATCACGCCGATGACGCCGCTCAGCGACCCCGCCTGGTACTCGGCGGTGACTACGGTGAACGGTTCAAGCCGCGGGTCGCCGTGCTCGTTACCAATGGTGATCGAAATACCGTTGGCACCCGGCTTCGCTTCAAGCAACGACGCGACCTGCTGTCGAGTTTCCGTCAGCTCGATCAATTGCCGCAAGCGTTCACCACTGGCGAACTCGGGCTGATCCGCCAGCAACGACGGCTGTCCAAGCACGACCGTCTCCAGTGGATCCGCCACGCGCCCAAACACCTGCTCCCCCTCCTGCACGAAGATGTGCAGCAGTTCGGCCGTTTCCGGCTTGAGCTGGACATCACGCAACCGAGAGGCAAGCGTCGTCCGGACCTGCTCGAGGGTGAGCCCCGAGAGGCGCTCGTTGAGCACGATCGTGACTTCGATGAGCGCCTCGTCGGCAATGACGCCCGGGACCTCGACGAATACCGTACGGACGGCACCGCCGTGCAGCGTGAGCACCATCAGCAGGCGTTCCGACGACATCCGGACCAACTCGACCTGACGCAGTGTCGCCCGCTCAAACCGAGGACCAAGGGCGACGCCGAGTTCCTGCGTCAGCACCCCGAGTGACTGCGCGGCACGACGGAGAATCGCCTCGATCGCCGATCCACCGGTCGAGATGTCGGCATGCAACCGTCGCTGCGCATCGCCGGTGATCGACTCCACCCGCATCAGCGAGTCGACGTACACCCGATACGCTTTGTCCGTGGGGATGCGCCCGGCCGAGGTGTGCGGATGAAAGAGAAAGCCCTTCTCCTCCAGGTCACTCATCGTGTTCCGGATGGTGGCGGGCGAAATGCCCAAGCCAAAGCGACGCGACAACGTGCGCGAACCCGCGGGCTCGGCCGTTGCCACGTAGCTGTGGATCACCGCTTCCAGTACCTGTCGCTCCCGCTCGGAGAGCTCCCCGCTTATAGCCATAAGTGTAACGCTACGAACGACTTCGAAGGGCTGTCAAGTCGGTGGCTAAGGCATCGAGCCGAAGCCACCCGGAGGCGGTGCACCGGATACGTGTTCCGGCGGTCTCATCAACAGACTCAATCCACCCCTGCCGACGCCACGTGGCGACGCGGGCTTCCTCACCCTCCCGAAGCTCCAGCCCGTCGATCGTGCGCAACCCAAGGTACACCATCTCGGCCTCACGGTTCGGGCCGCTGAGTATTTCCGCGCCATCCACGGGGTCAACGCCAGTGGACAACGCCGATTCCCACGCGGCCAGCGCCGCGTGATTCCAACGCCGCTCCGATCCGTCGAAGCCGTGGGCCGACGGGCCAATGCCCAGATAGGGCACGTTCTGCCAGTACGCGCTGTTGTGCCGGGCGCGACAACCTGGCCGTGCGAAATTCGACACCTCGTAGTGCTCGAAGCCAGCCGTCCGCAATCGCTCGTGCGAATGGAGGAACTGACGCTCGTACACCTCTTCCGGCGCCTCCTCGACCTCCCCACGCGCATGCCATCGCCCCAGCGGCGTCTGCGGTTCAATCGTGAGTCCGTACAGCGAGATGTGGTCGGGGTCGAGCGCAAGCAGGCGCGTAATGTCGTCGCTCCAATCGCGCCCCAGCGTGTCCGGCGCGGCGAAGATGAGATCGAGCGACATCGCGTCGATCCCGCCAGCCCGCAACGTATCGACCGCTCGCAGGGCCGCATCGGCATCGTGCACACGATGCATCCACGATAGCACGCGGTCGTTGAAGCTCTGCACTCCGAGGCTGACCCGATTCACACCTGCCCGGCGCCACGCGGCGACCGCCTCCGGCGAGACGTCTTCCGGGTTCGCCTCCAGCGTCACCTCCGCGTGCGCGTCCAACCGGATGTGCTGATGCAACGTCGCGAAGAGGCGCTCAATACCCTCCCCACCCAAGCGCGACGGCGTGCCGCCGCCGAGATAGAGGGTTGTGAGCACGTCACAGGAATGCGCCGCACCACGTATGCGAAGCTCCGCGTCGACCGAATCGGCAAAGGCGCGCCATGGCACGTGCTTGCGGACGGCGATCGCAAAGTCACAGTAGCTACAGCGCCTCGCACAGAACGGGACGTGCAGATACAAATGCCGATAGCCAACGGGTGCCGCAGTCGGAGCGCTCACGACGCGCTGACAGACGGATACACCTGCCCCGAGGGGCCGAAGTGCACGAGTCCGTCGATTTCGAGCGCACTCAAGACCGCCGCCGCTTCCCGGGGTCGCAAGCGCGCGACGGCCGCGACCTGATCGAGGTCGCGGGCCCCCTGCCGCAGGGCGTCCCAGCACCGCGCCGCATCGCCATCGAGGGACACGTGCGTGGACATGGAGCGATCGATTCGCAGCAACGCCAACACATCGTCAACGGCGAGGATCGGCTCGGCGTGCATCTTGAGCAGCGCGTTGCTGCCCAGCGACGAGGCCTGATCTATCGCGTTCGGCACACACGCCACCGTGCGGTTCAATTCAAGCGCATGATCGGCGGTGATGAGGGCACCGCTTCCTTTCCCGGCTTCGACGACAACGGTGATATCGGCCAGCGCCGCGATGATGCGATTACGACGGGGGAACGTGCCACCGTGCCCTGAATCCCCGGGGATCTGCTCCGTCAGCAGCAGGCCGTCACGCGCGATGCGCTCCTGCAGCGTGCGATGCGAGCGGGGATAGTGCACATCGAGACCCGTCCCGAGCACGGCGACGGTGCGCCCGCCGGCAGCCAGCGCCGCTTCGTGCGCCGCGCCATCGATTCCGCGCGCCAGGCCACTCACGATCGTGACGCCAGCGCGTGCGCAGGCGGTCGCGATGGCACGCGCCACGCGAAGGCCGTAGGCGGACGCCGCACGGGTTCCCACAATGGCAACGGCCGGAGGATGCGCACTAGCCAGCGTTCCCTGCGCATAGAGAACTGGTGGCGCATCAGACAGTTCGAGCACGCGCGCCGGGTATCGATCGGAGCCGGCCACGAGCGCGTCACCGCCGATGCGCTGCAGATCCGCCAGAATGCGGTCGGCTTCGCGCAGCGCCTGCTCTCGCCGCTCAGTGGGTACAGACGCGAGCGCGCGTGTGGCGTCGCCGTGGAGCGACAGCAAGCGCGTCACACCGACGTCGCCGAGTCCGGCGACCTGGCGCAGCGCAATCACATCGCGCCGTGCTTGCGAGTGCGCCGGCTGCGCGGCCTCCGTCAACACCGATGTCAACGGGGCCGCCCCCTCGTCAGGGAAGAAATTGCGCATCGCGTGCCGGCTTCTCGGCTTCCACGCGCATCGCGAGCAGCTCACGCCACCACGCATCGAGCACCACGTCGAGCCCCATGCGACCAGCCGCGCTGATCGCGTACTTGCCGAATGCGCCCGGCGCCTCGATGTCCGGCACGTAATGCTCGCCGAGCAGGTCGAGCTTGGTGAACACGACGCAGTACGGCTTGGCGGCGAGTTCGGTGGAGTACGACGAAATCTCGTGACGCAATTGATCGAGCTCCGCCTGCCAATCTTCCGCATCGATGGGGATCATGAACGCCAGCATGCGCGTCCGCTCGATGTGACGAAGGAACCGCAGGCCAAGTCCCTTGCCTTCCGACGCGCCTTCGATGATGCCCGGGATGTCGGCCACCACGAACGAGCGGTGATCGCTGAGGGGGACCACGCCGAGGTTCGGCGACAACGTCGTGAACGGGTAGTCCGCGATCTTGGGGCGGGCCGCCGAGATGACCGAGAGGAGCGTACTCTTGCCCGCATTCGGCTGTCCGACGAGACCGATGTCGGCGATCAGCTTGAGTTCGAGTTCAAGCGTCCGGGCCATTCCTTCCTCACCCGGCTGCCACTCGCGCGGCGACTGGTGCGTGGGCGTCACGAAAAAGGAGTTGCCCTTACCGCCCCGCCCGCCCTTTGCCACGAGAATAGTGTGTCCATCCTCCATGACTTCGCCGAGGAACTCCTGCGTTTCGGCATCGCGCACGACCGTGCCGGGAGGCACGGGCAACACGATGTCTTCACCCGAACGGCCAGTGCGATTCGACCCTTCACCGTGCTGTCCGCGTTCGGCCTTCCAGGCATCGCGGTACGTGTAGTCAAGCAGTGTGGTGAGGTTCCGGTCGCCGCGCACGATCACGTCGCCGCCGCGTCCGCCGTCGCCACCGTCAGGGCCGCCCATGGGCGCGAACTTTTCGCGACGGAACGACGTCTGTCCCGATCCACCTGTTCCTGCTTCGACCTTCACGAGTACGCGATCTACGAACATGAATCACTTCCGAAACGAGAGAGGCAGCCGGCCACCAAGGCGCCGCCAAAAAACTTCGATTGCACTGCGTGCTGATGGTCCTGCCGAACCTGACCTGCCGCCCTACTTGCCCTGCACTCGCGCCCAAAGGCCGAGATAACGACGCATGTCGTCATCGCCGATCAACGGAGCAACAACCCGCAACGCGGCCGTGACCACTCCGGCCGCTGCTCCCGCGTTCAACGCACCATGCAGATGCGAATGGAGCTGCCGATCCTGTCGCGCGATCGCGCACGCGGCGACGACGCACAACTCACGACGTGCCAGATCGAGCAACGGCCGTCCGAGCACTTTGCCGTACCCCTCCGTGATCATCCACCGATCGAGTGCCGGGTGAAGCCCGCGAATGTTCACGCGCAACCGATCGTAGAATTCGCCGTACACCGTGGCGCATGTCGCCTCGCCACGCTCAGAAAAATCCAGCACCGCACGCTCAGCATCCTCTGCCGGCGTCGGTGCGCTGCGACCGGAAATTCGACGCCAATCCCGCGCGGCGTTGAGCGCGCGCGGGAAGCCGGCGAACAGGTACGTCTGCAGAATGACCTCTTCAACCCACACCGGATTCACGAGGCCGTTCACCCCCGTGAGCTCGATACGAACCTCCGCCTCGCTACCACCAGCCAACACCGCCGCCAGCCGAACGAGCGCCGCCGTTTCCGCATCGAGTGCGTCGAGTGTAACCGGCACGTGTCCGCGCACTGTCATCGAATCAACGCCGGTCGTCTCACCGGTACGCGCCTCCGCCTGGCTCATCGGCTCCTCGCCGTTACGAGGCGTGACTGCTTGCCGGTGCGCCGAGCGGCGCCATACTGACGAACACTTCGCCGACCTGTTCTCCCCGCGTGTTCCGCACCGCGCGAACGGCCGCATCGCGCAAGCTCTCCGGCAAAGGCGACGGCAAGCCGTCGTACTCGGCCAGCATCGCCAACACCGCGACGAACTGCGCGCGCTGCGATCCGTCTTCAACCTTGAGGGCGAAGCCGATACCGCGGTCGATGATCGCGAACGTATGAACACCTTCCGCGCCGACTTTGCAGACCACGTTGCCGCCAACGGCTTCCATAAGGCGGGTATCGAACCGATCGCTCCCACCCACGAGAAAGGGTTGTGACGTCATTGCGTGCAGAATGCGCCGGCTCGGCTCGTCGCCGTGCGTCGCGGCGTGCGCAAGCCGCGCATAGGAAAGCGCCATGTTCGCCAATGGCAACGAGAACACGGTCACGCCGCAGCCGTCTACCCCGACACCGATCTGCTCCGGCGTCATGCCCGCCCAGGCGGCGACCGTCTCGTGCGCCGCCCGCTGCACCGCGTGCCCGGCGTGCTCGTAGCCGCTCGTCGGCTCTCCCAGAAGGACCGCCCGCGCCAGCATTGCCGCATGCTTGCCCGAACAGTTGTTATGGAGGCGCGTCAATCGGTCTCCCGACTCGCGAAGCAACCGCGCGCCGCGTGACGCCAGCGGTTCATGGGCGCCACACGCCAGATCGCCTTCTTCAAGGCCGATGGCGGCCAACATCGACTCCGCCAGCGCGACGTGCTCCGGCTCGCCACCGTGCGACGCACAGGCCAAGGCCAGTTGGCTGTCCCCCCATCCGAGGCGCTCCATGCCCCCCGACCGCACCAACGGCATCACCTGAAACGGCTTGGCGCAGGAGCGCCACCACGTCTCGGTGTGCGGATTCCGGACGGCCTCGAGCAGGGTCGCATTGGCATCCACCACGGCGGCGTGCACGCGGTGACGCGATTCCACCGTGCCGCCGCGCGTTACCACCACGTCGAAGTGGCGTTCCCGAAGCGCTGGGGCGAATACCACCGGCGCCGCCGATGCATACGGCCCCTGTGCTGACGCGCCGTGTTGGTCGGCGGAGGGCGCTCCGGCGCCTGAAAATATCGATCGAGTCTCGCTCACCCCTGAAAGATAACCGAGACGCGGGAGACGAGTCGGCTCGGATGACCTTTCGGGTGCAGTCAGGATTTCACGGATTTCCGCGTGCGGCGCGACGCCAGCAGGACACCGGCGAGCACCAGGCCCCCGCCCACGAGCGTGCCGACGCCCGGGACTTCGGCAATTCCAGGGAGGAGCGCGGCCAGAATCGTGGCGCCGATCGGCTCACCAAGCGTCGTGAGATTGACGACAAACGCCGGCAGGTGCCCGAGCGCCCAGTTCATACCCGTGTGTCCGAGCAGCATCGGACCGATGGCCAGCCCCGCAAAGATCGACAGTTCGCGGCTCGACTGCGGCAGCAGCGCCTCACCGCTGGTCAGCGCGATTGCCAGGCAGGTGACGAATGCCGCACCATAGGCGAGGGAGACATACGGCCACACCCCGATCCGCTGGCGCAGCTGGCGCCCGATGAGGTAGTACAGCGCGGCCGTGACCGCGCCTACGAGCGCCAGCAGGTCGCCGAACAGCGCCCGGCCACCGCCCTCAGCGGTCGCTCCACCGGCGAGCGCCGTCACGAGGCCGGGCATTCCTCCCGGAACATCGGCCAACCCCACCACCAAGGCGCCGACCACCGCGATGACCACGCCGACCCACTGTCGGCCCGAAGGTGATTCGTGAAGCCAGAGTGCCGACACGCTGGCGATCAACACCGGCTGCAGGTTCACCAGGGCGACCGAGGCGGCCACGCTGGTATACCGCAGCGAGGCGTTCCAGCTCCAGAAGTGGAGGGCCAGCAGGACGCCGGCGCCCGCCGCCAGCAGCAGTTCCCGACGGGACAGCAGGCGCCACTCGCGCCAAGACCCGGTGACCAGCAAAACCGCCGCTACGATGAGCATGGACAGCCCGAGTCGCCACGTGGCGATGACGATGGCCGTACTCGTGGACAGCCGGATCAGCGGTGCCGCGAAGGAGATGCCGATCAGCGACGCGGCCAGTACCAGAACCGGCGAGCGGCGCGAGACGACGGACCCGCGGGGAGATGACGAGGTGGGCATCACAACGGGAAGGGGGGACGGCACAGGACGGCATTGGGACGCACTCCCGGTGACGAAGCTAATCGCGCCGACTAGCTTCCCCGCCATGACGCCCACCATCTCCCGCGCTCGGCTCGAGGCACTGCTGGCTGCTGCCGCCTCGCAGCATGTCGTCATCGTCGGCGACGCCATGCTCGATGTGTACCTCCGCGGCGACGTCGATCGTATCTCACCCGAAGCGCCGGTGCCTGTGGTGCGCGTTCGCGAGCGCAAACTCGCCCTTGGTGGTGCCGCCAATGTGGCGCAGAACGTCGCCGCCGTCGGCGCGGGGTGCGATCTTGTTGCGGTCGTGGGGGATGACGTGGCTGGCCGCACGCTGCGCGAACGACTCGAGGCCGGACGGATGGAGTCGCGATCGTTGGTCACGGTTGGCCGACCCACCACAACCAAGACCCGCGTCATGGCGCGCTCGCAGCAGCTGGTGCGGTTCGACGAAGAGGACGACGCGGACCTCGGGACGGCCGACGTCACGCGCGTACTCCAGGCGATTGAAGCCGCGATGCCGCACGCGACCGCGCTCGTATTCGAAGACTACAATAAAGGCGTGCTCGTACCGGCGGTCATCGAAGGCGCGATCGCCGTCGCGCGTGCGCGACAGCTACCGATCGTCGTCGACCCGAAGTTCCGTAACTTCTTCGCGTATCGCGGCGCAACCGTGTTTAAACCGAACCGGCGGGAGCTGGAAAGCGCCCTTGGCGCAGCGGTTGATCTCGAGCATCCGGCGGCGTTGCCGGACACCTTCGCGCGCCTCGGCGTTGATCACCTGCTCCTTACGCTCGGTGAGCGCGGCATGGCCTTGGTGTCATCGGATGGCGTGGTGCACCGTGTCCCCACCACGGCGCGCGAAGTGTACGACGTGGTTGGTGCGGGAGACACCGTCACCGCATATCTGGCCACAATGCTGGCGGCCGGAGCTACCGCCCTCGAGGCGGCGATCGTCGCGAACTACGCGGCCGGCGTCGAGGTGGGCAAACTCGGCGCGGCCACGGTCACCCCAGCCGAAGTGCTCGAGGCGTATGACGCGCACATTGCGGACGGTTGACGTACATTGTCCCACAGGCGGGGGCGGGAGATCGCCACGTTCGGTCCGGTAGCTTAGTCGGTTAAAGCGCTCGACTCATAATCGAAGGATCGTGGGTTCAAGTCCCACCCGGACCATACGCCTCGGTGCTCTGCACCGGGGCGTTTGTCTATTCACCTGCGCCGAGGGGCTTCCCACCGCCGATCCCTCCCGTTACGTTCTTGATCCGCGCTACAAGTTGTCGAGCGCGGATGGGTTTCGGGCGTGTAGCTCAGCTGGTTAGAGCGCTGCTTTCACACAGCAGAGGTCCGGGGTTCGAGTCCCTGCACGCCCATGCAATATCGATGCTACGCGAACGGCCGGTCATCATCACTGATGACCGGCCGTTTGTGCCTCCGCTCCCCGAGGCGAGCGATCAGAATACTTCCGCTGCGGCGGACGGCACCTTGACGCGTTCGACGCCCCTGAGCACGGTAATCCGCGCACCTGCCTGACGCAGCCGGCCGATCGTGCGGTCGTCGAGCCGGGCCCGCAGCACGATGACATCCTCATCGGTGCGCTGGTCCAGCACTTCGCCGTCGCGATGCATCTCCGCGATCATCCGGCCATTCGCGACGGGCAATCGCACCTCAAGAACAGGGCGCTGCCGACGAAGACTATCCAGCAGCGACGCGCGCAGCACGTCGAGGCCACCGGCTTCGAGAGCCGAGACGAACAGCGAGTTGGGAATCAGATTCGCCACGCGCTCGCGCACCGCCGAGGCGTCCTCGGCCGGTAGCAAGTCCATCTTGTTCATCACGTACAGCTTCGGCTGGTCGGCCAGACCGAGATCCGCCAACACGCCGTCTACGACATCCCGCTGCTCTTCCCACACCGGATGACTCGCGTCAATGACGTGCAGTAGCAAATCGGCTTCCTTCGCTTCGGACAGCGTGGCCCGGAACGACGCGACCAGATGGTGAGGTAGCTTCCGAATGAAACCGACGGTGTCGGTCAGCAGCACCGTGTAGCCGTCCCCGACGTCCACTTCGCGCGTGAGCGGATCGAGCGTGGCAAACAGACGGTCTTCCACGAACACCTGCACGTCATTCGCCATCTGCCGCAGAATCGATGATTTGCCGGCGTTCGTGTAGCCCACGAGGGCAACACGAAAGTGCGACTTGCGCCCCTCCCGCTGCACTTCTCGCGCCCGCTCGACGTCGGCCAGCCGCTCCTTGAGCACCCGGATGCGGTGCTGAATGAGACGACGGTCGGTTTCGAGCTGCGTTTCACCGGGTCCGCGCACACCAATGCCGCCGCGGAATTTCTCGAGGTGGGTCCACATGCGCGTAAGACGCGGCAGCAGATATTGCAACTGCGCAAGCTCCACCTGCATGCGGGCCTCGCTCGACCGCGCCCGCGTGGCGAAGATGTCGAGAATCAGCTCGGCGCGATCCATAACGCGCGTGCCGACGATGGCTTCGACGTTCTTGCCCTGCGCGGGCGTCAACTCGTCGTCGAAAATCACCAGCGTCGCGCCGAGTTCATTGATCCGCAGTTTGAGCTCCTCGACTTTTCCGCTGCCGAGGTACGTCGCCGGATGCGGCCGATCGAGCGCCTGCGTCAGACGGCCGACGACGATCGCCCCGGCCGTGTCGGCCAAACGAGCGAGCTCTTCGAGGTGCTCGTCCGACTGATGGCGGGCGTTACCACGCTTCGACGGCGCGCTGACGAGCACGGCGCGCTCGACTGGCGGCGTGAGGGAAATGATCTCGCGGCTGATGTGCGTCTACCTAATCTGAGAGGGCGAAGCCAATCAGCGCCCGTTACCGGACACTGAAGAGTACCGTCCCGTCCGATCGTACGGACGGGTGAAATTGCCAAGCGGCGTGGAGACCGTGAAATCGCCACGCACGCGATAGTTCACCGTGCCGGCCGACAGGAGCGACCGACCGGCCGCGCCCAGCCCGGCATACGTGAAACGTACCGGTAAGCGCACCAGGGAGGAGTCCTTTTCCAGCACGACGAACCGGCCGTCGAGCGCCCCGCTTCCCAGCTTGGTGGTGTCCACATCCACCTGATAGGTCATACTCAGCGCGTCGAGCTTGTACCCGTTTGGGTTGTACACCGAGAGCACGACGTCGACGCTGCCCCCGGAGAGCCCAAGCCCCGTCACATCGAACTGGCGCAGGGTAACCACTGGTTCCTTGAACGTCGCGCGTCCGAGTGTGGCGCACGCCGCACCGGCCGTGGTCAACGCCGCGACCACTCCAGCGGTCATCCAAAGCCGTATCGCCCTCGTCATGCGCATTTGGTATCCCTAGAACTGAAAGGTCGGCTTGAATGGCGCAGGCGCCGCCGCAGCCAGCGACCCACGATGTCCGTCTGTGGTACCCGTCCCCTCGGTCGAGTTCCGTTACTCGGCCACCGGAGGCCCGCCACGCTCCGCCCACCACGCGAGGCGTTTCGCAATTTGCTTCTCTTCGCCGACCGATAACGGATG